>CAYTBM010000020.1:0-22343 GCA_964436025.1 uncultured Anaerolineaceae bacterium
TTCGACCCCGGCAGCTTCATCCCGTTCGTCGGCATCGCGACGCTGATGTGCTACCTCTACTGGCGGAAGGGCAGCCTCTGGGACTCGATGCTCTTCCACTTCCTCTTCAACGGCGTGAGCATGGCCTACCTGGTATCGACGCGATGATAGGCGAGCGGCGCATGGCCGTACCGCCCTGGGGCGAACTGTCGGTGCTCGTCGGGCTGTGGCTCGCCGTCTTCGCCTATATCGTCCCGAGGCTGCTGATCGGCCCGGTATCGCAGCTTTTCGGCGGCGGGCCCGACTATGCCGACATCGGCACCGCGTTCGATAAGGCGGCGGCCGTGGCGAAGTACGCGGACCTCCGGCTCGCCAACTCGGTTCCCGGTTCCAGGTTCGACGACCCCCCGCGAATCCTGGGCAGCGTGGTCGCCGCGCGGGTGGCATGGGTGCTCGCGATCATCTCGGCCAGCCTGTTCGTCAGCTCCGCCCTCCTCGCCAGCCGTCAGCGGTTCGCCCGCTTCAGCCGCTACCTCGGCCTCGACCGTTTCGATTTCGACCGGCTCTGGGTCCCCGGAATAGCCGTGGCGGTTGTCTATCTCCTGATCGGGGCATATCTGCGCCTCGTCGACGCCCCCGGCCTCGAAGCGCTGAAGGGCGAGCCGGCGGTGCTCGACGCGACGTCGCGTGACGGCTTCGCGCTGGTCCTGTACGGCCTGACCACGGTGGTTGCGGCCCCGCTCGGCGAAGAAGTCTTCTATCGCGGCTTTGTCTTCGGAGGATTCGCGAGCTGGGGGTTCTGGCCGGCTGCGGCCGTTTCGAGCGCGCTCTTCGCGCTCTCGCACCTTGACGCTTCGACGCTGATCCCGTTCACGCTCGTCGGAATCACCCTCTGCTGGCTCTACTGGCGAAGCGGTTCGCTCTGGGACGCGATCGCCTTCCACAGCATGTTCAACCTGCTCAGCTTTATCCTTCTCCTGGCGAGGAACTGACGATGTCCAAGCGCATGCGCGACCTGTTCGAAGAAGCCCGCAAATCCGGGCGGAAGCTCTTCATCCCCTACGTCACCGCCGGTTATCCCACCATGGACGACACGGTGCCGATCCTTCTCGCGGCGCAGGAAGGCGGCGCCGACATCATCGAGATAGGCATGCCCTTCACGGACCCGCTGGCCGACGGCGCCACGATCCAGCACGCCAACACCATCGCGCTGGCCAACGGCATCTCGCTCCTCGGCTGCTTCCGGCTCGTCAAGGAAGCCCGCGAGAAGGGCCTGACCTGCCCCGTCGTTTTCATGGGCTACTACAACCCACTGCTGGCACGTGGCGAAGAGCGCGCAATCGCCGAGGCCAAAGCCGCGGGCGCCGACGGCTTCATCATCGTGGACCTGCCGCCGGAGGAAGCCGGCAACTTCATTGCCGCGTGCCGCGCCAACGACATGAGCTTCATCCCCCTCGTCGCCCCCACGAGCCGTGACGCGCGCATCGAGATCCTGGCGAAAGCGGCCGACTCCTGGATGTACTGCGTGAGTGTGACCGGCACCACCGGAAGCAAGACCATCGAGTCGAATAGCGACCTGCCGGGGTTCATAGCACGTGTGCGGAGCCACACAGATCTGCCGCTCACCGTCGGTTTCGGGGTGAACACGCGAGCCCAGGCAGACATTGTGCGAGAGGTCGCGGATGCAGTCGCCGTCGGTACTGCTATAATCGCCACCATTGACGCCGCGCCGGCAGAAGAACGGGCGAAACGCGTCAGGGAGTTTGTGGAGGATGTCTCCGGTCGTTAGCGGACAGGTGAATGCGGCCCACACGTGGGAAAACGAGCGCCGATGGGCGTGGCGTTGGCCCCTCGTGGGCCGCGGATATGGCTGCCCGCAGACCGGAGTTTTTGGGCTCCAGGTTCGCGAAGGCTAGCAACACAAACCTCGTCTCGAACCAGTTCGATCCGCGCCAGCTATATCGGCTGTGCCGCGCGTCACGATCGGAGTCCCTGTGTGAATTCCGGCGTACTCACACCGCCGAAGCCGCCATTGGGCGGCACATCCCCGGACCGGGCTGCCGCCCATCCGCGTTCCAGTGGAGAACCACCTGTGATCATTGTCGTTTCCCCGGATGCCACTCCGGATGATTTGGACCACATCGTCGCCCGCGTCGAGCAGACCGGGCGCACCGCGCACCTCTCAGTCGGCACCGAGCGCAGCATTATCGGAGTCATCGGCCCCGATGACCCGACGCTGCAGGACGTCTTCGAAGCGCTTCCGCATGTCGAGTCCGTCCATCGCGTCACGAAACCGTACAAGCTCGTCAGCCGCGAGTTCCACCCGGCGAACACCGTCGTCGAAGTCGGCCAGGGCGTGTCCGTCGGCGGCGTTGAACTGGCCGTCATGGCCGGCCCGTGCTCGATCGAGGACGAGGCGCACATCTTCGATGCCGCGCGGGCAGTCAAGGCCGCGGGCGCCAACATGCTCCGCGGCGGCGCCTACAAGCCCCGCTCCTCGCCCTACGCCTTCCGCGGGCTCGGGCCAGAAGGTTTGGCGTACCTTGCGGCGGCCGGGGCGGAAACCGGCCTTCCCGTCATCACCGAACTCATGAGCGTGCGCGATATCGACGCCGTTTGCCGCTACACGGACGTCATCCAGATCGGCGCGCGCAACATGCAGAACTTCATCCTGCTGGACGAAGTTGGCAAGGTGAAGAAGCCGGTGATGCTCAAGCGCGCGCTCAGTGGTCAGATAGAGGAGTGGCTGCTGGCGGCCGAGTACATCCTCGCGCAGGGCAATCCAAACGTTATCCTGTGCGAACGCGGTATCCGTACATTCGAAACCGCCTACCGCAACACGTTCGACGTGAACGCGATCCCTCTCGTGAAGGAGCTGAGCCATCTGCCCGTCATCGCCGACCCGAGCCACGGCACGGGGAAGGTTGGCCTGGTGACGCCAGTCGCCATGGCGGGCATCGCCGCGGGCGCGGATGGCCTGATGATCGAAGTGCATAACAACCCCGAACACGCACTCAGCGATGGCGCTCAGTCGTTGACCTATGAGAAGTTCGGGATAATGATGCGCTCGGTCGCCGCTGTCGCTGCCGCCGTCGAGAGGACACTCACCGGGGTGAGGACGCCTGCCGCGGTACGATAACGGAGAGGGTCGGAAGACCAGGTCGGGGGCGCCCCTGCGGGGGGGTGCTGGCCCGTCGGGAGTCATGGCCGAAATTACCCTGCCCGTGTTCCAGGGCCCCCTGGACCTTCTCCTCTATCTCATCGAACGGGACGACCTCGACATCACCGCGGTGTCGCTCGTCTCCGTGACCGACCAGTACCTGCGGGCAATTCGCGAAGGCGAGAAGTTCGATCCGCAGGCGCTGGCCGAGTTCGTTTCAGTGGGTGCGAAGCTCATCTACCTGAAGTCGCGCGCGTTGCTCCCTCGGCCGCCCCAGGCCGAGGGTGAGCAACTCGACGACGACGATGTCGGCCGCGAACTGGTGGACCTGCTCCGCGAGTACAAACGATTCGCGGAGGTAGCCGACATGCTCGAAGAGCGTCAGGAAGAAGGCGCGCGCATCTACACGCGCCTTGCGCCTCCGCCTGAAGTCCCGGAAGGCACGGGCCTCCAAAACGTCACGATGGAGCGGCTGCGCGCCATCATGCTCGATGTCCTGAACAAGAAGCCGGCGGAAGCTCGGCCACGCGCAGTCATCCAGCGCGATACGACGATGACCTTGAGCGAGCGGCTCATGGACTTCCGCGAGCGCCTCCAGCGCAGGGGGCGGTTCTCGTTCCGGCGGATGATGATGGAGTGCACCACCAGGCTCGAGGTGGTGGTGAGTTTCATGGCGGTGCTTGAGCTGATCCGCTCAGGCGAATGCGACGCGGAGCAAAGCGGCGCGTGGGCTGACATCACGGTGGTGGCGCTGGCGCCGGTGGGCGGCTGAGTCATTTGGGACTGTGGAACGCGGGTTTTGGACTGACCGCGTTAATGGTTACGGCGGCTCCAATACCAAGCGCCGCCCCCAGCGCATCGAACCCCACATCCCACCAGTTCGCATCCCGGTTGGGCACGAATGACTGGTGGAACTCGTCGCTCATGCCGTAGAGCACGGCGAACGCCCACGCGGCGAGGCCCAGTGCCAGCAACGGAGCTGCAGGTCGGTAGGCGCGAGCTGCCATGAACGTCAGCCCGCCCAACACCGCGTACTCGATCATGTGGGCAAGGTCATACTGCCACTCGCCGCCGGTGGCGCCGGGCGGGTTGGGGAAACTGGAGCCGATGAAGATGAGCGCTGCCCAGCCGGCAACGAGGAGCAACCTGACCCGCATGTACCGGGAGCCTAACCGCACTCCTTCCTACGGACAGTGGCGCGCGAGGCGTCACGCGGCCCTTGGAGGCGCCGGCTGCCGCTGACACCATCGACCAAATGGCAACGCTGAGACGGCAGTTCACGGCGAATCTCACCTTCTCACCCAACCGTGCCATCCGTTCGAGGATTCAGGGAGCGATTCCCCATCAACGCGGTAGCCGCGGTTTCGAGCCCCGGTAACCCCGGAGTAGCCTCCGCGACTGAATCTACGAAGGCTACTCGGGGTTACTTCTCAGATTCATCTCCTGAACAGAGAAACACTTCAGCCTTCCAGGACCATCTGCGTCTGGGTGACCTGCGCCACCAGTTTTCCGTCAGCCCCCCGGATGTTGGTCTGCCAGGTGTGAAGCCGCCTCCCGAGGTTCACCGGCCTGCACTCGGCGGTGAGCGTGGTGCCGGCGATGCCCGGGCGGTAGAAGTTGGTCTTCGACTCAATGGTGGTCGTGCCGGCGCCGGGCGGCAGGTGCATGCTGGTCCCCACAGCGCCAAGCTGATCGGCGAAGGCCATCAGCGCACCGCCGTGACAAACGCCTGGAACGGTGCAGAGGTCATCGCGGACGAGCAACTCGGCGGTCACCCCTTCCTCGGTGACGGAAGTGAGGCGCACGCCCAGGGCGCCCCCGAAGAACGGCTGAATGCGGGCCTGCATCGCGGCGGTTTGATCGTCCAAGGCTTCGTGCTCCCTCCGGTCCACCGGGACCGTATGCATAATGTCGTTACGGGAACCCTCGCGTGAGGGCCAAATGCACCATACATGCGCGAGCCACCCGCCGTTGATAGGCTGTGTGGCACGATGACCATCCCGTCGTTCACGCACGCGCAGCTCAGCGCCGGCGCGCCCGGGCCAGAGACGGCCCTCACCATCGGCGTGCTCGATGGCGTGCACCTCGGCCACCAGGCGCTCCTCGGCCGCCTTCGTGACGAAGCGAAGAAGCGGGCCCTCTCGCCTGGCGTGGTAACGCTCCACCCGCATCCCATCACCGTCCTTCGCCCGGAAATCGCGCCAAGCTACCTCACCTCGCTCGAAGACCGCATCGAGCTGATGCGCAACGCGGGAGCCGACTGGGTTATCCCGCTGACCTTCACTGGCGAGGTTTCCGAAGTGGAGTGCGAGGACCTCGCCGGCGCCTTCGTGGACCTGTTGCGCATGCGCCTGATGGTGCTCGGGCCTGATGCGGCCTTCGGCCGCGGCGCACCGAAGGACACCGCCGACCGCATGCGCCACCTCGGGGCCCAGCGCGGATTCGAGGTAATCCAGATCGAGCCGCTGATGCACGACCACGAGCGTTACAGCTCCACCGCCGTCAGGCGCGCGCTGGCTGAGGGCGACATGGCCCGTGTGAACTCGCTCCTCGGTCGCCCGTATCGCATCGGCGGGCCGGTCGTACACGGCTTCGAACGCGGCAGGACGATTGGTTTCCCAACGGCGAACATCTCTGTCGCGGCAGACCGCGCGCTACCAGCCATTGGCGTCTACGCGACGCGAGCGCGGGTAGCCGGCCACGTCCTCACCGGAGCGACGAACATCGGCCGGCGGCCAACCTTCGACGAGGGCCATATCTCGATCGAGACCTACCTCCTCGACTTCGAGGGCGACATTTACGGAGAACGCATGGACCTCGAAATCCTGGAGCGCGTGCGCGGCGAAGTGAAGTTTGATTCCGTAGATGCCTTGAAGGAACAGATTGCCAGGGACGTCGAATCCGCCCGGGAGCTCGTGAAGTGACCCGGAAGATGACGCCCGTCGATGAGCAACTGATGGTCCTGATGAGCGGCGTGGACTACGGCGACGCCCTCCTCCGGCGGCAGATGGAGCGCGAGCTCCGAGCCGCCCTCGAACTCGACCGGCCGCTCAAGGTGTATCTCGGGATCGACCCAACGGCGACTTCGCTGACCCTCGGGCACACGGTGCCGCTGAGGAAGCTGCGCCAGTTCCAGCAGTTCGGCCACCACTGCATCTTCCTCATCGGCGATTACACCGCCCTCATTGGCGACCCGAGCGATAAGAACAAGCTCCGGCCGATGCTCACTGTCGAGGAGATCCAGCGCAACGCCAGCAGTTACTTCGACCAGGCCGCGCGCATCCTCGACCCGGAGAGAACGGAGTTGCGGCGGAACTCGGAGTGGCTGGGCGAACTGACGTTCCCGGACATCATCAGCCTGATGTCGAAGTTCACCGCTGCGGAGATGCTCCGCCGCGACAACTTCCGCAACCGCTGGGAGGCCGGCGACGCGGTCTACCTGCACGAGTTCCTCTACGCCCTCATGCAGGGTTATGACGCCTACGCCCTCGAGTGCGATGTGCAGGTCGGCGGGACAGAGCAGCTCTTCAACCTGATGGCAGGCCGCAAGATCCAGGAGGACGCGGGCCAGAAGCCGCACGTACCCGTGACGATGCCCATCCTCGTCGGCCTGGACGGCAAGGAGCGGATGTCGAAGTCGAAGGGCAACCACATCGGCGTGAGCGATCCGGCCGATGAGCAGTTCGGGAAGGCGATGTCCATCCCGGACGATGTCCTGGAGAACTTCTTTACCCTGGCGACGAACCTGCACCCGGACCAGGTGCGGAAAGTCATGCTGGACCTCAAGAACGGCGACCGCAGCCCGATGGACACGAAGAAGCTCCTCGCGCGGACGATCGTCTCCGAGTTCTGGGGTGACGAGGCGGCCCTGAGGGCGCAGGAGCACTTCGAGCGCACTGTCCAGCGCAAGGAAGTCCCCGACGACATCCCCGAACACCGCGTGACGAACGGTGAATTGCTGCTGGACGTGGTGGTGGCCGCGGGCGCCGCGCCATCCAAGCGTGAAGCTCGCCGCCTCTTCGAGCAGCGCGCCGTCACGATGGACGGGAACGTGGTGGAGCCAACCACTCCGCCGCGCAAGGGCACCATCGTCCAGGTCGGCAAGCGGAAGTGGATCCGGCTGGTCTAACCCGCCGGCGGGCTGTCATGGGCCAGTCCAATCACACCGACTCACTCTTCGGCGCGCCGCGCATCGGCTCGCTAAGTCCCGCACATCTCCCTCAACCGCCGCCGCAAAAACCGCTCCTCCGCAACGTTCGTGACGAACTCGAGCGCCCGGCGGTAAGCGTCCGCCGCCGAGCCGGTTCGCCCCAACCGCCGCAACAAGTCGGCTCGCGCCGCATGGTAGAGGTGAAACGACTCAAGCCCTTCGATTCCATCGAGCAGTGCAAGCCCGGCCTCGGGGCCATCCGCCATTGCGCGCGCCGCCGCCCGGTTGAGCGCCACGACGGACGTAGGCGACATGGCGAAGAGCCGGTCGTACAAGGCCGCGATCTCCTCCCAGCGTGTTTCACCGGCAGACGAAGCTTCGGCATGCACCGCAGCGATCGCAGCCTGGAGCTGGTACGGCCCGGCGCGGCGAGCGACGAGCGCGCTATCGAGAAGTGCAACTCCGTCGCGGATGGCGTCCGCGTCCCAGCGCGACCGGTCCTGGTCTTCAAGCAAGACGAGGTCGCCGGCCTCGGACTGCCGGGCGTCGCGGCGGGAGTGGTGGAGGAGCATGAGAGCGACGAGCCCGAGCACCTCCGGTTCGTCGGGCATGAGGCCCACCAGGACGCGTCCGAGCCGGATTGCCTCGTCGCAGAGGCCGCGCCGCACGATGCTCTCGCCGCGCGTGGAGCTGTACCCCTCCGTGAACACGAGATAGAGCACCGCGAGCACTCCCGGCAGCCGGTCCGGGAGTTCGTGGTCCTCGGGTACCCTGTATGGAATGCGCGCATCGCGGATCTTGCGCTTGGCCCGGACGATCCGCTGCGCGATCGCCTGCTCCTCGGCGAGGAACGCCCGTGCGATCTCCGCGGTCGTGAGTCCGCCCAGCGTCTTCAGCGTAAGCGCGACGCGCGCCTCCATGGAAAGCGCCGGGTGGCAGCACGTGAAGATCAGGCGCAGCCGGTCGTCGGTGAGTACCGACCTGGAGTCGTCGAACTCGAGATCCTCGGAGAGCGGCATGGCCCTCGCAACCTCCTCCAGCTTCCGGGCGCCGGTGGCGGAGCGCCGCAACCGGTCGAGCGCTTTGCGCCGCGCGGCCGTTACCAGCCAGCCCCCGGGATTCGCCGGCAAGCCGCTGCCCCAGGCGGTGGAAGCGGCGAGCCACGCTTCCTGCAGCGCGTCCTCGGCGAGGTCGAAGTCACCGCCCAGGCTCCGGATGAGCGAAGCCAGGGCGGTGGCGTTGTATTCGCGGAAGAGTTCGTCGAAGGTCTCAGGAGAATTCACGGATCGGTCTGACCTCGATCGTCGTGGTGCCACGCATCACGCCAGGCATCGCCGCGGCCACCTGAACCGCGTGGTCCTGGTCGCGGCAGTCGAGGATGTAATAGCCACCGAGCTGCTCGCGCGTTTCCGCGAACGGGCCATCTGTGGCGCTGACTGCTCCATCCAGCACCCGAACCGTGGTGGCGGTCTGCACCCGGTGAAGGGCTTCTCCGCCGAGCATTCGGCCCTGTCGTTGCATCTCGGCCTCGAACGCCTGGTGTTCACCAAGTGCCTGGCTTTCTTCGTCCGAATCTTCCGCGGCCCAGGCTTGCTCATCTCCGTAGATCAACATGATGAACCTGGCCATAGCTCAGAGCTCCTGTCGCGGCCGCACTTCGAGGCAACCGCTCGCGATGGGGATCTGCCGGGCCAGGGCCAGCGCCCGGTCGAGGTCGTTGCAGGCGAAGATATAGAAGCCGCCGAGCTGCTCCCGCGTCTCGGCGAACGGCCCGTCCGTCACAATGGACTGCCCATCGCGCACACGCACGGTCCTCGCCATGCTCGGCGGGTGGAGGCCGTCGCCGCCGACATATTCGCCAGATTCAAGTGTGCGAGCCGTGAGGGACTGGTGCTCGCCCATCATCTTCGCCAGCCGCGGGTCTGACTGCGGCAGGTAGTCTTCCTCCGCGCCGTAGATCAGCACCATGTACTGCTGGCCCCCGCGCTCGATATGGCGGGCGTCATGACCGGCGCACCGGCGCACTTCGATCGAGCCGCGCGCAGCGGTCGGGATCCTGGCGGCTAATTCCAGGGCTTCAGACTCGTCCTTGCAGTCGAGAAGGTAGTAACCGCCGAGCTGCTCACGCGTCTCCGCGTACGGTCCATCAAGCGTGACCAGCTCACCGGCCTTCAGCCGGAGTGTCGTGGCCGTTTCCACCGATTGCAGCGGGTCTCCAGCCACCATCGCGCCGCGGCGCCGGCACTCTTCGCTGAACGCCCGGTAGGCCACCATCTGTTCGTCCCATTCCGGCGTCCCGAACGGGATGTCGGTCTTTTCGTCGCTGGCGATCAGAAGCATGTAGCGCACGGCTACATCTCCCAGACGGGACGGATTTCGACGGACCCCGTGGCCGCGGCCGGGAGTTTCGCCGCCCAGGAGGCGGCTTCTTCGGCGCTTTTGCAGTTGAGGATGTAGTACCCGCCGAGCTGCTCCCTGGTTTCGGCAAACGGCCCGTCGGAGACGACTGTCGCGCCGTTCCGTGTTCGGACGGTGCGCGCGTCGGCTACCGGACGGAGGCGTTCGCCCCCTTCGATAACGCCCGCCTTTCCGGCTTCTTCCCCGAAGGCCATGTAGCCCGCCATGCGCGTCGCCGCTTCAGGCGTGCCCATTGGGGCGTCGGTGGCTTCGTTGGTGTAGATGAGGACCATGTATCGCATCGAGTCTTCCCTGGAGGCCGGTATCGTAGCTCCTCCACAGTCCTGACGAATGGCCTGTGGCGATTTCGACAACACGGCCGTGGGAGATCGCTGGTTCGCCGTTTGCCGCCGCGAGAAGCCTGCAGCTATCCTTCGCGGGCGGAATTTACCGCTCGGAAGGGACATCAGATGGCAGAGCTACGGGACACACTGAACCGGCACGCCCAGGACGTGGTGAGCGGCAACGTTGCCGGATTGATGGGCGACTTCACGCCCGAAGCCATGAGCAAGGTGATGGCCCTTGCGGCCAACCCGATAACCGCAACTTCGTTCGAAGTCAACGAACTCGGAAATAACGAAGCCGAGATCAGCTACATCGGCGCCAACACGCGCAAGGTCTGGAGCAAGTGGGCCGACACCGGTGGCAAGTTTCAGATCGTTGATGTGAAGGAAATCTAGTGACGCAGCCCTCCACAGCCCGCGAAGCCGCCGAACGCAACGCGAAGGCCATCATGGAGGGCAACCTCTCGCAGCTGATGGCCGACATCACGCCGGAAGTGCTCGCGCAGGTTATGGCGCTGGGCGCCCAGGCGCCCGCCGGCCTGAGCATCACCCAGATGCCGAACATCCGAGGCTATGAAATCGCTGAGAAGGGGGCAGAAGGGGACACTCACGTCTTCGATGTCACCTTCCGCTCGGACGTTGGTTCGGCGACGATTGCAGCCTCGTGGAAACAGGTCATGGGCCAGTGGAAGATAGTGAACGTGGCCCTGGTCTCCGCCGAGCTGGCGCAACAGTAGCGCGATGGAGTTCCTTCTCGTCCGCCACGCCATCGCGGTTGAGCGCGGCAGCGCTGGCTACAACGACGACCGCGCGCGGCCCTTGACGCCGGAGGGGCGGAAGCGGATGGCCGAGGCGGCTGCCGGCCTCGCCAGGCTCGCCCGGCCCGGCGAGATACTGACGTCGCCCGTTCTGCGTGCGCGCCAGACGGCGGACATCCTGGCGAAGGCCTGGAAGTCGCCAGTTTCAGACCTCGAAGGTCTCGGGACCGGCGACCACCCGGCGGTGCTGGAGGCTGCCCGCCGACGAGCGGCCGACCGCGTCGCGCTGGTTGGCCACGAGCCGTGGATGGGGGAGCTCCTCTCGTATCTGCTCACCGGTGACCCTGCGGCGGTGAGCGCGCCGTTCAAGAAGGGCGGAGCCGCGCTGGTCGGAAGCTTCGCCGGGGCGGGCCCGGGCGAGTGGGCGCTGGAGTGGGCCGTTCCCCCCGGAGTTTCGCGCCGGTTGCGTTAGTTCAACAGCCGGACGCCTCGGGCCGGGCGTGGGTATCTCAGGCTCGCGGCCCGATGACGCGCACATCGAGCCGCAGCCGCAGGAACGATTCGAGCCGCCGGGCATGGCGTTCCAGTTCGTATCGTTCCGCCTCGAGCGAATCCTGCGCTCTCAGATCGAGACGCAACGAATCCCGGTGCGTGCGCGCTGAGACTTCCAGTACCGGCGATGGCACGCGTCTTCGAACGCCTCGGGCAAGACCAAGCAGCGTGGCGAGCACGGCCGCCGTGCGCTCATCTCCGGGCTGCACGATGGCCGCGTATGCGGAAAGGTCAGGGGTCCCGCTCGCGGCCCAGCGCACCAGTGCGGCAAGGATCACGATCTCGCGGTGGCTGAAGCCATGGAGGTCTCCACTGTGCACGAGGTACTCCGCGTGGCGGTCGCGGTTGTAGTAATCGATGTGCATGCCGATGCCGGCGAGGCGCGCGGCGTGGAGGAGGAGATCCAGTTCCGGGTCTTCCAGGCGGTGGACCTCTCTCGTCGCTTCGAAGAGGGCGGCCGCCGTGTGCACGACGGGCTCTGCCGCGAGTTGATCGACGCCGTTGGCCCTCGCCAAACCACCGATGGACGCGGCCCGCACGTCCGGCAGGAAGCCGCCTTCTTCTCGAACCTCCTGCCAGACCAATCCCTCACGAAGGCCCTGCCCGGAGACGGTGAGCGTTTCCGCACCCGTGATCTCCATCACTTCATCGATCACCAGGGCTGCGGCATGGAGCGTGTCAGCGCGGTTTGCCCCCACCCCCGGAATGCGGCGCCGCTCCTCGGTTGACGCGCGAGCGAGTTGCTGGGCGAGGCGGTGAACCTGACGCCGTCCAATCTCCAGGCCGTGGAGCCGGCGCAGGGGATACGACCGTTGCACCCGCATAATCCTCGCCAGGTTGCGCACCGCCCCGCCGCTCCCGACGAGGACGGGATGCTGCTCCTCGACCTTGAGCAGCTGGCGCACGGCCTTGCGCAGGTCGCGGACCTCCTTCGAGCCCGGCGGGTCGGCCGGAAGGTACCGTTCGCGCGCATAGATCGCACCGAGCGGCACCGACTGGACGTGAGCCAGTGTGCGGCCCGTCACCCGCATCAACTCCAGGGATCCGCCGCCGATATCGAGCAGATGACCCTCGCGGAACGTTGTGCTGTTGACGACCCCGAGGAACCCGCAGAAGGCTTCCTCGTAACCCGAGAGGACGCGGACTCGGAGCCCAGTCTGCTCCCGGGCGCGGTCGATGAACTCCTGCGCGTTGTCCGCCCGACGCAACGCCTCGGTGCCCACCACGATGGTGGACGCCGGCTGATGCGACGCCGCGACTTCGGCCATGATCTTGAGAGCGCGCAGGCCGCGCTGCATCCCCTCGGGCGTGAGCGTGCCGGCGGCCTGCCCCGCGCCCAGCCGCGCGTCGTAGCGTTCTTCGTCCACCACCTCAAAGGCGGCCGGCGTGAGCGTGCGGGCGACGAGGAGCCGCACCGAATTGGAGCCGACATCGATGATGGCGATGGTCCGGGGCCGTTCCACAATCCCTCTCTACGCATTATGGCCGTGTCCGTCGAGCGGACTTTGCGGCCGGAAGCCGCTCTGCAATGGTCCGCATCCCACACTTGACTCAGGTCGTATAGAATGTGAAGGAACGTTGAAGGGAGTCCCTGCCCATGCGACGCAAAATGCTCGGCGCCATCCTTCTGCCAATTCCGTTCGCGGCCCTGCCCGTGCTGGTGGTGCTCGCCGGCGCGCTCTTCGGGAGTAAGGGCGCCGATAGCGCAGTGGTTACCACCAAGGACCGCACGCCCGCGCTGGAAGAGCGCGTGAGCACCGCTTCGATCACGACCTCCGATGAGAGCACCCTGGCCCGCGTGAGCACCCAGGCGCAAGATCCGGCCGGCTGTGGAGACGACCTGAGCGCGGACTTCTAAGCGCACTAAACCCGTGTGCTAGCATGGACGGCCGAGGCGCTCGCGCCTGCCGCAGTGTATGGCGCACGCACCGGGAGGTTGGGCTTTTGACAGCTACCCGGACAACCCGGCGGACTCGCTCCGAGAAGACGATCGATGAGTACCTGCTGAGCGAGCAGCAGCTCGAAGACATGTACTACTACATGCTCATGGCGCGACGGCTCAACGAGCGCATGCTCGCGCTCAACCGCCAGGGACGCGCACCGTTCGTCATCGCCGGAGCGGGCCAGGAAGCCGCCCAGGTGGGCGCCGCGATGGCACTGAAGAAGGGCACGGATTACCTCGCGCCGTATTACCGGGACCTGGGCATGATGCTCGTCTTCGGCATGACAGCTCGCGAGGCAATGCTCAATCTCCTGGCGAAGCGCGACGACGTGAACAGCTACGGCCGCCAGATGCCCTCGCACTGGGGCAACACGGAGCGGAAGATCGTCACTCAGTCGAGCGTGGTCGCCACACAGTTCCTCCACGCCGCGGGTATCGGCCTCGCGGCGAAACTGAAGAAGGACCCGATCGTCGTCATGAGCTGCTGCGGCGAGGGGAGTACCAGCCGCGGCGACTTCCACGAGGCACTGAACTTCGCCGCCATCCACCGGCTGCCAGTGATTTTCTTCGTCCAGAACAACGGCTACGCGATCTCGGAACGCACCGATAAAGCCATGCCGGTGGACCACGTGGCGGACCGGAAACGGGCGTACAACATGCAGGGCGCCGTCTGCGACGGCATGGACGGGATCGCGGTTTACCAGACGGTGCGGCCGGCAGTCGACCAGGCCAGAAACGGTGGGGGGCCGCACCTCATCGAGGCCAAGTGCTATCGCTTGTGGCCCCACTCGAGCGACGACGACGACAGCCGCTACCGCCCGCGCAAGGAACTTGAGGAGTGGGCGAAAAAGGACCCGATCAAGCTGTTCCGAGATCGTGTGGAATCTGACGGCATCTTCCCGAAGGAGGACCTCGACGAAATCGAGGCGCGGGTCGAAGAGGAGATACGCGAAGCCGCCCAATGGGCCTTGATGCAGCCTGACCCCGCGCCCGAAGACGCACTCGGGTTCGTCTACAAGGAGCTTTGAAATGGCAATGATGACCGTCATCGAAGCCGTCCGAAGCACCCTCGACGAAGCAATGGCGGACGACGACCGCATCTTCCTTCTCGGTGAGGACGTTGAGGCCGGGGGCGTGTTTCGCGCGACCGAAGGACTGAAGGCGAAGTACGGCGAACGGGTGATCGACTCCCCACTGGCCGAGTCGTCGATCGTCGGCGTGAGCATCGGTGCGGCTCATTACGGACTGCGCCCGGTTGCGGAAATCCAGTTCGCCGACTTCATCCACGCTGGCTTCGACCAGCTTTGCAGCGAAGCCTCGCGCTGGAGCTACCGCACGCGAGGTGACGCTTACCTCCCGATGGTGGTGCGCACCCCGTGGGGTGGAGGCGTTCACGGCGGCCAGCATCACTCGCAGAGCATCGAGGCCTACTATTCGCACATGCCGGGCATCAAGGTGGTGGCGCCGGCGTTTCCGGCGGACTACCGCAGCTTGCTCAAAGCCGCGATCGCCGACCCGAACCCCGTGCTGTTCCTGGAACACAAGCGGACCTACCGCCTCATCCGCCAAGAGGTGGATGGCGCGCCTGCGGAGTCGCAAATCGGGCGGGCGCGAATCACGCGGCGCGGGGACGACCTGACGATTTTCGCCTACGGGCTGATGCTGCACGAATCGCTCGCCGCCGCCGAAACGCTCTCCGGCGAAGGCATCGAGTCGACCGTTGTCGACTTGCTCACGCTCAACCCGATCGACCGGGAGACGATCCTCGAAGCGGCGAAAGCAACCGGCAAGGTCCTCATCGTGCACGAAGATGTGCTCACTGGCGGGCTCGGCGGTGAAATCGCAGCAATCATCGCAGAGCATGCGTTCGAGTACCTGGATGCGCCGATCCGCCGCGTGGCCGCACCCGACATCCCGGCCATGCCGTACCACCACGCTATGGAAGACTTCTTCATGCCCAACCGGGACAAGATCGCCGCGGCGGCGAAAGAACTGGCGGCCTACTGATGGGTGCTCACCGCGAGGGCGTACTCTCGGGAGAGGCACGGAGTCGGGAGTTGCGCCCCGGCGGCTGGGAGAGAACGCGATGACTATCGTGAAGATGCCCCAGCTCGGCGAAAGCGTTACCGAGGGCACGATCATCCAGTGGTTCAAACAGCCGGGGGACGCCGTGAAGCTCGATGAACCACTGTGCGAGATCGAGACCGAGAAGGTGACGGCGGAGCTTCCGTCCGAGTTCGAGGGCACGATGGGCCGCATCCTCGTCCCTCAGGGCGAGACTGCGGAAGTGGGCGCACCCTTATGCGAGATCCAGGAGTCCGGGGTTTCCGCGGCGAGCGCACCAGAACCCTCGGGAGGCAACGGGCGCTGGAGCGGTGGGCCAATGGCGATTCCACCGGACGAACCCCCCGCGCAGCTCACGGCCGTCGCAGCGTCGCCGAAGCCCGCCGCGGCAGCGGCGACGGTTGCCACGGCCCCGCCGGCAACGGCGCAACCTCGCCAGCAGCGCACGAATCCCGAGGATCGCTCGCGGTACTACTCACCGGCGGTGATGCGCCTTGCGGGCGAACGCGGGATAGATCTCTCGCAAGTGCAAGGGACCGGCATCGGCGGCCGCATCACGCGCAAGGACGTAGAGTCGTTCGTGCCGGCATCAGTGGTCGCGTCCACGGCTGGAAGGACCTCGGCGGAGCCTCCAGCGACACCGTCGAAAGCGCCAGGCGGCACGCCGTACGAGGTTGTCACGCTCTCTCCGACGCGAAGGACGATTGCCGAGCACCTGACCCGTTCTAACGTCGAAGCGCCGCAGGCATGGACCATGGTGGAGTGCGATGTAACGGGGCTCGTCGCGCGGCGCAACCGGGAGAAGGAGCGCTTCGAGCAGTTGGAAGGGGCTGACCTCACGCTGCTGCCATACTTCACGGCCGCGGTATGTGAAGCGCTGCGCGAGTTCCCGATGCTCAATGCGCGCTGGGAAGGCAATGAGCTCCGGCGCTATTCCGCGCTCAATGTGGCCATCGCGATCGCCACCGAAAGCGGACTGGTGACGCCCGTGATCAAGGATGCCGGCGACTTGAGCGTGTTCGGGCTGGCCAAGCGGCTCGACGACCTGACCTCTCGGGCGCACGCCCGAAAACTGCGCGTTGAGGACATCGAGAGCGGCACCTTCACGGTGAACAACACCGGCTCGTTTGGTTCCATTGCATCGAAACCGATAGTGAACGTGCCGCAGGTCGGCATTGTGACGATGGAGCGCGCGGTGAAGCGCCCGGTGGTGATTGCAGGCGACGCCATCGCAGTCCGCTGGATGATGAACGTCTGCCTCAGCTTCGATCACCGGGCACTGGACGGCTTCGAGGCGGGCGGGTTCCTCGCGGCACTGAAGAAGAAACTCGAAGCGATCGACTAGCGCAGGATGGCGCAGGTGCTCGAAGCGGTTGCGTAGAGCTTGCCGCTTGCATCGGTGAGGCGCGCCTCGACGACTGACTGCGTGCGTCCCTCGTGGATGACGATACCCTCAGCGAATACTTCGTACGTCGCGGCGAGCACGGGGCGCAGAAAGTTCACCTTGTACTCGAGCGTCGTGAAGCTCACTCCCTGATCCAGGGTGCTGAGCACGGCCATACCCATCGCGGAATCGAGCAGGGTCCCGATCGCCCCTCCGTGAAGGGTGCCCATTGGGTTCTCCCAGAGTTCCGAGGGCTGGAAGGCGAAAATCACGCGGCCGCGCTCGGCGCGGGTAATCGTGAGTCCCATGACCTGCGCGAAAGGCATCGGCGGGATCCGCCCGTCCTGGATCGCGCGGATGGACTCGAGACCGGGCAACGCGCGGAGCGCAGCGCGGCTCGGGTTCGGATCCTCCCATGAGAAGTTGAGTGACCTGGTTGGCGGCGTGACAGTTAGTTGCGTCATGCAACGAACTTAGCGGCTGCATCACTGTCTCGGCAAGAAGGTTTGTGTGACCGGCTTCACGGCGGGCGGCAACCCGCACGCGGCTATGCTTGGCACATGCCACAAACGCTCCGGCCGGCCGAACTCACGCCGGCGCGCACGCACCTTGAAGAAATCGACGCTCTGCGTCTCAGCATCGGCTGGGGACCCGGTTCCTGGTTCCTTGGCCCGTTGATGGAAAGCGGCGGCTGCATCCTCGGTATCCGCGACGGGGGCGGCACACTGATCGCGATGGGCGGGGCAGCGGTGTTCCCGCCCGCCGGCTTCATCTGCAATATGGTGGTTCACCCGGACCACAAGCGGAGAGGGCTCGGGCGGCGGGTGTTCGAAGCCTTGCTCCAGCGGTTGGAGGCTGCCGGTTACCACCAGGTCCAGCTCGAAGCGACCGAGGAGGGCCGGCCGCTCTACGAGCAGTATGGGTTTCGTGTGCGCTGGGAGTCGGTCGGGTCCATCCTGGCCCGGCCGCCTGAGCCGCCCACGGCAAGGGGACTCGACGCGCTCGGGCCTGATGACTGGGAAGCAGTCGCCGCGCTCGACCAACGAGCCACCGGGATGGAGCGTGGCGGCCTGTTACGGCTCCTCAGCGCCCGGCCGAGCTACCGGGAAGGGCTGGTCGCGCGCGCCAACGGCGAGGTGACGGGTTACGGACTGCGCTTCGATAACCGCATCGGGCCGCTGGTCGCCGCTTCGTCCGAGACGGCCGAACAGCTCGCCCGGGCGCTGGCCTCACGGAGCGAGCCGGGCACCCTGGCAACGGTGGGCCATCCCAGTCACAAGGCGTTATGGGAGAAGCTGGGGTTCGAAGTGGAGCCGTTCGACGTCCGCATGGTGCGGGGCGCCGACCCGGCCGGCGACCCGGCCAAGGTGGTCTGCATGCTGAATGGCGGAGCCGGGTAACGCGCGTGGGTCAGCCTCGCTTCGGGAGTGCTTCCAGCGCCCGGCCAATGACCATGCGCTGGATCTGGTTGGTCCCCTCGAAAATCTGGAAAATCTTCGCATCCCGTACCCACTTCTCCACCGGGTGCTCGCGCATGTAGCCCTGCCCGCCGAGGACCTGGACGGCGTCAACCGTCACCTTCATGGCCATGTCGCTCGCGAAGCACTTGGCCATCGAGCCTTCGGCCTGCAGGTAGGGGACGTTGGCACCGGCCATCCACGCGGCGCGCCAGACCATCATCCGGGCGGAGTCCACCGCCATTGCCATGTCGGCGAGCATGAAGCTGACGCCCTGGTTCTTCATGATCGAGCGACTGAACTGGACGCGTTCTTTCGCGTAGTCGAGGGCGTATTCGTAAGCGGCGCGGCCGATGCCAAGGGCATAGGCGCCGACGACGGGACGGGTGCGTTCCAGCGTCATCAAGGCGCCCAGTGCACCGGGTCCGGCGGACCCCCCGGGCTTTGCGGGCGCGCCCAGCTTATTCGCGGCGGGGATGCGGCACTCGTTGAACACCACGTTCGCCGTGTGGCTGGCACGGATGCCCATCTTCTTCCACGTCGTACCTTCTTCGAGGCCCGGCGTGCCCCTGGGGACGACGTAAGCGCCGATGCCGCCCCAGCCCTTGGAGCGGTCCTCGGTTGCGAAAACGACGTGGACGTCAGCGATATTGCCGTTGGTGATGAACTGCTTCTCGCCGTTGAGGATGTAGTCGTCGCCGTCGCGAGTCGCGGTGGTCTGGATGTTGGCGACGTCGGACCCCGCGTCGGGCTCGGTGAGGCACATGGCACCCAGATGGACTTCGTTCTCGTCCGAGGAAATGCGTGCCATCCATTCTTCGCGTTGTTCAGGGCTTCCCGTGGCCATGATGGCGGCTCCTGCGAGGCCCGAGCTGTTGATCGCCAACGCGATGCCGGCACAACCCCAGGAGAGTTCCTCGCTGAGGATGCTGGGTATCAGCGAGGAAGACGCGCCATCGAGCACAGACCCCGCCTTCGAAACGCCAAAACCGAGTCCGGCGGCCTTCTTGATGATGTCGTACGGCACTTCCTCGTGCTCGTCGTAGTGGGCCGCAACCGGCCGGATCTCTTTCTTCGCGAACTCATGCGCGACCTGCTGCACCATGCGTTCTTCTTCAGACAGCTCGAACGAGACCATGGGATCCTCCGGGGGTGCGTTCTCAGCAGCTTACCACCCGGTAAACGCTGACCGGAGTCCGTTCGAACCTCCCGGGCCGGCCCACCGGGCCAGCACGAGCGAACGGCGCGTTAAGCTCTCCCGCATGGCTGTGCCCGACACCACCCTTCGCCGGACGCTCGGCCCGCTCCAGGTCACCGCCGGCGGCGTTGGCATCATCATCGGGGCAGGCATCTACGTGCTCATCGGAGAGGCGGCCGGGGAGTCCGGAAATGCGCTCTGGCTGTCCTTCCTGGTGGCCGCGGCGCTTTGTGCCGTCACCGGTTTGAGCTACGCCGAACTCGCTTCGATGTTCCCCACCGCCGGCGCCGAGTTCGACTACACGCGACGCGCCTTTCCCGAGTGGGTCGCATTCCTGGTTGGGTGGGTGATGGTTGTCGGCCTGATTGTCGCCGCGGCCACGGTTTCACTTGGGTTCGGCAGGTACGCCGGTGAGTTCATCGACATCGACCAGCGGATCCCCGCGCTCTGCCTCATTGCGGCGCTGCTTGCGCTGAGTGCGACCGGAATGCGTCATTCCGGCCGGGTGATTGTCGCACTCAGCCTGATCCAGGTGGGTGGGCTTGTCGCGGTGGTGCTACTCGCGGTGCCGTTCGCGGGAGACCACAGCCTGACGGAGTCCAGGGGAGCCGGCGGAATCGTCGGCGCGGCCGCGCTGGTGTTCTTCGCGTTCATCGGCTTCGACGAAGTCATTACCCTGGCCGAAGAGACGCACGACCCGACGCGAACGATTCCCCGCGCCCTGCTCGGCGCGCTGGCGATCTCGGCTCTGCTCTACGTTGCTACGGCCATCGCCGCGGTGAGCGTCCTGGGCGCTGATGCACTGGCTGAATCAGACCGGCCGCTGGCGGATGTCGTCGATGCTGCGACGGGTGGCAGCGGCGCGACCGCCGTAGCCCTCGCGGCTCTCATCTCAACGACGAACACCACGCTTCTGGCGCTGACATCGGCATCGCGACTGATGTTCGGAATGGCGCGCGAGGATGCCCTCCCGCGCACCTTCGCTCGGGTAACGCACGGGACGCGCGTGCCGATCCTCAGCCTCACCGTCGCAGCGGCCTTCGCGGGTGGGATCGCGCTTTTCGGCAAGCTCGGGCTGGTCGCCCAGGTCACGGATTTCTCGGTGTACATCGTCTTCGTTGCGGTGAACCTCTCCGTTGTAGTGCTTCGCTGGAGGCGGCCTGCTCTTGCCCGGCCGATCAAAAGCCCGTTCGCGATCGGAAAGATGCCGATCCTCCCCATTCTGGGACTGGCCTCGGTGGGCGTCCTGCTTCCCGCCCTGGACGTCGAGGCACTGATGGCCGGGACGGGGGTCTGCGGGGCCGGCCTGGCGGCCGGGCTGTTCCTTGATTCGCGTTCGCCGGTGCGGAGGAAGCTCAGGTGGCGAGAGGTCGTCTGAAGGCGTAGAGTCTCGTTATGACGTGTCGCCAGCTGAGGCCGACAGCTTCTTGGCATACGTGGGCGTCATATTGTTATCGGCTGATTTCACGCGCTACATCTTCACAAAGATCACTCAAATTTCCGTGGACACGCCATGAACAGCCTGCCTATCATGGCGCCCGCCCCTGGAACCCCGACCCGTTATGCATCCGAGGTAAAGCGACGTTATGGACGAGCGCATAGGTCAGTTTTTGAATTTTTTGGCGGTCGAAAAGAACGCCTCAAACAACACCATCGCGGCCTACCGCAATGACCTCTCGCAGTTCCTCACCTTCGTTGCACAGAAAGCGCCCGGCCGGGCCATCGAAGGCATTAACCATGACCTCATCGTGGCCTACGTCGAACACCTGCGTGGCACTGCGCAGTACAAGGACGCCACTGTCGCCCGCAAAGTCGCGGCGGTGAAGTCGTTCTATGGCTTCCTCTCGGCGGAAGGCATGGTCGATGGCGACCCGACCGAGCAGTTGAAGTCGCCTCAAGTCGGTAAAACGCTCCCGCGCGCGCTCACGGTGGAGGAAGTAGACGAACTCCTCGAGCAGCCGGCGCGCCGCAACACCCCCGAAGCGCGCCGCGACAAGGCCATGCTGGAGCTGCTCTACGCGACCGGCCTGCGGGTCACGGAGCTGGTCTCGTTGGACGTGAACGATATCGCCCTCGAGAGCGATCCGGTGACGGTCCGTTGCGTGGGCAAGGGCGAACGAGAACGAGTTTTGCCGCTGCACCAGCGTCCCGTCGACGAACTGCGCCAGTACATTTTCCACGTGCGGCCGCGCCTCGTGCGGAACCGGCGCGAGCCGGCGCTCTTCGTGAACCGGCGCGGCGAACGGCTGACGCGCCAGGGCTTCTGGCTGATCCTGAAGAATTATGCAAAGGAAGCGCACCTCGACAAGGCCATCACGCCCCACACGCTGCGCCACACGTATGCCACGCACATGCTCTCCGGAGGCATGCCGTTGCGTAATGTCCAGGACGCCCTCGGCCACGCCAGCATCTCAACGACGCAGATCTACACACACCTCACGGGAGACCAGAAACGGCGGGAGTACGACAAGGCGCATCCGCGCGCTTCCTGACCACTCTCCCAGCAGTCAACCATTCGACAGGCACGCCGAAAAGCGTGCCTGTAGTCTTTGTTCATGACCTTGCCCGTGGAGCTCATGGCCGCGCTGACGGCACAGGCTGCTTTGCCGGAGCTTCGGGAACTCGATGAGCGCGGACGGCTCACGCGCCTGTTCCCCGAACTGGAGGCAGGCAGAGATTTCCAACAGCCCGAACTGCACTTCTACGACGTCCTTCAGCACAACCTCGCAGCCGTCGGCGCCTTCGATGCCGCTTCCGGCGACACGCCCGAGGGCGCGGAACTCCGCGCCGCGGTCTCATGGCTCGATTTCGAGCCAGCCTTTGCCGGTGAAGTCGATGGCGTGCCAGTCCTCGCGCTCTCCCGCCTGGCGACCCTGCTCCACGATGTCGCCAAGCCATCCACAGCGGTCTTCGAAGACGGCCGGCTGCGCTTCCCTCGTCACGGCCCGCGAGGTTCCG
>CAYTBM010000021.1:0-22334 GCA_964436025.1 uncultured Anaerolineaceae bacterium
ACGCCATCGCCCACTGCATCGAGGCCCACCACGAAGAGGTGGAGCCGCGCACCGTTGAGGCGGTCATCGTGATGATGGCCGACGCCATCAGTGGGGGCCGTCCCGGCGCCCGGCGCGAGTCCCTCGAAGCCTATATCAAGCGCCTCGAAACGCTGGAAAACATCGCCAGGAGCCACAAGGGCGTCGAAAGTGCCTTCGCCATCCAGGCGGGCCGCGAGGTCCGCATCATCGTGAAGCCCGAACAGATCGATGACCTCGAAGCGATGCGCATCGCCCGCGATGTGAGCCAGCAGATTGAAGAGACCATGGAATATCCCGGCCAGATCAAGGTCACCGTGGTTCGGGAGACTCGCGCCACCGAGTACGCGCGTTAGCCATGCGTCTCCTTTTCCTCGGTGACATCGTCGGTTCCTGCGGCCGCGAAGCCGTGGTCAAGACAGTGCCTCAGCTCCGCCGTGAACTGAAGCTCGATTATGTCGTCGCTAACGGCGAGAACTGCACCAACGGCCGCGGCCTCATCCCCCGCCACGCCGACGAACTGTTCGACTGCGGTATCGACGTCATCACTGGCGGGAACCACACCTTCCAGTCGCGCGACCTCTACCCCTACCTCGACTCCGTTCCCGGCATCACACGCCCCTACAACTACCCGCCATCTGCGCCGGGCAAAGGGGTAGCTGAAGTTGGCGACCTGGTGGTCCTCAATCTCATCGGACGCGTCTTCATGGGCTCCGATTACGATGATCCCTTCCGCGCCGCCGACGAGGCCCTTGCGTCCGTTAGTTCTAACCGCTTCATCCTGGTTGACCTCCACGCGGAGGCCACCAGCGAAAAGCAGGCCATCGGCTGGTACCTGGATGGCCGCGTGACCGCGGTGGTCGGTACGCACACCCACGTGCCAACCGCCGATAATCGCCTCCTTCCTCACAACACCGCCTTCTGCAGCGACGCAGGGATGTGCGGAGCCCGAGACTCAATCATTGGCGACGATGTCCAGTCCGTGATCTCGCGCTTCCTCACTCAGATGCCGACACGCCTGCCCCCGGCCGAAGGTACGGCGATACTCAACGGTTTGCTCATCGAAGCCGACGACACGACGAAGCGCGCCATCAGCATCGAACGCTGCGACCGGGTCATTTGTTGATGGCGACCGGCGACTTTCACCTCCACAGCAACGCCAGCGACGGTGTCCATTCACCGACCTGGGTGATGGAAACCGCCGCCAGGAACGGCGTGCGCGTCCTTTCGCTCACCGACCACGACACCACCGACGGTTTGCCCGAAGCTCAGACCGCGGCCGACCGCCTCGGCCTCCGGCTTATCCCCGGCATGGAAATCTCGACAGATGTAGGCAAGATAGACGCCCACTTGCTGGCGTTCGGGTTCGATCCGGCCGCCAGGGAACTGCAGAACTTCATGCGCACCATGCGCGACGGCCGCAAAGAGCGCCTGACGAAGATTGTCAGCATCCTCGCGGACCACGGAATGCCAATCGAAGAGTCGCGCGTCCTGGAAATCGCGGGAGAGGCCTCCGTCGGGCGTCCCCACGTCGCCCGTGCTCTCGTCGAGAAGGGCTACGTGGCGCACGTCCAGGAAGCCTTCGACCTCTGGCTCGGCAACGGCAAGCCCGCCGACGTGAACCGCGAGCGCCTCGACCCCGCCGACTCAATCGACCTCGTCCACCGCCACGGCGGAATGGTCTTCATCGCCCACGCCATCTACATGGGCGATGACTATGAAGTCCCCGTGCGCCAGCTCGCTGGCTGGGGCGCTGACGGCATCGAGACCTACTACAAGCACTATCCACCTCCCACCATCGCCTACCACGAAGAACTCGCGGCAACATACGGCCTCGCACGCTCCGGGGGCAGCGACTACCACGGCCTCGGCAACCCTGACGACCGCGAGATCGGCGACATTCCGTTCTCCCAGCAACACGTCCACGAATTCGTGCGATTCATCGAAGCCAACTGCTCGCACACTGGAAAGAAGGCCCACTGATGCTGGAAGCCGACGACATCGAGAAGATCATCCCGCACCGGTACCCTCTCCTTCTCGTGGACCGCATGCTGGAGATCGAGGACGGCAAGCGAGGCGTCGGGATAAAGAACGTCACGGCCAACGAGTGGTTCTTCGAGGGCCATTTCCCGGGGAACAAAGTCATGCCCGGCGTCCTCATCGTCGAAGCAATGGCCCAGGTCGCGGCCGTCACACTCCTTCGTGACGCCGGGGCCGGCGGCAAGACCCCTATGTTCGCCGGCATCGAGGACATGCGCTTCCGCAAGCCCGTCCTCCCGGGAGACCAACTGCGAATGGAGTTCACGCTGGAAAAGCTGCGAGGCCCCGTCGGCAAGGGCCGCGTGAAGGCCACCGTCGATGGCAAACTGGCCGCCGAGGGCACAATCATGTTCGCCCTCGTTGAGCGCGCCACGCCGGGCGCAAACTGAACCTGCGCCTTTACCCTCGCGGCGCTAGGATCGTAAAGACCCATGAGCGCCCCTGATTCCACGACGACTGACTATTACGAGATCCTCGAAGTCGCGACTTCCGCCAGCAGCGAAGTGATCGAGGCCGCCTACCGCGGCCTGATGAAGAAGTACGGCGATGACCCGGACCCGCAGGTCCGTGAACGCCGCCGCTTCGTCGAACAAGCCCACGCGGTCCTGTCCAACCCCGAGCGCCGCCGCCAGTATGACGAAGCGCGACTCGGATTCTCTCCCGCAAAGGACCCGCCTGCACCTGCCCGGCTCGGCGGCGCGACGGTGGTCGCCTGTGCCCGGGATCCGGAAGTGCAGACGGCGCTCCGTTGCAGCCGTTGTAACACACCTATCTGCCCGAAGTGCCTCATCCAAACGCCTGTGGGCGCACGCTGCCGCGACTGTGCACGGCTGGCGAAGAGCCCCGTGTACACAGTCAAAGGGCAATACCTCGCTCGCGCGATCGGCGCCGCGGCTATTGGCGGCCTCGTCATGGGGCTCATCTGGGGATTTGCCTCGCGTGCGGTCCCCGGCCTCGCGTTCGGCGGCATCTTCGTCTCCCTCATCCTCGGCGCCGCGCTGGGATTCGGCTTCACCCGCATCATGGAACTTTCTGTGAACCGGAAGCGCGGGCCGGTCATCGTCGGCTGCGCAATGGGCGGCATCGCCCTGGCTACGCTCCTCCAGGTACTTATCGCAGGTGGTGGGATCTACATCGGCGGGTCAGTCATCGCAGCCGCGGCCGGACTGTACTTCGCCTACCAGAACCTCAAATAGCAACGCTCGTCAGCCGCGGTCGGAGTTCCACCTCAGGCGACGATGAATGACATCGCCACAATGAACCCGACAACAGCCGTCCCGACCACTGCGACGGTGATCAGGTCCTTGTGTACGTGGCTGTAGTCTTTGGTGACGTGATGCGTGCGGTGACCCAGCGCTGGAGCCGCGCCGCGTGCCTGCGTGCGGCCTGCCGCGGTGTCTTCGGCGGACAGGGGACGGGGAAGGCTGCTGGCTGGTGCGATACGGCGCCGGGTTCGGCGTGGTTGGCGGGCGGTCATTGAGTTCATGCTACCGCGACCCCCGGCACCGGTACAGCCGACACAGACGCTCAACAGCATGCCGTTCTGCGGGGAGACCGCGGATTATGTCGCGCGGCGCCGGGGTTTAGACTTCCTTCACCGCGATATCGATCGTGAACTGCCCGAACGACACCACCAGCGGCACGACCAGCCGCGTCAGATTCAGCGTCGCGATCGAGCTCCCCTTGCCCAGCAGCAGGACTGGAGGGGACATGTCGCTGGGAAAGCCGTTCTTCTCCAGCGCGATGCCTGCTTGCCCGGTGATCATGTTCGCAAGCTCGGCGATCGCGCTCTGCGCGAGCGCATCCAGTTCCGTGACAGGCTCGCCGATCATCTTCGAGGCGAATCCCAGCGCCGTCTGCTCCGACAAGGAATAAATCACCAGGCCGGCGACGCCACCCGTGATTGCGATGAGAGCGGATATGTCGTTGTTCGTCTGCGGCGAGCGCACGCGGTGCAATTGGCCCCGGGTGACCGTCTCGCCGCACTCCTGGCTGATCACGCGGGCTGCTGCTTCGATGAAAGGCCCGACGAGCTCGATGCGGGCGCGGTCCGGCGCCTCGGCGGCATGCCTCGCGGCTTCGGCGACAGTGATTTTAGCCAGCATGGTTCCTCCCCGCCGGTGGCGGACCCTCAAGTTTGAACGTCGGCGTTAACCGACCTGCAGCGTCCGCCCCAGGTCACTCGCGTAAGCGCCGAAGTCATCAATGTCGCGGGCGGTAATCGTCACCGTCCCGGGAAGCACGCCCTTCTCTGCGTAGCGCAAAGCGATTTCCCAGCGCGCCCATGTCTTGAGCAGCGCGGTCTTCTCCACGGGCTGGAATCGGGCGCGGCTCATCTGGGTCACCAGCTTCCGGTGAGCGTCCTGGGAGATCATCACCGTCACGCTGGACATGCCCGAGCGGCCACCGTCCACCTTGAACACCAGCCGGTGAAAGCCGGTGCCGCCGTTCATGATTTCGGAGGACATGAGGACTGCGCGGATGGGGATGGCGTTACTCATTGACAGCATCCTCGAAGCTCTTCACCCATCCATCATCGTCAACGAGCCCCGAAACCTGTAGCGCCATCTTCCGCCCTCGCGTACCGGGGAATCCGGCGTAACGCTCGCAGTTCCCCACAAGAATCCGCAACGGATCTTCCACGAGGTGATCGAGGACGATCACATCCCCGGGCGCCAGCTGGGCCAGGTCCACCGCGTCGACCCGTGCACCGCCGAGCATCGCTCGCAGGGGCACTGAAACGGGCATCAACTGGTCATCCTGGACCTTCGCGTCTTCGCGGCCGCCAGTTCGCGGCCGGTTGTCGAAAATGCTCTGTCCGGTCAGTTTTGGCAGGATCTGTTCGAGGATCGTCAATGGGAAGCAGAGGGAAATGCCACCCGTCTGTTCCGCGAACCGCACCTCGTACCATGCCGTGATGACGAATTCGCTCGGCGGGATCGCGTGCATCACCTGCGGGCCGAGTGCCAGTTCCGAGACGTCCGGAGTCAACTCCACCACGCGCGCCCACGGCTCGATCAGCGAGCGGGCAATGTCCATGCCGATGTGCCGGATCAGTGCGACCTCGATGTCGGTCAGATCCCGGTTCAATACCCGTGCGTTTCGCTTGCCCTTCCCCCCGAGCAACCGATCGATGATCCCGAACGCAACATCGAGCCCAAACGCGGTCACCGCGTACCCCTGCAGCGGCGACATGTCAATGATGATCACGACTGAGGTCGGCCCGATCTGGGTCACGTACTCCTCGTAGATGCCCCGTTCGAGCGCGCTCAGTCGAGCTTCGACCGGGGCACGCAAGCGGGCGCTGAAATTCGCCGCCACTGCGCCCGCCACACCCTGTTGGATGATTTGCAGGCCGCGCAGCTGCTCCTTGCTGAGCTTCTCCGGGTGGCGGAAGTCGTACGGCTTGATCCGGCGGCCAGACTCCTTGCGCACCGGCGCAGGCATCGCCACCACCGACGCCGTATCAGCCTGGCTGACGTCGGCGTTCAGCAGTGCGTCGATCTCTCGTTGGCTCAGGACGGCGTTTTCCGAGGCCATTCGAACTCCTGCAGCCAGTCTCCTCAATTCCAATATCGGCACGGTATGGGTGCTTTCCCTAGATCCGGCCCCAACCCGCCCTTTCAAATCCCCATATGCCATCAGGGGAAATGCCGAGCGCTTTTGGGGGCACCGCCCTATGCCGGGCGCGAAGACTTCGCTCGTACTTTTAGGAAGCGTGCCGGGACCGAGTCCGGTGCAGCAGGAGGGTGTTAGCCAGTGGCCACGAAAACCGATGCAGCTACCGAGATGTCCGGCCAGCCGGCAACCGAAGAGCATGTCGTTATCTTCCGTCTCGCCGACGAGTTCTATGCGTTGGACATCCAGACAGTCCAGGAAATCGTGCGAATGCAGACCATCACCTCCATCCCCGGCTCCGACTTCTGGGTGGAAGGCATTACCAACCTCCGCGGCCGCGTGGTACCCGTCATCGACCTGCGCAAGCGTTGCGGCGTCGGTGCTGGTGAGTACACCGCCGAGACGCGCATCGTCGTCGTGAGCAGCGCCGGCGGCATGGTCGGTCTCATCGTCGACGCCGTATCGGAAGTCATGCGAATCCCCGGCGAACAGGTTGAGCTCCCGAGCTCCATCGTCTCCGTGCCCGAAAACACCTACCTGCGCGGCATTGCCAAGCTGGAAGACCGCCTGGTCTCCCTGATGGACCTCGAGGGTGTCCTGCCGGCTTCGGCGGAGGGCGAGTTCGAGTTCGCGGCCGCTGCGGCCGCCTGACTTCAGGACCCATCCCTCACTCTCACCTCATATACCCGAGGAGCGCCGCTGCATGGCAACAACCAAAGGCCAACGACTGCAGTTCGAGCTGGACGACGATGACCTGAAGCTCTTCAGCGAAGAAGCCGATGAGCAAATCGAGTTACTCGACACCTGTCTCGTCCAGCTCGAAGGTGAACCCGAACCCGAGCTGCTCCAGCAGATTTTCCGCGCTGCCCACACCCTCAAAGGTTCCAGCGCAACCATCGGCCACAAGAAGATGGCAAGCCTGACGCACGCCATGGAGACCGTCCTTGACGCCGTCCGCCAGGGACGCCGCGCGCCGACGTCGGAAGTGGTTGACGCGTTGCTCGCCGGCCTCGACGCGTTGCGCATCCTCGCCAACGAAGTGGTCACCCGCATCGACTCGGGAGTCGAAACCGCCGGCCTCGAAACCGACCTCCATGCTGTGCTCGAAGCCCAATCGGCTGAACTCGCCGGCCCAGGCGGCGCCACCGCTCTGGCCGGCGACTCGTACGCGCTCAGCCAGGCGTCCATCGAGGCTGCGCTGGACGAAATCGCGCAGGGAAGCTCGTGCTACCTCATCGAGGTCCACATCGACCCGGACTGCCAGCTGCCCTCCATCCGCGGATTCCAGGTCCTCCAGGAAGTCGATGCCCTTGGCACCACCCTCCAGACCTGGCCTGAACGAGAGCTCATTGAGTCCGGCGCGGCCGAGTTCCGCCTCACCGCGGCGCTTCTCTCCCGGCAGGCCGACGAGCAACTCCAGGCCGCGGTCAATGTCGTATCAGATGTCGTCAAAGTGCTCGTCCGCAGCCTTCCCGCCGAACAGCTCTCGACGCCCATCGCCGGCGCCGCGGAAGAAATTCAACGCGCGGAGACGAATGCTGGCCGCCCTCAACTCGCCCTCGTCGAGACCGGGAACGAGCCAGCCCGCGCCCCCAAGAAGACCGCCGCGCAATCAGTCCGGATCGATGTCGAGCGCCTCGACGGCCTCATGAACCTCGTCGGCGAACTGGTCATCGACCGCACCCGCCTTCAGCAAATCCGCGAACAGCTTGCGGCCGTCCTCAAAGACGCCAACATGACCGAGCTCACTGAGAACTTCGAGGAGACGACTGCTCACCTCGCCCGCGTCACCGACGAACTGCAAGAACAGATCATGCGCAGTCGAATGCTGCCGGTGCGAAGCGTGCTCACGCGCCTCCCGCGCCTCGTGCGTGACGTCGCCACCAAGTGCGGTAAGAAAGTGGAACTCATCACCGCTGGCGAGGAAACCGAGCTCGATCGGTCCGTCATCGAGGAGATCTCGGACCCCCTCGTCCATATTCTGCGCAACGCGGTTGACCACGGCATCGAAACTCCGGAGGACCGCCGGGTGCTCGGTAAGCCTGAAGCGGGCTCGGTCACGGTCACCGCGTGGAACCAGGAGACGTACATCTACCTCTCCGTCAAGGACGACGGCAAGGGAGTCGACACTCGCCGCCTGCGCCAGAAAGTGGTCGAGCGCGGGCTGATCTCCCGCGAAGCCGCCGAGTCAGCGAGCGAGGAGCAGGCCATCCAGTGGATCTTCCTGCCCGGGCTCTCCACCGCGGAGAAGCTCACTGACGTCTCGGGCCGCGGCGTCGGCATGGACATCGTCCGCACCAATGTCGAGCGCCTGAACGGCCAGATCACGGTCCATAGCACGCCCGGCAAGGGCTCCGAAGTGATCATCCAGCTCCCGCTCACGCTGGCGACCACGAAGGCACTGATGGTCATGGCGAAGGGTACCGTCTATGCCATCCCACTCGTTTCCGTTACGGAGGCCCTCGCCGACCACGAAGCCGACATCCACTCCGTCAACGGCCTGAAGACGCTGCGCTTGCGTTCCAAGCTGTTGCCCATGATGGACCTGGCAGACGCTCTCGGTGACACCCGTCCGCGAAGCATCGACTCCGGCCGGTTCGTCGTCGCCGCCCGCCACGGAGAGCGCCAGGTCGCCTTCATGGTGGACCGGTTGTTGGGCGAACAGGACGTCGTCGTCAAGTCGTTGGGTGACCTCGTTGGCAACCGCCGCGGCATCACCGGCGCCACCATCCTGGGCGACGGAAGCCTCGGGCTCATCGTCGACACTGCGAGCCTCGTCAACGAACAGGCCGCCCTCGCCTCAGCCTGATCCCAGCGACAACGGAGCACACCCTATGCACGATGAACTGATCCAGACTCTTACGACCGTTGCCAAAGACGGCGCTTTTCGCGCCGGCCGCGGCCTCAGCGGCCTCATGGGCCAGGAAATCCAGATCCACGTCCCCAACGTCCGCAGCGGCACCAAGGCCGATGCCTGCGACGCTGTCGGCGGCGAGGAGTCCATCGTCCTCGGGGCGTACCTCTCGATTTCCGGCGACATCACCGGCCATGTCATGTTGCTTTTCCCGGTGCAGCGCGCCCTGGAGTGCGTTGACCTGATGTGCGGCCAGGCCGTGGGTACCAGCACTGAGCCCGACGAGCTGGCGGAGTCGGCTATCGGCGAGCTCGGCAACATCGTCGGCTCCGCGTTCGTCAATGCGCTCGCGGATCACGCCAACCTCATCCTCCACCCGAGCCCGCCAACCGTGATCAACGACATGGCCATCGCCCTCGTTGAGTCCGTTTACGCCGAGGTCCTCTCCCAGGGTGGCGACGTCGTCATGATGGATGCCATCTTCGAAGACCACTCCGGCCGCACCGCCGGTCTCCTCATCGTTGCCCCGGACCCGGTCTCGATCGACCGACTCCAGAAGGTGGCCGCATGACTGCCCCAATTTCCGATGCAAAACGGATCTCCGTGGGCATCGGCCAGCTGGCGATTACCAGGAACCCCGGCGAACTCCTCGTGGCCTATGGGCTCGGCTCCTGCATCGGCGTCAGCTGTTTCGACCCCCAGTCGAAGGTCTCCGGCATGGCCCACATTCTCCTCCCCAGCTCGGAAGGCAAACGGCCGGATGACAGGGAGCCGGCCCGCTTCGCTGACACCGGGATCGACCTGCTGATCGCGCGCCTTTCCGAATCTGGCGCGGTCGCTCGCAGGCTCGTCGTCAAGCTCGCTGGAGGGGCTGCTGTTCTCGGCCCAGCCAACGCAGAAAAGTTCAAGATCGGCGAGCGAAATGCCGATGCAATTAAGGAACGGTTGAAGCGACACGGACTCTCTCCGGCCGCAACGGATATTGGCGGCACCAAAGGCCGCACGCTCGAGTTGCACCCGGCATCTGGCAAGACGTTCGTCCGTACCGCGGCTTCACCGGCCAATGAACTGTAGGGAGGCCTCTCATGGCAACAATTCTTGTGGTCGATGACGCAGCGTTCATGCGGATGCGAATGTCGAAAATCCTCAGCGAAGCCGGCTACGAAGTCATCCAGGCGGAAAACGGGCTGGAAGCTGTCGAGAAGTACAAGGCTTCCCGGCCCGACGCCGTCCTCATGGACATCACGATGCCTGAAATGGACGGGCTTACCGCCCTCAAGGAAATCCGCGGCCATGACCCGCAGGCGCGCGTCGCAATGGTTACCGCCCTGGGCCAGCAGCAGATTGTCCTCGAAGCGGTCAAGAGCGGCGCCAAGGACTTCCTCGTGAAGCCCTGCGAAGGTGATCGAGTGCTGGCAGCCGTCAGCAAGCTCTGCGCATAGGAGGGCACCATGTCTCTCCCCGCCACAGCATCGGCGCGGTCCATCCGCGTCCTGGTGGTCGATGATTCGGCGTTCATGCGCCGGGCCGTTGAACGCATCCTCTCCTCCGTGCCTGGCGTCCAGGTCGTTGGCACCGCCGGCGACGGCCTCGAAGCCGTGAAGCGCGCGTTGGAACTGCGGCCTGATGTGATCACCATGGACGTTGAAATGCCCCGCATGGACGGCGTCTCTGCCGTCGGCGAGATCATGCAGGCTGTGCCAACGCCCATCGTCATGGTTTCGACGCTCACGTCGGAGGGCACTGCCACCGCGATTCGCGCCCTCGAAGCTGGCGCAGTCGATTGCGTGGGCAAGCCCAGCGGTGTCAGCACTGACCTCGTGAACATCGGCGAGAAACTTCGCGAGGCCGTCGTACGCGCCAGCGTCGCCCGGCTTCAGCGTCGTCGTCCCGGCCTCGTCGCAACGCAGGTCAGGCCCGCCGGCCTCACGTCGACGCACCCCCCCATTACCGCGGGCCGCCCGCCTGCAAGCTGTCTCCTCGTGATCGGTTCATCCACCGGCGGACCCCCGGCGCTCACAGAAGTCGTCCCGCACATCCCCGGCGATATCGCCGCGGCCGTCGTCGTGGTGCAGCACATGCCCGCCGGGTTCACCAATGCGCTCGCCCGCCGCCTTGATTCGCTCTCCCCGCTCCACGTTATGGAAGCCAAAGAGGGAGACCTGCTTGTCAACGGGGCCTGCTACGTTGCCCCCGGCGACTACCATCTCATCGTCACAAAAGACCGCAAACTCCACCTGGACCAGGGCCCGACCGTCCACGGCGTCCGTCCCAGCGTCGACATCACGCTCGATTCCGTCGTCCAGGTCTACGGCCGGGCGGCGAGCGTCGCGATCCTCACGGGAATGGGCAAAGACGGCGCGGAAGGCGCCGCCAAACTCGAAGCGGCCGGGGGCAAGGTCATCGCGCAGGATGAAGCGTCCTGCGTGGTGTACGGCATGCCGCGCGTCACCATGGAACGGACCCGGGATGCGCAACAGGTGCCGCTGACGCGCGTCGCTTCAGCGCTCGTCGCAACACTCCCCGCACTGCGAGGCTCCCGATGACCACCGAAACTCCGCACGACCGCGAATGGATCGCCTTCCGCCAGGCACTCGAGCGCGCCATTGGCGTCCCCCTCGGCCAGTACAAAGAACCCCAGATGAAGCGCCGCCTTGCGAGCATTATGTCTCGCCGTCAGATCGATGGTTGGCCTTCGTTCCAGAAAGCCATGGCCGCTGACGGCAAGCTGCTCGACGATGTCCGCGACACCCTGACGATCAACGTCAGCGAGTTCTGGCGGCAACCCGAGCGCTTTCTGGAATTGCAGAAGGTATGGGTCCCGAAGCTCCTTCAGGAGCGAAAGACCCTGAAGTTCTGGAGCGCCGGTTGTTCGATCGGCTGTGAGCCCTACTCCCTGGCCATGATCCTGAACGAGGTTGACCCTCGCGGCACGCACTCGATTCTCGCCACTGACGTGGATATGCCCATCCTCAGCCGCGCACGCGAGGGCAAGGGCTACATGCCTTCCGAAGTGCGGTCAGTACCGCCCGCGCTCCTCAAGAAGTACATGATCCAGGATCCCGACGGGACCTACCGCGTAACCGATGACTTGAAACGGCGCATCACGTTCCGGCGCCAGGACCTCCTCAGTGAGGCGTATCCGGCAGACATGGACAGCATCCTCTGCCGCAACGTCGTCATCTATTTCACTGACGAGGCGAAGGCGCACATCTACCGGGGATTCGCCAAAGCGCTCCGTCCCGGCGGCCTGCTCTTCATTGGCGGCAGCGAGATGATCATGCGCTCGGGTGAGATCGGTTTCCGCACGGCCGGCACGAACATGTACCAGCGAGCTGCGTAGTGTGCAGTCAGCCTACAGGTTGCCGTGGCGTGCTCACGTACCGTCGCGTCGCCCACCACGCGAGAAGCGCGCAGCCGATCCCGCCCATCAGGTCCAGCAAGTAATGCTCGCCGAGGTACATCAGGCTGAGGCCCATGAGTACCGCATACGCGAGCAGGAACCACGACCAGCGCCTCGCGTGCTCCCTCGCCCAGAGGAACATCGCGAATGTCACTCCCTCATGGATCGACGGCATCGCCGCTACGGAATTCGGTTCGCCGAGCGATGCGTAGAACGACTGGTAGGTGTCCTTGTCCACGCTCCCGCCCACAAAGTCCATCACCCGGTATACGCCGTCGAGTTGCCCGTGCTGGGCCGCCAGCCATGGCGGCGATGTCGGCAACAGGAAGAACAGCAGCAGCCCGAGATACATCGTTCCGACCACCACGCCAACGTACTGCGGGAAGCCCGATCGCTTTCGCCAGTAGATAGTCACCGCCATGGCGTACGGCGCGATGAAGAACGACCAGTGCATCCCAACCGAAAACACGTCCAGGTACGAAACGTCGCTCACATCGAAGTAGCGGTCCTGCAGCCACTGGATCGGGTCGGTCCCGAAAAACAGCGCGCGATCGAAGCGGATGGGATAGCCGGTGCGAGTGGGAATTGCCGTCTCATCGGCAAGCGAGCGCAACAGCGTATAGGCGAAGATGCCGGCAACGAACGCGAACCACCACATGCGCTCGCGCCGCAAGCGGAATTCGGGCGACCACGCCGCGATCGTCAAACCAACCAGCACGAACCCGAACCACGCATGGTCCTGCCATACCCTCGTCGCCACCGTCGCCGCCATCGCGAGCAACGTCGCCACCTGCACCGTCAGCAGCAGGCGGTCGCTGGAAAGCATTGCCGGGGAAAGCATGGGGGTGGAATTGCCGGCGCGGATGTCCGCGGGGCCCTCGGGCTGGCGCATTGCTTCGAGCGTACGGACTATTACTGACTGACGGAAGCGTGAAGGTATGAGATCCTTACGCTATTGAACCGATTATCGATGAACATGAGTTCCATCGGACGCTTTCTCATCGGCCTTGCCGTCACCGCGGCCTGCGCGCTGCTGCTCCTCAGGCTCATCCCCTGGTCCAGCACCCGCGCCGCACTCGAATCGGCTGACCCCCGCTTTATCGCACTCGCGGTCACCTGCCTGGTTGCCTCGCTCGTCGCCAAGACCGTGCGCTGGAGGCTCCTGCTGCCCGACACATCAGGCGTCTCGACGCCCCGGCTCTACCGGATCCTCCACATCAGCTTCCTGCTCAACAATGTGCTCCCCGCGCGCCTCGGTGATGTGGCTCGAGTGGCGATGACCACCCGCCAGCCTGGCATCCGCTTCGGCCATGTACTCTCCTCGCTGCTCACCGAACGAGTGACGGATACAGTCACGCTCCTTGCAGGGTTCCTCATCGTGAGCCCGTTTCTTCCCATCCCGGAGGCCTACAAGGACATCCTCCGCATCGCCTGGGCCGTGATCGCCACCGTCGTGCTCCTCACCATGGTCGCCGCGATCTTCAGGCGCCGGCTCCAGGGGCTGGCGAGGAAGGGGCATCTCGATGCCCTCGTCCCGGCGAGCGGGCGGCTGCGGGAAGAAGCCTCGTCGTTCTCCGAAGGCTTCCGGCAACTGTTCTCACGCCGCCACGTCATCTCCATCTGGGGATGGTCGTGGGGCGCCTGGATCGGCGCTTTCGCGATCAATTACCTGCTCATGCGCGCATGCCACATCGATGCCCCAATCGCCGTCGCAGTCCTGCTGACCTGCACCACCAACCTGGCCATGCTGATCCCGTCGTCACCGGGCTACGTCGGCGTTTTCCATGCCGCCGCCACGCTCTCGCTATTGCCGTTCCACGTCGCGAGCGGCACCGCGCTGAGCTTCGCGATCCTCGCCCATCTCGTAAACGTCGTGCCAGTCAGCCTCATCGGCGCGGCGTTCCTGCTTTTTGGGCGGGAACAGCTCAGCTTCAACCTCGGGGCGCTTCGCCGGCAGAAAGAAACCATCGAAAGCGAAGCGCACCCCGTCCGGGGGACCTAGCCCCAGAGTTCCGCCGCTTCCTTGTTCAGCTCCGCTCGGAAGTCGGGATGGGCGATGGAGATCAGTTCCTGCGCCCGCTGCCGATGGTTCTTGTCCAGCAGCCGCGCGATGCCCCACTCGGTGATGATCGTATCGGCCAGGTAGCGGGGCACCGTGACGAGCGTGCCCGCATCGTGCTTTGCTACAACCTTCGAGATTGACCCTTCGAGTGCGGTAGAGCGCATTACCGTGATGGCCCGGCCGTCCTTGCAGAGTGCCGCCGACAGATGAGTGTCCGGCTGGCCGCCAGTCCCGTTCACCATGTGCCCGCCGAAGCGGTCCTCGCTCGCGATCTGGCCAAGCAGGTCCACCGCGATAGCACTGTTGATCGACGTCATCTGCCGGTTCTGGGACATGAACGCGGGGTGCAGGAGGTTCTCCGGCATGTGCAGTTCGAACGCCGGGTTATTCGCGATGATCTTGAAGTCCTCGCCGTCACACCCGGACCACGCTACCGCCACCGCCTTCCCCGGAAAGAGCGTCTTCTTCGACCCGTCGATAATGCCCCGCGCCCAGAGCTTCGCCAGCCCCGGCGAGCCGAGTTCCGTGTGCACGCCGAGATGCTCTGCATCGTCGAACGCGCCTCCGAGGAACATCAGCGAGCTGGGCTGGCCCACGCCAACCTGGATCGTGTCGCCATCACGAATGATCTGACGCAGGTGGTCCGCGATGCTCTGAGCGGCCGGGTCAACTTCTACCATCCCGAGGGATGTCTTCAGCAGGTCGGGCGGGAACGCATGGAACATCTGCTCCACCAGGGCGAGTTGCTCCGGCGTGGTCTTGCCCAGGAGGTCCAACAGGTCCGCCCGGAACGGTTCCGGCGAAAGCGTGCGGATCCGCTCTTCCACAGCCGCAAAATTCACCGGCTGGATGACGCCTTCGATGAACGTGTCGATCTCGCTCACATGCATCCAGACATCGCCATGCACCATCGACATGTTGGGGTCGACGATCGCGATCGTCTTCGCACAGCGCTTCGCGTACGACTTGCGCTGCCACATATGCGGCCCGAAGTGCACATATCCCTGCTCGTTCGGTGGGCTGCATGGCGTGAGGAACACGTCCGGCATGCGCGCTTCATCACGCCCCGCGTCGAAGGCCTTCATGCCCAGCATGAACGTGTTCGGCAGGTACGTCGCAACCTTCGCATCGTGCGCCGGCCGCATCGTGTCTCCGATGAAGATCTCGATTTCCTTCTCGCCCTGGAACGCCGCTGGATTGAAAAGATCCGGGTTCCCCGGCGCGAGTGTCCGGAAGTCCACGCGGCCCAGCTTCTGGGCCCGCCCAACAAACGCCGTCACCAGCGGCGCCGGGCAGAGGATGGTGATCGACACGAGGTCGCCCTCGTTGATGACTTCGACGGCCTGGTCGGGTGTTTTCAGGCGCGACTGGTAGTCATCGCGCCAGTTCTGATAGCGGACGGTCACAGAGAACCCTCGGAGAGTGGCTTTGCCGCCGATTCTACGGGCGCGTTCCGAAAGGTGCCGCGCATGCTCCCGTCAGGCGCCTCTGATAGAGTTCGGCCGACCGCTCCGGTCACCTGAACCATTCGTTTTGGAGGCGCCTGTGCAGGCACTCGACAACGTGCGCGTCCTGGACCTCACGCAACACATCGCCGGGCCATACGCTACCAGGCTGTTCGCCGACTTCGGCGCGGATGTCATCAAGATCGAGCGTCCCGGCGGCGATGTCGCCCGGAAGCTCGGCCCGTTCAAGGGCGGCGTAGAACATCCGGAACGCTCGGGCACGTTCTTCTACCTGAACTGCAACAAGCGCTCCGTGGTCCTCGATTTGCGGACGCCCGCCGGCCGCGATGCCCTCGCCGCGCTCGCCCGGACGGCCGATGTCGTCGTCGAGAGCTTCGCTCCCGGTAAGCTGGACGCGCTCGGGGCGGGCTACGAGTTCTTCAAAGCCATCAAGCCTGAACTTCCTGTGGTTTCCATCACCAACTTCGGGCAGACCGGCCCCTACCGGGACTACCTGCTCACCGACCTCACCCTCTACGCCTTCGCCGGCGAGATGTATTCGATGGGGGAGACCGACCGCGAGCCGATAAAGATGGCCGGCACGGCCGCACTTTTCGAGTCCGGCGCCGCGGCGGCTGTTGGCATCATGGGCGCCCTATTCGCCTCCCGGCGGCAGGGCCTTGGCCAGCACGTCGATATCTCGCTTGCCGAAACGCACTTCGGCGGTGTCGACCGCCGCCACGCCACCGCCATCGGCTTCCAGTTCAGCGGCCGCAAGACCGTGCGCGTCGCCAGCCACGGCGGCGGTATGCCGGGCGGCATTTACCCCTGCGCCGACGGCTACGTTGATTTCACCAACGCCGGCCTTCGCCCGGACCGCGTAGCCGACATGCTCAATCACGCCGACTGGTTGAACGATCCCCGTTACACCGACCCCATGCAGCGAATGAACCCCGCCGTCATCGAAGACTGGAACGCGAACTTCATCGTCTGGTGCATCGAACGCACGAAACGCGAAATCTGGGAGGAAGCGCGCCGCGCCAAGGTCATGTGCGGCCCGATGTTCACTATGGAGGATCTCTTCACCGACGAGGCTTTCCGCAACCGCGGCTTCTGGTCCAAAACGGACCACGCCGAACTGGGCGAGGTCACGATCCCCGGTCGGCCGTTCAAGATGCAGCACGGAGGCTGGGAACTGCGGCGCGCCGCGCCGCTCCTCGGCCAACACACCGCGGAGGTCTTGGCCGAGGTGGGCCTTACACCCGCCGCCATCACTGCCGCCTCCGGAGGTGCCGCGTGACCGGTCCGAAACCCCTCGAAGGCGTCCGAGTCATCGACCTCTGCGTGGTCTGGGCCGGGCCGTTCGCCACCATGCTCCTCGGGGACCTCGGCGCCGAAATCATCAAGCCCGAAAACCCCTTCGTCTTCCAGCCGATGACCCGCGGCGCGATGGCCCGCCCACCCCAGATCCTTGCCGATACAGCCATCGCATGGTCCGGCGGCGTGCCGGGTGGCAAGGTGGGCGACCGCCCGTGGGACTACAGTCCCACCTTCGTCAGCCTGTACCGCAACAAGAAGAGCTTCACGGTTGATCTCCGCCGGCCGGAAGGCATGGACGTCCTCAGGCGACTCGTCGCCGAATCGGACGTCGTTTACGAAAACAACGCCACCGGCACCATGGAAGGCCTCGGCATCACGTATGACTGGCTGAAGCAGGCCAACCCGAAAATCATCTTCGTCCGCGTGCCCGCCTACGGGAGCGACGGCCCCTACGCGCACGCGCGCGCCCTCGGCGTCCACCTCGAGGCGGTGATGGGCCACAGCTTGCTTCGCGGCTACCCGGACGCGGACCCGTCGTCCAACACGGCCATCTACTCCGGCGACTACCTGGCAGGAGCCCAGGGCGCGTTCGCCGTCATGACCGCGCTCTGGCACCGCGACCGCACGGGCGAGGGCCAGCTCATCGAAATCGCCCAGGCCGAGAACGCCGCCTGCATGTTCACCCAGGCCATCATGGACTACAGCCTGAACGGCAATATCCAGGGCGCCATCGGCAACCGCGATGTCCACGGCCGGGCGCCGTTCGGCGTCTACCCCGCTCTTTCGCCCGGGGACTCTTCAACCATGGACGACCGCTGGATAGCGATTGGCGTCGAAGATGATGCGCAATGGCAGGCCTTCGGCCAGGCCATCGGCAACCCTGATTGGGCTGCCGATCCGAGGTTCGCCACCAACGCCGGCCGCCTTGAACACCACGACGAGCTGGACTCGCTCATCGCCGCCTACACCGCGACCCAGGACGATTACGGGCTGATGCACCGCCTCCAGGCCGCCGGCGTCTCCGCGACGCCCGTACTCGAAGCCTCTCGCATGTTCACGGACCCGCACCTCCGCTCGCGGGAGTTTTTCAAACAGCAAACGCAGCCGTCGTCCGGAACCTACGAATACGTCGGACCGCTCTGGCAGATGCCCGCCACGCCCGTCGAGTACTACCAGGCGCCAGTGATGTTCGGCGAGCACAACGACTACGTGTACCGCGAGGTCCTAAAGGTGTCAGACGAGGAATTCGAGGCGCTCAGGGCCGGAGGGCACATCGCCACTGAGTACGATCCGAGCGTCCCGTGAGCCAAGACCACCCGCGGATGTACCACGAATTCGCGGCGTGGTTCCACCTCCTCACCGCGCCGGAGGAGTACGCCGAAGAAGCCGCGTTCTACTTCGCCGCCGCCACACGCGCTCTCGGCAGCACGCCGACATCCTGGCTCGAGCTCGGTTCCGGCGGCGGCAACAACGCCTCACACTACGCCTCCTGGGTCGCTGGGCCCGTCGTCCTCTCCGACCGCTCCGCGGAGATGCTCACCCTGAGCCGCACGATTAATCCGGCCCTCGACCACGTCCTCGGCGACATGCTCGATGTCCGCCTGGACCGCACCTTTGATGTGGTCTTCGTCCACGATGCAGCGAGCTACCTCACCACTGAGGAGGAAGTCCACCGGCTCGCGGCGACGCTTCGGGCGCACTGCTCGCCTGGCGGTGCCATCGTCATCTGCCCGGACGCGACTGCGGAGACCTTGACCTTCGACACGGACCACGGCGGACACGACGGCAAAGGTCGCGCCATGCGCTACCTCGAGTGGAGCACCCCGGGCCGACCGGGCACTTACGAATACGTCGCCGACTACGCCTACATCTACCACGAAAACGGCAAGCCTCCGCGAGTCGAGTTCGACCGCCACATCAACGGCGCTTTGCCGCAAGCCATCTGGCTGCAAGCGCTCCAGGACGAAGGCTTCGAGGCCTGGACCGAGCCGTTCGTGCACAGCGAAGTACCGGAGGGCGGCGTCATCTTCGTTGGGCGGCTGCCCACCTGAGACTTCGCGCGGCGCTCGCTACAATGCCCCCGCACGAAACACACCGCCCCTCCGCTGAAGGGGCCGAGGAGGGACCAGAGATGGCTGATGTCGGCCTGCCCGTTGATGAGAAGTACGCCCCGCCCGCGCGCGTCCGCGAGGGCGCGCTCGTCGCCTCGCAGCAGGAGTACGAGCGGCTCTACAGACGAAGCATTGAAGACCGCGACGCCTTCTGGTCGGAGATGGCCAACCAGTTCATCACCTGGGATGCCCCGTTCGACAAGGTCTGCGAAGAAGACCTGCGCGCGGGCAAAATCGCCTGGTTTCTGGGCGGCAAGCTCAACGTTAGCGTGAACTGCCTCGACCGCCATCTCGCCGCCAAAGGCGACAAGGTCGCCCTGCTCATGGAAGGCGACGAGCCCGGCCAGACCCGCTCCATGACCTACCGCCAGGTCTACGAAGAGACCTGCCGCCTCGCGAACGCCCTCCGCAAGCGTGGTGTGCAGAAAGGCGACCGCGTCGCGATCTACATGGGCATGGTCCCGGAACTCGCCGTCGCGATGCTCGCCTGCGCCCGCATCGGCGCGGTTCACTCGGTCATCTTCGGTGGCTTCAGCCCGCGCTCGATCCGCGACCGCATCGACGACTCGCTCTGCAAGGCCATCATCACCCAGGACGAGGGCAAACGCGGCGGGCGCCCGGTCCCCCTCAAGGCGAACGTCGACGAAGCGCTCCAGGAGCCGGGCCACAGCATCGAGTTCAACATCGTCTTCCGCCACACCGGCTCCCAGGTCGGCATAACCGAGGGTCGCGACATCTGGTGGCACGATGCCCTCGCCTCAGAACCCGCCGAAGCCGTGCCCGAAAGTATGGACAGCGAGGACCCGCTCTTCATCCTCTACACCAGCGGCTCCACCGGAAAGCCGAAGGGAGTCCTTCACACCCAGGCCGGCTACCTGCTTCACACCATGGTCAGCCACAAGTACGTGTTTGACCTGCGCGAGGACGACATCTACTGCTGCGCCGCCGATGTCGGCTGGATCACCGGCCACAGCTACATCGTCTACGGCCCGCTCGGCAACGGCGCTACCAGCGTGATGTTCGAATCCATCCCCACCTACCCCAACGCCGGCCGCTACTGGGACATGGTCGACCGCCTCGGCATCACGATCCTCTACACCGCCCCGACCGCCATCCGCGCCATCGCCCGCGAGGGCGACAGCTTCGTCACGCCCTACAAGCGCACCTCCCTCCGCGTCCTGGGCAGCGTCGGTGAGCCCATCAACCCCGAGGCCTGGCGCTGGTACTTCAACGTGGTCGGCGAAGGGCGCTGCAGCATCGTCGATACCTACTGGCAGACCGAGACCGGCGGACACATGATCACCGGCCTCGCCGGCGCCACCGAGATGAAGCCCGGCTCCGGCTCACTCCCGTTCTTCGGCGTCCAGCCCTGCGTGGTCGATGAAGCGGGCAACGAAATCGAAGGCAACAACGTCACCGGCCGCCTCTGCATGAAGGCCTCGTGGCCGGGCATGATGCGTACCGTCTACGGTGACCACGACCGATTCATCATGACCTACCTGGCCACCTACCCGGGCAAGTACTTCACCGGCGACGGCTGTCACCGCGACAAGGACGGCTACTACTGGATCACCGGCCGCGTTGATGACGTCCTCAACGTCGCCGGCCACCGCCTCGGCACCGCCGAAATCGAAGGCGCGCTCGTCGGCCACGAAGCCTGCGCCGAGGCCGCCGTCGTCGGCTACCCGCACGATGTGAAGGGCACCGGGATCTACGCCTACGTGCTCCTCAACTCCGGCTACAAGGGCTCTCCCGACCTCGCGAAGTCCCTCCGCGACGCCGTCCGCAAGGACATAAGCCCCATCGCCACACCGGACAAGATCCAGTTCGTCGAAGGCCTCCCGAAGACCCGCTCAGGCAAGATCATGCGCCGCATCCTGCGGAAGATCGCCGAAGGCGAGCCGGAAAACGTCGGCGACGTGACAACGCTGGCGGACCCTGCGGTGGTGCAGGACATCATCGTGGGCTCCGCAAAGGCGGACTAAGCGCGGAGGTCTGATGACCGAGATTCACGGCACCGTCGAGCCAGGCTTCGAGGCCGTGCGCGCAGCGTTCGAGCGCGGGTTCGAGAAGGGCGAACTGGGCGCCGCGGTTTCGGCATACGTCGATGGCCGCAGGGTCGTGGACCTCTGGGGCGGGTGGGCTGACGCCGCTCGGACTCGGCCCTGGCAGCGCGATACTATCGCCTGCACGTTCTCGGCGACGAAGGGAATGACAGCTACGTGCGCCCACCGGCTCATTGAGCGCGGCCTTCTCGACCTCGATGCCCCCGTCGCCGCCTACTGGCCTGAGTTCGCGCAGGCTGGCAAGGACCAGATCACGGTCCGCATGGTCCTCAGCCACCAGGCGGGGCTCCAAAGGGTGACGGCGCCCTATGCGGCGGACAAGCGGTTCGATTGGCCAACCATGACCGATGCGCTCGCCCGGTCGGCGCCGGTGACGGAACCGGGTTCGCGCAGCGAGTACCACGGCGGCACCTTCGGCTACCTGGTCGGCGAGTTGATCCGGCGAGTCGACGGCCGATCGCTCGACCGCTTCTTCCAGGAGGAGATCGCGAGTCCGCTCGGCGCCGATTTCATGTTCCGCTTCGGGCCCGAACATGACCATCGCTGCGCGGAGATGACCGGACCAGAGGACATGGTCGGCGGCAGCAATTCACGCGTGTGGCGGGGCGCCGGGGATGGCTCTGCAACTTCGTTCACGACCGCCGAAGGGCTCGCTCGCGTTTACGCAGCCCTCGCTCGCGGCGGCGAGCTCGACGGCATTCGTGTCCTTCATCCCGAGACAGTCGAAGCCGCGACTCAGGAGCAACGCCTGGCCCATGCGGAGGGCACCACCGGAAATTTTGGTCTCGGCTATCAGCTGCTCTGGAAAGTCTATCCTGCTCTTCCCATGGGCACCTTCGGGCACACCGGGATGGGCGGCTGCATTGGTCTCGCTGACCCGTCGGCTCGGCTCGGCTTCGGGTTCGTCATGAACCGGCTGGGCAGCAATGGCGCCACCCATCTCCTCGGCGCGTTGTACCGCTCGCTGGGCGCGTAAACGTAAAAAGGAGCGATATGGCCCAGAACATCTACGACAACGCCGCCTTCTTCGCCGGCTACAGCGGCCTGCCACGGTCTGTCCACGGCCTCGCCGGCGCGCCCGAATGGCCAGCTCTTCGCGCGCTCCTCCCGCCGGTCGCCGGCGCCCGCGTCCTCGACCTCGGTTGCGGCATGGGCTGGTTCTGCCGCTGGGCCGCCGAACAAGGCGCCGCCAGCGTCGACGGCGTCGACCTCTCTTCGAACATGCTCGAACGCGCGCGGGAGATGGAGGACTTCGGCGTCATTTCCTACCGTCAGGCGGACCTCGATGCGTTGGTACTCACACCCGCGTCGTTCGATCTCGCCTTCAGCTCTCTGGCGTTCCACTACCTCAACGACATTGAGCGGTTGTGGCGAGAGGTAGCCACGGGGCTCGTGCC
>CAYTBM010000022.1:0-13407 GCA_964436025.1 uncultured Anaerolineaceae bacterium
TCGCCAAGGATCGCGTGCTCGGGCACGTACATCCGGCCGTACCGCTCGAGGTAGATCAACTGCTTCGAGCTGAGGAAGTTCGAACGCTGGAAGCTGTTCTCGTGGTAGCCATCTTCGAACGCGATGCGATGCGCGCGGGCGGTGTTGCGGAGCTTGCGCAAGCGGTCCAGGAAACCGCGCCGCGGTGGCACGTCTCGCCCGGCGAGCCGGTAAACCTCATCCGGGCCCGCGAACACGCTTGCCATGCTCACATCACGCAGGGGCAGCGTGAGCACCGGCTCCATCATCGCCCGCACCACCCGCTGCACCTCCAGGTCGGTCAGGCCGAGGCCCTCCCGCAACGTCGTGCCCTGAACCTTCATCAGCGTTGCGGTGATCGTTTCCCAGGCCGAGTCATCGCCGAGCGACGCTTCCACCAGCTTCTGCATCAGCAACTGCGTCTCCGGGTCCAGCTGGGCCACGATTCCCCAGTCCAGCATGCCCAGCCGCCCATCGTGGAGCGCCAGCAGGTTGCCCGCGTGGATGTCGGCGTGGAAGGTGCCTGTATGCACCGCCGTGAGCACCCACGCGCGCAGCAGCTCCCGAATCAGTGCCTTCGGGTCCAGTCCGAGCTTCTCAACCATCGTCAGGTCGTCGATGGGCACGCCGTCCAGGTACTCCATCGTGATCACGTCGCGGCCAGTGAGTTCCTCGTAGACCTTCGGCACAACGAGCAGGTCAAGGTTGAACTCGTCGAAAAGCCCGCGGAAGTGCGCCATGCTCCTGGCTTCGTTGCGCAGGTCGAGCTCTTCGCCAATCTGTTCCCGCAGCCCGTCGAGGTAACTCACCAGGGTGAACGCGGGCTCGTTCCCCAGGCGTGCCAGCGTACGAAAGAACGGGATCATCAGGCCGAGGTCCGCCGCCACCACCTCGCTGAGGCCCGGGCGCAGCACCTTCACCGCTACCTTCTCGCCCGTGCGGAGCGTCGCGCGGTGGACGACCGCCATCGACGCGGCCGCGAAGGGCCGGCGCTCAAAGCTCGCGAACGCGTCGTCTATCCGCTTCCCGGTCGTCTGTTCGAAAACGCGCCGCACCTCGCGCCAGGGCACACCCGGGCCGCGGTCCAGTGTGCCGCGAAACTCATCCGCGACCGTCGGTCCCACCACCGCGGGCGCAGAAGCGACAAGTTGCGCGAACTTTACGTAGGTTGCGCCGAGCCCCTCGCACGCGCGCCGGGCGCCGCGGCTAATGGCGACATTCTTCGGTTGCCTGCGGACGGCGACATCAGCGAGCGCAGGCGTGAGGTGCCGGGCAAGCAGACCGGTCGTGCGGGCCAGACGGCGGGCACGGGTCGCCAGGCTCGGCTCGGGCATGGCGATCGGGACGGGGGCCCACTCGTTGGTACTCACTTGTGAAAAGCGTAGCAGAGCCCGCGGCGAGCAGAGGGAGGCGGGATCACCAGAGCGTCTCCAGTCCCGGCAGCGCCTTCAGCCGCTCGTCAGCAGTGACGAGCGGGCACCGCAGTTCGAGGGCCGTGGCGGCGATGAGTTGGTCAGCCGGATCAAGGCGCAAGGCGGGAGCCTCCAACTCAGCGGCACGCCGGCCAATCTCAGGAGTAATGGGCTGAACGAACACGCCAGGCTCAGCAAGCAACTCGCGCATCACCCGGTCGGGCGTATCCGCCAATTGGACGCGACGGCGTAACGCCAGTTGGGCCATTTCCCAGCAGACGATGTCCGGGATCAAAACCCTGTGCTCGCGATCGATCTCTTCCCGGGCGGCGGGAGACAATCGCGGCGAATTCACGAGCCACCAGACCACAACATGCGTGTCCAACACAATCACTTCATGGCGTCCCATTCGACGTCGATTGGGCTGATCACGTCGCCGACCCAGAGGACGAGGTGCGACAAGTCGCGGCGCTGGATGCGAGGCCGCTCGTCATCCAGTGGCACGAGCTTGGCCACGGGACGCCCCCGCTTCGTCACGACCACTTCTTCGCCGCTCACCTCCACCTCATCCAGGAGTCCCAGGCATTTCGCCTTGAACTCACCGGCCGGGACGACTCTCTGCTTTCTGACCATGGTCACAGTATATGGTCAGATGACCATGGAAAGCCAGGCTCTCTTCACACCCGGCGCCACTGCACCAGCGTCACCCCATCGTCCGGCTGGTCTTCGAACACTGCCTCCACGGCCGAGCCGATGACGACTTCCTCCATCGCGTCGCCGAGGAGGTTGCCGACCATGCGGACGTTGCCCGCATCCGGCAGTTCGACCAGCACAACCATGTACGGGCAGGCCTCGCGCAGCGCGGGGTGGACCGGGTGCCAGATCCGTTCCCAGCTGTAGATGACCCCCTTGCCGGAGACGCGCTGCCAGCCAAGGTCGAACGAATGGCACTGGTAGCAGATCCACTCTGGGCCCCACTGGAACCCCTGGCAGGCGTTGCAACGCTGCACCACGAGCTCGTGACGCTTCGTCGCTTCCCAGTATTCGGTGTCGAGCCCGTCGCCGGCGGCCGCGGGCACGGGGAGACCGGCCGGGAGATACGTTGCTGCGGTCATCGATCTACTCCTTGCACAGAATCAGGCTGCTGACGGGCTGCACCATCGGGCCGGAGCAGACCATGGAGATGCGCGGGTCGTTGACCTGCGCGGTGGAGGTGCCGCGCAGCTGCCGTACCGCTTCGGTGATCAACTCGAGCCCGTGCATGTAACACTCGGCGAGGTTCCCTCCGCTGGTGTTGAGCGGCAGCTTGCCGCTGCCCACCTTGAAGTTCTCCAGCGTCATGAAGTCCTCGACCTCATCCGGAGCGCAGAAGCCGTGCTCGACGAGGCTCATCATCACCCCGCCCGTGAAGTTCTCGTAGGACTGGCAGACGTCCACGTCTTTCGGCGTGATCCCCGCCTGGCCGTAGAGCCGGGCCGCCACCGTCTTGAAGTTCGAAGTCCCGTAGTCGGGCGCGTTGTGGGCTGCCGCGGCCTGGCGGTAATCCGACCCCTGTGAAGCCGCGAGCACATAGGCCGGTTTCTGCTTGAGGTCACGCGCGCGCTCGGCCGTGGTGACGATGACCGCCGCGGCGCCGTCGTTCTCCATGCAGCAGTCGAACAGCCGGAAGGGCTCCACAATCCAGCGCGAGTTGTCGTAGTCCTCTTCGCTCAGCGGCCGGCCGTGCATCACTGCGCGCGGGTTGGACTGTGCGTGGTAATACGAAGCCATCGAGATGGCCCGCAACGGTTCATGCCCAATGTTGTGGTCGTGCATGAAGCGGCGGACGCGCATTGCGAAGGTCTGGGCGGGCGACATCAGCCCGTACGGCTGGGTGAACGCCGGGCCCCCGGAGACGAACTTCGCCTGCGAGCCCTGCCCGAAGCGGCCGAACTGCCCCTGCGCCAGCCCGCGGTAGACTACAACGTACTTGCAGTAGCCGGCCACGAGCGCCGCGCAGGCGTTCGCCACCGCCCCGGACCCACCGCCACCGCCGCCGCCCCAGAACATGTTGGATAGGCTGAGGTCCTTGGAGCCCAGGGCCGAAGCGATGCGCGGTGGGTCATTGCGGTCGTTGCTGTACGAACAGAATCCGTCGATGTCGCGGACATCGATGCCGGCGTCCTCCGCCGCTGCGAGGATAGCCTCGAGCGTGAGCTGGAATTCGCTCCGGTCGGCAGCGCCGCGCTTGTAGTACGCGGTCTCGGCGATGCCGGAGATGGCGACCTTCCGCGAGATGGTGTTTTCGGACATTACCTCACCCCCGGCCCCTCTCCGCCTGAGGGAGAGGGTGATTTTTGGCTGTTGGTACGGGGACTGGCGCGGCTAGATCTGCGAGTAGCCCGAGCCTTTGCGGTCGATGCCGGTGCCCTTGCCGTTCGAGATCCAGCCGAATTCCTGGAGGATCTCCTGGCTGTACGTCACGCGGCCGGTGACCTTGTCCAGTTGCTCGGTGGCGAGGAGCAGCGCGGACTTCGCCATCAGCTCCGGGTGCTCTCCACGCGGGTCATCCATACCTGTGACAAGGTGGTGATGCACCGTGCCCGGAGTCGGCACGACCTGTGACGGTGAGACGCAGGTGACGCTGATGCCGTCCTCGTAGACCTCCGAGGCGAGCCCCTGCGTGAACCGCTCGAGGGCGGCCTTTTCGGCGCCGTAGAGTGTGCCGCCGCGGCCGAAGTCGCCCTTGTAGGGGCCGCGGCCCGGGCCGATCGCGGCGCCGCTCGAAATGTTCACGATCGAGCCGGCTTTCCGCGGGAGCATGTCCTGCAGGCAGAGCTGGCTGAAGTAGAACGGCGCGTGGAAGTTCACGCCGATCGAGCGGTGCCACTTCGAAATCGGGTAGTCCTTGATGGGGATGAAATAGGTGAGCGCGGCGTTGTTCACGAGGACGTCGATCGGGCCGTAGGCCGCGCGCGCCTGTTCCACCGCCCGTACGCATTGGTCGTAATCTGAGATATCGGCGGTGACGGCGGTTGCTTCGCCCCCTGCATCCTTGATGGTCTGGACCGTGTGCTGGAGTGAGCCCTCGAGGATGTGGTCGCCTTCCTTGAGAGTCCGGGCGATGCAGGCGACCTTGCCACCCTCGGCGGCGAAGACGCGCGCGATCTCGGCGCCAATGCCACGGCTGGCGCCGGTGACGATGACGGACTTACCGTCGAGCTTTCCCATCTGGGGACCTCCTAACGCGAACGTGAGTGCGCGCCGGAGTCTACTGGATTTTGGATTTCCGTTTCGCCTCGCCACCGACGAAGCTACTGCGCCAGATTCGCGGCCGTATCCGTTACGCGAAGAGTCAGGAGAAAGTGCGCCCCACCGAGGGCGCTCCGGCCGGCGATCAGATTTCCGCCATGCGCCAGTGCGATGTTTCGCGCAAGATACAGCCCCAGGCCGGTACCCCCGCTCCTCGCCCCGGTCCCCCGCTGGAATCGCTCGAAAATCGCCTCCTCTTCGCCCTCCGGGATACCGGCACCCGAGTCCTCCACGTGGATGCGGACTTCGTCTCCCACCTGTTCGGCAGAAACAGCAAATGGCGGCTGCCCGTACCTGCTGGCATTCTCCAGGAGGTTCCGAATGATGAGGCGCAGGCGCCCCGGATCGGCGACGGCAGTGAGCCCGGCCGGCACCCGAAGCTGAATGTCCGCCGTCGCGAGGTTGCGCCCCGCGGCGACATCGGCGATTGCACCCTCCAGCATTTCGCGAACGTCGATGCGATGAGGGTCGATAGTAAGCCGCCCCGCCTCGGCGCGGGCGAAGTCAAGCAGTTCCTGGGTGAGGTGCGTCAGCCGGAGCGCGGCGGAAGCGATGTCATCACCGATCTCAATTGCTTCATCATCGCCCAGCTCGTGAACCCGGCGCTGCAACTCCTGGGCGCCGAGCATGAGCCCCGTCAGCGGACTGCGCACTTCATGGGATATGGCGGCAATCGCGTCTCCCCGGTTCGCGGCGACTTCGTGTTCGCGCGCCAGGTCTTGCACCGCTTCTCCCAGGCGCACTTCCATGGAGGCCAAGCCCAGGCGGGCAACTCGTTCAGACGCAGCAGCCTGCTGGCCAGAATGGACGAAAAGCACCACGATGAGCATGAGTCCGGCGAAAGACACCCCTCCGGCGAAGTCCAGGATGAGGGCGAACGCAACCACACGGTCCCGACGGGCTTCTACCGACTCCACCTCGTCGAGCAGGCGCGCATTGAGCGTTGCCGCCGCCTCACGAAAGGCATCGAACCGCAGCTTTCCGCCGCCCTCGGCGGTCATCTCGATCGCGCGCGCCTGGCCGCCCTCGGCGACCATGCGAATGAGCACCCGCGCCCATTCCCTCTGCCAGGTAGCAAACCGGGCTGTGAATGCATCGATCTCCGGGGCCAGCTCGTCGTCTTGCAGGCTCCGGATCCGGCGCACGGCGTCGGCGAAGTCCAATCCGCCGGTGGAGTACGGATCGAGGAAGTCCACATTCGAAGTGAGCACATACCCGCGCATGCCAGTTTCGGCATTCACCGCCGCGGTGAGGGCGCGTTCCCCTTGCAGAGCCGCGGTCTTTGCGTCGCTTAGTTCCGAGGAGTTGGACTGATTGAGGATGAGCCCGAACGCCGGCAGCGCGATGGAGAGCACGGCCGCCGCGGCGGCGGCGGTCAGCCCCCAAACGCTTCTCATAACAGTTCCGGACCTCCGAACATGGTTGGCGGAGAGAGCAGGCGGCAGCGCGCAGCATAGTTTCCTCAGCGTAAATCCTCAATACCCGCGGACGGTCCTAAGGCTGCGATCCCGAAACACCCTGTGGTGCGCTGACAGCCCGCCAATGCGATCGCGCATGCCATGTACACTCCGCCCCTAACGCACGTGGGAGCACAGCAGTGAAGGACTTCAAAGACAGAGTCGCCGTTGTCACCGGCGCCGCCAGCGGCATGGGCCTCGCATTCGCACACCGGTTCGCCGATGAGGGCATGGCTGTGGTCGCGGCGGACATCGAGTCAGAGCCGCTCGCGATGGCCGAGGCCGCGCTGAAGGCGAAGGGTGGCAAGGTGCTGGCGGTGAAGGCGAACGTCATGTCCGAAGACGACGTCAACGCCCTGGCCGACCGAGCCTTCACAACCTTCGGGAACGTCCACATCCTCTGCAACAACGCCGGCGTTGCCGCCACCGCGGCAACCCTCCGCTCACGCCCCTGGGAGACCCCGCTGAGCGACTGGGAGTGGACCTGGGGCGTGAACTTCATGGGCGTGCTCTACGGGATCCGCGCGTTTATCCCGCGGATGCTGGAGAACGGGGAAGAGGGCCACATCGTCAACACGGCCTCGATGGCCGGCCTGCTCACGGGCGCGAACCCGTACAACATCTCCAAGCACAGCGTGGTCTGCCTGACAGAAGGCATCTACAAGGAGTTCAAGGGCATGGGCGCGAAACTCTCGGCCTCCGTGCTCTGTCCAGGGCTGATCAGGACCGCCATCCTCGACGCGGAACGCAACCGCCCGCCGGAACTCGGCGGCCACACCGCGACTGACCTCTCCGCCCAGCGGCCGGAGATCCAGATGTTCGCGGCGGGGTTCAAAGCCGCGCTCGAACAGGGCTACGAACCGGAGGAGGTCGCCCGCCAGGTGTTCGAAGCCATCCGCGACGACCAGTTCTACATCTTCCCCGCGCAGCCCAACGTCCTCGACTCCGTCAGGACACGGATGACCGACATCATCGAGCAGCGGAACCCAACGCTCGGGATGTAAGGGCGGTGCGCATCCTCGTCCTCGGCAACTCCGATACCCAGGGCCGCTTCGTCGACGGCCTTACCTGGTCCGGCGTGGTCCGCGAAGTCCTTGCCGCACGGCTGGACGAACCGGTGAGCCTGACCGAGGCCGGCTTCTCCGCCGTTTCTAGCGCCGGCCCTGTCTTCGCAGAGCGAAAGATTCGCGAACTTGAGCCGGATTTGGTGATCTTGCCGCTGGGGACGTTCGCCTTCACGGTCGGGTTCTCGTGGAAGCGAATCGAGCGGCTGTTCGGCAAGCGAATTGCCGCCCGCTACCGCCGCGCCGAAGAAGCCTTCGACCGGCGCACGCGCGAGCCCGGGAACGAACCGCCACGACTCAACCGGTTGGCGCGGAAGGCCGTCCGCCGGGCCATTGGCACGCAGCCGCTGATTTCGCAGAAGCAGCTCACGCAGAACTACACGGAGATCATCCACGCGATCTCCCGCATCGAAGATGTGGACCTGGTCCTCGTGGCCTACCCTCCCGAGCAGGGCAAACACGTCACGGTCCGCAACATCGAACGCCGGCGCGCCGAGTTCATCGAGGGGATCAGCGCTGCCGCGCGGCAGCACCGCTACATCGTGGTAGACAGCGCGCCACTGTTCGCCGCGGCCTCACCTGAAGCAGAACTGCTGACAGCCGACGGTTTCCACCTTCAGCGAGCGGGCCATGAACTCCTCGGGACTGCGGTCGCAACCGCTATCGCCAACCGGCGGGCGACCGCGGCGGCACCCTAACTCAGGCGTCCCACTCCACTTCGGTCTCCCCGAACAGCATCGTGTCGCCCGGCTGGATTCCCTCACGGCGCAACAACTTGGCGATGCCCCAGCGTTCCAGCCGGCGCAGGATTTCGTCGTATGCGCCGGGCATCTCGGTGTCCATCATGTTGACGAAGGAGACTGCGCGGTATCCCTCGACCACGTACCGGCCCTTCTCGTCGCGGTACACGCTGAACCGCTCTTCCGAAGCGGGACGGAGCACGGGAATCCCGTCGGTCGATTGCTCAACCGGCTTCTCTTTCTCCGAGGCGACGAGCGCCATCAGTTCGGCCAGGAGGGCTTCCACGCCCGTCTCGAGCTCGGCGGAGATGACCCGCACGGGATGGTGGACGTGCGCTTCCAGCGTGTCGGCCGCGGCCCGCGCTTGCTCTTCGTCCAGGTCGGCCTTGCTGACGGCGACCACGCGAGCGACCTGCTCCAGCTTCGGGTCATAGGCGCGCAGCTCGCCCTCGATCAGCTCGTAGTCGGTTACCGGGTCCGGCGAGGAGCTGTCGATCAGGTGCAGCAGCACGCGGCAACGCCGGATGTGCTTGAGAAACTCGAAGCCGAGCCCGTAGCCCTCGCTGGCGCCCTCGACCAGCCCGGGGAGGTCGGCCAGGGTAAAGCGGTCGTAGGCGACGTTCACTACCCCGAGCATCGGCTCCAGCGTGGTGAACGGGTAGTTCGCGATCTTCGGCTTCGCGTTCGACACCGCTGAGAGGAACGTCGACTTGCCCGCGTTGGGCAGCCCGATGAGCCCGACATCCGCCAGCAGGCGGAGTTCGAGGCGGATATCGACTTCCTCGCCCTGCTGCCCTTTCTGCGAGAAACCCGGCGTCTGGTTGGTGGACGTGGCGAAGCGTTTGTTGCCCCAGCCGCCGCGGCCGCCGTGGGCCACGAGCACCTCGTCGCCCACTTTCGCGAGGTCAGCGATGAGGTCACCAGTCTCCACATCGTGGACAACGGTCCCGGCCGGGACGTCCAGGTACAGGTCGGTGCCGTGGGCGCCCGTGCGAAGGTTCGGCCCACCGTTGCCTCCGTGCCCGGCCGTGAACTTCCGTTTCGAGCGGTACTGTTCGAGCGTGTAGATGTCATCGACGGCGCGGAGGAAGACGCGGCCACCGCGGCCACCGTCGCCGCCATCGGGCCCGCCTTCGGGGACGAACTTCTCGCGGTGGTAGCTCACCAGCCCGTTGCCGCCGTTCCCACCGGTTACATGGATCTCGATTGCGTCCAGCATTCTCCATTCATGGAAACAGATGTTCGAGCGATGGGGAAATGGGGATGGTGGTAAGGCCGTTGGGATAGTTGGGGACGTTCCTGTTATGAATCTGTAACGCCTGCGCCAGGACGTTGGGTTCGGCGGAGGGTTTGAAGGCGGGCCGGCGTGTGGCTTGCACCGGGGGTAGCGTTCTCTCCGCGACTGTCCTCGTACGTCAACCTCGCGACCGTGGGGAACACGTACCTGTTCCGGACTACCCTCGCGCGGTTCCCAACGCGGCCGGTTGGATCTCAGCGACTGCGGCGCGCACGTCTTCATCCTCGATAAATGCCGCGCCGCGCGCCTCCCGCAGGGCCTGGGCGCGCCGGATGAGGTCCGCCTGGGCGACTCCGGGCGGCGGTGGTGTTATCCAGGCAAGCAGCTCGACCGTGACATTGTTGGGGTCTTTGAAGTAGAGCGACCGCTCGTAGCCGCGGTCCACCGGCCCCTCGAACTCCACGCCGTTCGAACGGAGCCGCTCCCCCCAGGCCGGCAGGTCCGCAAGCTCGATATCGAGGGCGAGGTGGTCCATGTGCCCTGAACCGGACTGGGCCGGCTGGTAAGTGGCGAGGTCGGTCTCCGGCTTCGGGACGAAGTAGGCGATGAAGTTGTCGTTCCCAACGTGGAAGAAGAGGTGCTCCTCAGGTTCGTAATCAAGGTTCGGCTGCCGCAAAACCAACTCCATCCCGAGCACTCGGGTGTAAAAGTCGATGGTCTCCCTGGCGTGCATGCCCTGGAAGGCGGGGTGAGAAATACGAAGCGTCTTCATCGCGGCACCCGAAAGTAGTTGTGCTTGCAAGTATGTCAGAGTCCGGAACTCTCCGGGAGGGGTCATGCCGGGAGTGGATCGGACGCCGCGGGCGGCAGGTTCGCCTGGAAGCGCTCAACGTCGGCACGGAGCAATCTCAGGCGTTGGACGTTACCGATCCCGGCATAGTGCTTGATGCGCGGATGCTCGGCTGTGGCGCCAGGGATACTGTTCCACTCGAGCGGGAGTTGAGTGAGCGCTCGAAACGCGCCGGTGTCTCGATGGCGCTTCGTCCCGCGCAACGTGTAGCCGAGGAGATAGAGAATCGCGGCTTGATCCCACCACCGGTGGAACCGAAACCCCTGGAGAGCTTGCGCCTCGCGAATGAAGTGGCGGGCTTCAGGACAGCGACGGAAGAGCATTACCCCTGAATTGAAATGGTCGGGCGCGCGCCCACCGAAGCGATGTTCCACCATCGCAAGCCACGAGCCCTCGGGAACGGCCTGGCAGAGGTCCTGGTCGTGGTCCACGATCACGGCGTCGGCGTCGAGCCAAACGACGACATCGTAGTTGGTGAGCGCTTCCTCGATCTGGCGCAGCTTCTCCCACGCGGGCGGTTCCTCGGGTGCGAAGAACACGGTTGTCTTTGCCGCCAGCCAATCGACTGCTCGATCTACCCGGGTTCGGTCCACGTTCCGGCCAGAGACATGGGACATTGCACGCGCCACCAGCGGCTGACGGTTCATGACCGCTGCGGAAACCCGGACCGCTCCCGCAGCCAGGGGCCGGCGATTCTTTCCGTCGGGCAGGGTTGCATCCGTGACGTTCCGGATCACGTCAAACCCGTGCCTCGCCGCGTAGAGATCGGTGAGTGGCGCAGTTATGCGGGTGAATTCGAGGTGTGTTCCGGTCGCCCAGTTGAGGATGACTTTTCGCATCACCGGCAGCATCGGCGACGGGCGTGTGTGCCTGATCGAGGAAACGTGGCGGCGGCGCGCCACTGGCGTGCGATGCGGACTGCGACACGATTGGCGTGAGGGCGATGACGCCCGGCATCCGGGCCTTAGGCGACCCGCCTGAAATCGACGCCGAGGGAGGTTGACCTCCTGGCCCGCTCAGGTCGCGAGGACCTGCTGCGTCGGCTTCGAGACTTCGCGGCCCGTGGCTTCCCGGGCGTCGAGCCGTGTATCACTTCCTGCACCATCGCGAGAGCGCATTCGTACGTCGCACCGTCTGCCATGCATCCTTGCAACTCGGGAACCTCAGCGAGGTAGCACCCGTCTTCGTCGCTCCAGTAGATGACGATTTGGTACTTCGTGGCCGAGCTCCATGGTTGCCTCAGCTGGCTAACACGCGCTGCTTTGGTTTCGGCACTTCGCGGCCCATGGCTTCCCAGGCTTTGAGCCATCCGCGCATGGCTTCCTCTGCGTTGGCGGCGGCTTCCTGATAGGTGGCACCGTGCGTTATGCAGCCGGGAAGATCGGGAACCTCCGCGATGAATACTTGATCGTCGTCGCTCCAGTAGATGAGCACTTCGTACTTCATTCGTCGGGCTCCAACAGGTTGGAATCAAGAATAACACGCCGCACCTGGCGCACCTGATACTCCTTGGCAAGCCCATCGACCGGTTGAAGGCTGAGTGCGCGCGGGGCGGCTCGGTGGCTGAATATGCGATGAGAGCCCTCAATGCGTTCGTCGAATCCCAGCCGACGCAACACCCGAACGAGCAATGCGAAATCGACGCTGCGATCGTACCGACCGTCCAGGATTCGATTCAGATCCTTGTCACGCCTGGTCACTGGATCAGATCAAGCCCGCCGTGCGCGCGTCCGCGAGGAAGCGGTCGATACCGAGGTCCGTGAGCGGGTGCTTCAGCATCTGAGGAATGAGCGATGGCGGGATGGTGCCGATGTGCGCTCCGGCCTGCGCAGCCTGCATGACGTGCAGCGGGTGGCGCAGGCTCGCCGCGAGCACCCGCGCGCCCAGGTTGTGCGTCTCGACCAACTGGACGCACTGGTGGATGAGCTCCATGCCGTCGTAGCTGACATCGTCCAACCGCCCCACGAACGGGCTAAGGAACGCCGCGCCGGCCAGGGCCGCCAGCAACGCCTGGTTCGGCGTGAAGACGAGCGTTGTATTGATCCGGATGCCCTCCGCCGAGCAGCGGTGGATCGCTTCGAGCCCTTCCGCGTCGATCGGGATTTTGACCACGACGTTGGGGTGCCAGCCCGCCAGCTCGCGCGCTTCAGCCACCAAATCGTCCGCCTTCCGCGAGACGCACTCCGCGGAAATTGGGCCATCGATGACTTCGGCGATCTCCTGGATGCGCTGGCGGTAGCTGACGCCGCCCTCCCTGGCCAGGAGGCTCGGGTTGGTGGTCACCCCGCTGATCACGCCGTACCGCGCCGCCGCGCGCACGTCATCAATTGAAGCCGTATCAAGAAAAAGTTGCATGAGGCGAAGTCCCCTGATGGTGGGGCCATCGTAGCGGAGCACCGTCTCACAGGCGCGGGGCGTTGCCGTGCTGGAAGGGATCGTACGGCCGGAATACGCGGACAAACGCCGCCACGAGCACCACGGGCCCGACGAGCAACGCGAGGAGGAAGAAGAAGCCCTCTTCAGCTCCCGTAACTGCGTAGATCACGTTATGGAGAACGATGGCGAGGGCGATGCCCGCCACCGTGGCGATGATCACCATCACAGCCTGCTGGCGGCCGAGCGGCAGGAGATACAGGGCGCCCCGGACCAGGACGATGGCTCCTGCCGAGAACCCAACATAGAAGGCCGTTACCACGACCGCGAGCTTCGCCCCTTTCGCATCCTCGTCGCCCAGGATCGTCAAGGCCATCGCCAGGGCGACGATGACCACGCCCGCGGCAATCCAGACCAGGGCCCGCTTCCACTCCATGCGCGCAGTCTCGTGGAGGGGTGAGCCGCATGACAGAGACTCGCGGGCACGGCTTACGGCCCGATCGGTCACGCGGGCTCACTGCGTGCGTTAGGCTTTCACCCATGGCCTCAATGTCACCGTCAGAAGTCGAAGCGTTCCTGCGCGAGACCCGGATCGGCAAGCTCGCCTACTCGCAGGCGAACGGGCAGCCAACCATCGTGCCCATCTGGTTCGAGTGGGATGGCGCCGTCGCGCGCATCTTCACCTCTCCTACTTCAAGGAAGGCACGGCGCCTGGCTCAGGAGCCACGCGTCGCACTTTCTGTAGAAGAGCCGGTCGGTGTCCACGAGCGATGGGTGACGATCGAGGGGATCTGCTCCATCTCAGACGAAGGCACCGTGGCCCTCATCGAGAGGCTTGCCCGGCGCTACTACGCGCCCGAACAGGCGGCGGAGGCCATCCGCAGCTGGACCGCGAGGCCAGAGCAGTGGGTCACGCTCACAATTGCGCCGTCGGCCATCCGGTCGGTCGGTTAGTCGTCGCCGGC
>CAYTBM010000022.1:13507-21535 GCA_964436025.1 uncultured Anaerolineaceae bacterium
GGGTCATGGCTCGTGTTCCTCCTCGTCCATCGTGCCGGAGCCTGCTCACGAGAATCTGTCCAGTGGATCACGCGTATGTGTGCCGATGGCCCGAGCAGGCTTGCTCTTGTGAAGTTCGTCTCCCTGTCCCGCCGTTTCCCAGGCCAGCTGCCGCTGCGGCGCGTGCCGGTTAGAGCCAGCGGCGCAGCGCGTAGGAAACCACGCTCAGGACCACCGAGACGATGATCATCGTCGTGATCGGGACATAGATCCGCGTATTGCCGGACGAATACCGGATGTCGCCCGGCAGCCGCCCGAACCAGGACAACGCACCGGTCATGGCGACGAGGCCAAGGGCGATCGCACCCAGGCCGAGTACCACGATCAACAGTCCGGCGGTACGTGCGTCCATTGGTTCCACCTTAACCCCGCCCGAGCTTGATCCGCCTCGCCAAACACGCAGGGCGGACGTACCATCCGGCCAACTCAACCAGGGCCGAAGGCATGTCCTTTAAACACATCATCTACGAGCCCGGCTCAGTCGCCAGGATCCGGTTGAACCGGCCGAAGTACCGTAACGCGCAGAGTCGCCTGATGATCGAGGAAATGGACCAGGCCTTCGCGGCTGCCGCGGAGGATGATTCCGTCAGAGTGATAATCCTCTCCGGCGAAGGCGACCACTTTTCCGCCGGTCACGACCTCGGGACACCCGAAGAGCTCGCCGACCGGGAAGCCCGGGGCGGGCTGCCGGACCATCTTGGCGGCCGCTATGCCCGGTCGTGGGAGATGTTCGTCGCCGCAACCATGCGCTGGCGAAACGTCCCCAAACCGACCATCGCGATGGTCCAGGGATACTGCATCTTCGGCGGCTTCATGTTCGCCTCATGCATGGACCTGGTCTTCGCGGCCGACAATGCGCTGTTCCTCCCCAATCACACCCAGTACTTCCCGCTTCCCTGGGACATCGGTCCGCGGAAAGCGAAGGAACTGCTCTACGAATCCCGCTTCATGCCCGCGGCCGAGGCGGAGAAGCTCGGCTTCGTGAACCGCGTGTACCCCGCCGCTACCCTGGAGCAGGAGACGCTTGCCTTCGCCGAACGGGTGGCGACGAACGAACCATTCTTCCTCCGCATGGTGAAGTTCAGCGTGAACAACATGGAGGACGCGAAGGGCTTCAGCCACACCGTTGAGGCGGCTTTCAACGTCTACCAGCTTAGCTCGATGCCCCGGAAGGCGTTCGCCCCTGCCGGCGGGGAGCGGCCGGGCGAGCCTCGCCGCCTGGGCGGTGTGGCGCGAGCCCTGGAGCACCTGGACCAGGGTATCCCGCCGGAGGCGGGCCGGTTGTGACTGCGCCCGGTCCGCTGGACGGCCTGGCCGTCGTTGAACGCACGCACCACGTGCGCGGGCGCTATTGCGGCCGTCTCTTCGCGGAGCTGGGCGCCCGGGTGACTCGCCTTGCTCAGCCGGGCGACCCGGATGAATGCTGGCTCGACTGCGGCAAGGCCGTCTCGGCGGACGCCGCGTTCGCTGACCTCGTGCGTGCCGCTGATGTGTTGATCGAAGACGGACCCGCGTTGCGCGAGGGCGACCTCACCTCGCTCTATCCGCGGCTCGTCCAGGTGTCCGTGACCCCGTTCGGGCTTGACGGCCCGTGGGCGGGGAAGGATGCGGAAGACCTCCTGGTCGCGGCGCTCTCCGGGATCGCGGGCATCAATGGATACGCCGACGGCATTCCCCTGCGGGAACCAGGCCCGCAAACGGAGATGGTTGGTGCGCTCATGGCGTTCATCGGCGCCCTCGCCGCCCTGGAAGAGCGCGGGCTCTCCGGCAGGGGTCAGCTGGTGGAAGCGTCATCGCTCGAGGCGATGGTCAACGTCCTCGCCCCGGCGGTGCTCCAATGGAGCTACACCGGCGACGGCCCTCAGCGCCGCCAGCGCGGCGCCGACATGCTGTTCGAGTGCGCCGATGGCTGGCTGACGCTCTACATCTCCGCGAATAAGGCGTGGGAGACGATCGTCTCGGTCCTTGAGGTGCCGCTCGAAGCGGAGGACCGGCGGTTCGCGACCGAAGCGGGCCGCCGCCAGAACGCCAACGCCATGCGGAAACTCATCGAACCTATCCTCCGCAGCAAGACGCGCGCGGAGCTTTTCGAATTGCTCGCGCCCATGCGCGTCGTCTGCGGCATGGTGCTCGGACCGGACGAGATCCTTGCGGACCCGCACCTCAACGCCCGCTCGGCCTTCCGCGACGTCCCGGGTGGGGGACGTATCCCACGAATACCGATCCGCTCGCGTTCCGTTGAGCCTGCCGGCAAGCCAGTTGGCGTGCCGCACGGTCGGCCTGAAGGCCGCCTACCCCTCGAGCACATTGTCGTTACCGACCTGACCCAGGCCTGGGCCGGGTCGTACGCCACCCAGTTGCTGGCCGACCTCGGCGCGACGGTCATCAAGATCGAATCGCGCACGAGGCCCGACCCCTGGCGAGGCGGGTTCAACAGCGAACGGGGAATCCAGGCGTACCCATCCGATGGCCCCGGCGACCGGCCTTATAACCGCATGTGGCTGGCGAACAGCGTCAACCGCAACAAGCTGGATATCACGCTGGACCTCTCCAACGCTGAGTGCCGCGAGTTGTTCCTCGCCCTCGTCAGGCAGTCAGATGTGGTCGCTGAGAATTTCACGCCGCGTGTCCTGCCGAACTTCGGGCTCGATTACGAGCGGCTGCGACATGAACGGCCGGGCATCATCTTGCTGTCCATGCCGGGTTACGGCCTCGACGGTCCGTACAGCGATTACCCCGCGATCGGCGGCACGATCGAGCCAATGTCGGGCAACGCCTCGCTTCTCGGTGAGCCGGGAGGCATGCCGCAAACCTCCGGACTGATGTACCCGGACGCCGTGGCCGGGCTGCATGGGGCGGCAGCGGTGCTGGCTGCGCTGGCGCGGCGCGGCGCGACTGGAGCGGGAAGCCATATGGAGCTGGCCCAGCAGGAATCCATGCTGGCGATGACCGCAGCGTTTTACGCCCGTAGCGGATGGCAGGCGCCGGCCGGCAATGCCAATCCCTGCGGCGGCGACGAGCGCATGGAACAGCGTGAGGGAGACTGGTTCGCCCTTGCCTGTGGTGAAGAAGCCCGCGTGCGCGACGTTGCCGCTGTCATGGCCTGCCCCCACCTCGCCGCGCGGTCGTTCTTCGTGCGAGTGGACCAGCCCGACGTTGGGCCGCAAACGATGGCCGGGATCAGCCCGCGTCTTCACCGCACCCCGGGCCGGGTGCGCTGGGCGACACCTCGCCACGGCCAGGACAGCCGTGCGGTACTCAGCGCCTGGCTGGGACTGGACCAGCTGACCCTCGATCGCCTCGAAGCGGCCGGATTGATTGGCGAAGGCCCGCCGGGGGGCTGGGACGGCTAGGCTGACTCAATAGCCCCGACCGTCAGGGAGGCACCGTGGGGCGCCCCCCCACCGGGCCCTTCCGGAACTCCCCGCGAAGCCGCATCGTTTAGGTATTGTGAGGATGTGGGGTTTGGCGGTCCTGCTGGCGGTTGCAATGGCCTGCGCCGCCTGTAGCCACGGAAATGGCTCGGGTCCTGAAACGCCGGCCGCGACCGGTACTGCGACCGCGACCTCGACAGCAGTGCCGGCGACGCTCGAGCCCGGCGGGGTACCTGCCACTGGCGTACCAGTCGTCGACCGGTTTATCGCGGCGATGCTTTCCGGCGACGTGCCCGCGCTCCAGGCGCTCGTGGACTACGGCCAGATCGGCTGTGTGGTTCAACCCCAGGGCATCGGCTCGCCTCCGGTTTGCGAGGCGGGCCAACCGGAAGGGACGCCAGTCAAAGTCATCGGCTTCTCGACCTGCGAGGGCGGCTTCATGACCGAGGCAGACGTCGCACGGGCCCTCGATGGCTGGGCGCGGCAGATGGGTCCGCACCTGTTCTCAGTGGCGCGCACCCCTGACGGCTATGCCGTCCTCTTCACGTTTGAGCGCTGGGCCGACGGAGCAGCGCGTTCCGCACCTGCGAGCGGCACGATGTTCCTCCTCAGTGGCAGCGGGCTGCGTGCCACTGTGTCCGGCTGCGGCTGGACCGCGCGCACCATCGCCGCCGCATACCCCGACTACCTGATTGCCCCGCCGCCTCCGGCTCCGGTGCCCGCCGGCACGCGCCACACCGGTACGCCCGCTATCGACGCCGTAATCGATGCACTGCTCCAGCAGGACACGCCCAGGCTGGCGTCGCTCGTCGCGTTCGCCAGGGTGGGCTGCGGCTCGGACCGCTGGCTCCCGCGCTGCCCGGGCGGCCAGGCGACAGGCACGCTCGTCGACGCGGTCACCGTTCACGGATGCGAACCGTTCTGGCTCGGTCCGTATTCCAACGGCGATCCGTTGCTCACGCCGGGCGGAGTCAGCGCCGGCGGGTTGGCAGAGCTGGTGGACGGCGAAATCCGGCCTGCTCCACGCGTCGTTGCAGTCGCCAGGGAGCCTAATCCGGCTGCAGCGGGTGCCGCGTACTGGGTGATTTACGACATTTCCGCCGGAACACCAAGGCCCGACGGTGGCCGCGCCCTCGGCCTCGACGCGGCCGGAAAAATCGCCGTCTTCGACCGTGGCTGCAACGAGACTTCGGCCCAGTTCGCGGCATGGTTCACGGACTTCCTGCTGCCGCCGCAGTAGCCGGCACACCTTGCGCCCCCTCGACCTAAGGCACCAACCGGGAGACGGGCGAGGTTGAGGTCCACAATCCGAAATTGCCAATCACCCGGCGCCAACCGCCCATTCCACTTCTCGCAATCTTCAGATCACCCTCGCTCTATGCGTCCGCCCAACCAACCTCCGTTCATCACCGCTGGCGCTCCACCGGCCCAGGCGGCGGAAGCTGCACGTTTTGAATCTGAACGCGAACGTGGTCAGAACGCGGTGCCCATCGCGGTGGAACGCGGTGGAACGCGGTCAGAACGTGAATTCTGCTTGCTGCTCGCTGAGCCACCCAATCCCGAGGCCGAATTCATCCACCCACAATCGCTGGCGAGGTCACTAAATCCCTCGCAGCTCCACCGCGCGGCCGCTCCACTCCCGGATCTCGCCGATGCGCATCGCTTCCGGGATTGCCGCGGCAACCTCCTCTGCGTCATCCGCCGACACCATGAGCACCAGCCCGATGCCCATGTTGAACACTTCGTACATCTCTTCGCCGCTGATTTCGCCGCGCTGCTGGATGAGCTGGAAGATGGGCAGGATCGGCCAGGCCGTTGTGTCGAAGCTCGCGGTCACGCCTTCCGGCAGGATCCGGGGGACGTTCTCGACGTACCCGCCGCCGGTGATGTGCGCCATGCCGTGGACCTTGTCCAGCACCGGCGAGACCTGGTGGTAGTACGGGCGGTGCGTCTCGAGCAGGCACTCCTCGATCGAACGTCCACCGAGCAACGCCGGCCGTTCGGCGATCCGCCGGCGCGTTTCGTCCATCCCTTCGCCGTTGCAGATGTCCAGCGCCTTGCGCGCGAGGGAGAACCCGTTGGTATGCAGCCCCGAACTCGGGATGCCGAGGAGCACGTCGCCGGCCGCCACTTTCGAACCGTCGATGATGCGGTCCTTCTCTACCACGCCGACGATGAAGCCCGCCAGGTCGAATTCGCCCGGCGGGTAGACATCCGGCATGTCGGCGGTCTCGCCGCCGAGGAGCGCGCAGTGCGCATCGGCACACGCCCGTGCGACCCCTTCGACCAGCGAGTGTTTCTGGTCGTTGGTCAGGCCGTTGCCCGCGATGTAGTCGAGGAAGAACAGCGGCTCGGCGCCGCAGGCCATGATGTCGTTGATGCTATGGCCGAGGATGTCCGGCCCGCAGAGGTCGAGGCGGTTGGCCGCGAGGTGGAGTTTCACCTTCGTTCCGATGCCGTCGGCGCTGGCGGACAGGACAGGGTCGCGGTATTTCTCGCCCAGGCGGAACAAACCGCTGAACGGCCCGGCGTCGCTCAGCACCTCGGGCCGGCGCGCCTGGGCAAGGATGCCCGGGAGCGTCTTCGCGAACTTGCTGCGGGCGGCGATGTCGACGCCGGCGGCGGCGTACTGCCTCTGTTCGGTCACTCCCAAAGCTTGGGCCACGGAGGGGCAACCGCCAAGACGGCAGGGGCGACTTCTTCCGGTGCGCTCCTGCCGCCCTGGGGCCCCCTTGTTGTGACACAATGGATTTATGACCGCCATGCCGCAGACGCTCGAACGCGTCGTCCAGGATTTTGAATTCGCCGACCGCACCGAGCGGATCGACATGCTCATCGAATATGCCGACCGCTTCCAGGAAGTGCCCGCGGAAGTGGCCGAACGGCCGTTTTCGGAAGCGCACCACGTGCAGAAGTGCGAATCGGATGCCTACGTGTGGGCGAAAGACCTGCCCGACGGGACGCTGAAGTACTACTTCGCGGTCGAAAACCCCCAGGGCATCAGCGCCAAGGCGTGGTCCGTGATCATGGACGAAACGATGTCCGGCGCGCCGCTGGAAACGGTTGCCAGCACGCCCTGCGACGTGGTGTTCACGGTCTTCGGCAAGGAAGTCTCGATGGGCAAGGGCATGGGCCTCATGGGGATCACCGACATGGTCACCGCCTACGCGAAGCAGAAGCTGAAGGCCCAGGGCAAGAAGGTCCCGGACCCGAACTGCTGAGCTGTCTCCGGGCCAGGCCTGCTCCTCGTCGATGCGCCGCGACCTGGACCTCCGGCGTGTTGGGCGGAGACGGCGCCGAGTAGCCCAGGCGTAAAGTCTCCAGGTCATCCGGGCTCCCCTGTGCCCAGGGCAATCCGCCGAGCTGTGAGAAGTCGAGCCCCTGGCTGCGCCGGTTCCACTCGTAGAGGGCCTCGGTGTACCGGTACCCCTCGTGGTGCAGCCAGGTGTTCATGATTACCACCGCAGGCCGTCGATCTCGAGGTACCGGGGCGCGAAGGGAAAGCCCTTCAGATGCGCGAAGCGTTCGTCCGGAGTGCGGTGGATGCCTGGTGCGTTCATGGCGTGTCCTGGTATTTGACTGGCCGGAGTCTACCAGCGGGCCAGACGTCCCTGGCCCAGGACGGAAATGACCCGCATCACTGCGCTAACTCCGCGCAGGCTCTGGCGCCCAGTACCTAAGCTAATGGGGTGAAGCGACGGATGTTCCTGGTGTCCCTCGGGTCGTTCGCCGTCGCAGGCTGCGGCTCGAAGCCGACTCCCGCCACCCCGACACCGGCGCCGACATCCCCGCCGAGCGCCACGCCATCACAGGGAACGCCTCCCACGGCGACAGCTTCACCGACCGCAACGTCCCTCCCGCCGATTACACCGGCGACGTCGCGACTCGAACCGCTCGGCTTTCCGCTGGACCCGGCCGTGCGGACCGGCATCGTTACGGGTGACGTTGGCTCTCGCCGGATCCGCTGGGGCGAAGGCCCGTCCGCGCTCGCTTACTCCCGCGATGACCAGCCTTCCGGTGACGCGGAACGGGCCAACCGCTGCGGCTGGAACGCGCGGACCCACCTCGAGTACGAAGGTCAGCCGGCGGTCGACTGGTACGTCCCCGTCGGCACCCCGATCGTGGCGACGCTGGCCGGCACGGCGACGCTCATGCTCAACACCGTCTCGAACCCGTTCGACATCTATGGCATGAGCCGTGAGCCCTACATCGGCAATCCGGACCGCGGCCGCGCGCCCATCTCGCCGTTTCCCGGACCCGGCGGCGGGCAGGGCGTGTTCGTCCGCATCGAAAACGAGCGGTTCCGGACGGACTCCGCCCACCTGGATATCAGCGCGACGGCGAAGGCGGTCCCACTGGGGGCGTGGCTGTCCGGGTACTCGGCCTCGTTTGGCTTCGCCGAGGCGTTCCGGGAGCTTCGGGACTTTCGCGTCGCGACCGCCGTGGCGAGCTGGTCGGTCCGTCGGGGCGACGTCATTGGCTTCAGTGGGGACTCGGGCTACAGCGAAGCGCCGCACCTGCATTACGCCATCCGGCCAGCGGGTGAGATAGATGCGCTGTGCCCGACGCTGGAGCCGGGATTCGAGCGCGGCGGATGGTTGTTCGAGTAGGCACG
>CAYTBM010000023.1:0-21411 GCA_964436025.1 uncultured Anaerolineaceae bacterium
GTTTCGAGCGAGGCCAGGAACTGGGTGAGCGTGGCGTTCCCGTAGGCGTGCGTCTTGAAGTAGTGGCGCATGCCGGCGCGGAAGCCTTCCATGCCGAGTGTCTTCACGAGCTGCTTCAGGACGGACGCGCCCTTGCCGTAGGTGATGCCGTCGAAGTTCAGGAACGTCTGGTCGGTGTCGGCCACCTGGCCGGAAATCGGGTGGGTGGTGACGAGCTGGTCCTGGCGGTAGGCCCAGTTCTTGATGGACGAGGCGAAGTCCTGCCAGCCCGTCCTAAACCGCGTCGACTCGTCCATGCACAGGTACGACATGTAGGTGGCGAAGCTCTCGTTCAGCCAGAGGTCGTTCCACCACTTCATGGTCACGAGGTCGCCGAACCACATGTGCGCCATCTCGTGGAGGATGACCTCGGCGCGGCCGCGGCGCTGGTTCTCGGTCGGCGGGTCGCGGAAGACCATGTACTCGTTGTGCGTCACACAGCCAACGTTTTCCATGGCGCCGGCGTTGAACTCGGGCACGAAGATCTGGTCGTACTTGCCGAACGGATAGGGGAAATCGAAGAAGTCGGCGTAGAAGTCGAGGCCCTGCTTCGTGACTTCGAACAGTTCGCCGGTGTCGAGGTGTTTCGCAAGCGACTTGCGGCAGAAGAGGCCGACGTCGATGTCTCCGTGCTTCTCGCGCGCGACGTGGTACGGGCCAACCACGAGGGCGAAGAGATACGTACTGAAGCGCTTTGTCGGTTCGAAGGTGTGGAGCTTGCGGCCGTCGGCCTGGGCGTCAGATGAGACTTCGCGGCTGTTGGCGACGACCTCCCATTCGGCCGGCGCGACCACGCTCAGGCGATACGTCCCCTTGATATCGGGCTGGTCGAACTGGGGGAAGAGGCGGTGGCTCTCGTAGGGCTCGAAGTTGGAGTAGAGGTACTCCTCGCCGTCCTCCGGATCCTTGAACTGGTGGAAGCCGTCGCCTTCGTGGTCGTACTCGTTCTCGTAGACGACGCGGACCACGTTGTCGGCCTTGAGGCTGTCGCCGGGGAGCCAGAGGCGATAGCCGTTCCAGCGCGGCTGGACGACGGCGCCATTCACTTCGAGCCGCTCGATGATCTTGCCGCGGAAGTCGAGGAAGAGGTCACCGGAGCCGGTGTCGGCAAAGGTGAGGGTGGCGTCGCCGTGGTAGGTAGCGGCGCCGCGGGTCAGCTCGATACGGAGGTCGTAGTTGCATCGTGAGACGCGGGATGCGCGGCCTTCCGCTTCGAGTTGGGTAAGGTTGTCACGGGCTTCGGTGGCGGCAGTGGTCATGGCGTTCGCTCCTTGTTCTAACGCCGAAGCCTACAACTCGGAGGGAAAGGCCGCACCGCAGCGCAGTTGACACCGGAAGTATGCTCGGAAAAGAACCACTTAGGGAAAGTAAGATGACATTTCGATTGGCTCTGCCGGCACCCTGACCACCTTCATCGTGTTCGGTGTGCTGGCGACGTTCACGGTGTCGAGGGCCAACTCAGTCGGCATGTCGATCACCACGCCCTCCAACGCGTATTGCGCGGCGAGCGGATGGTCTTACGCTACGGGCAGTCCCCCAGCGCAAGGGGGAACCTACCTTACATCGGGCTGGGGCAACGCCTATGGCGGCTCCAACTGCACCCGCTACCACATTTTCAAGTGGTTCAATCAGCAGGCGCAGACGTGGTGGCAGGACAGCAGTTGGACTTCGTGCGTATGCGATCTGAGTCGATCCGATTACGGATCGACCGCTTCCGCGGGAGAACACCTCCTTTCGAACGGTCCCAACAATGCTGGCCCGGTCAGCACCAACTCCGCGTGGTGAGGTGAACAGATGAAGCTGTTTCTCACAATCGTCGCCGCAACAATGATCGGCGGGCTGGCCTCGATTGCATTCACCGCCTACGGTCCGGAGATAACCCGAAGCAAGACTCCCTCGTCTGGAACGGCGGCCGCCCCGGTCCGCAACCGGCCCGAGGACGTCTCGGGCGCCCAGGCAGCCGCCCTCGCTGACGGCGTCGTCACCTGGGAGGAGTACGCAGCCGCCGTCCATGCGAACACGGAGTGCATCCGGGCGAAGGGCATCCCCGTCTCTGACCCCCAACTGCTGCCCGGGAAAGTACTGAACGGCACCGCCGGCCCGTTCTCAACCGAGGACGAGATGAACCGCGCCGGCCCGAAGATACTCGATTGCAACGCCGAAAACCTCAACGCTGTGGCCACGCGCTGGGCGACGCAGAACGCTCCGTCGCCCGAAACACTTGATGCGGCCAGGTCTGCCCTCCGCGAGTGCCTGTCGAAGGCTGGCGTCGGTGTCGCTGTTAGCGGCGGCCGAGATGACTTCGTCGGCGCCGCCGTGAATCATCCTGGCGAATTCTCGACGTGCGCGGGCAAAGTCAGTGACGAATTCCAGATCGCCCACTTTGGCGGTTAGCTCTTTCGCTACCCCGCATTCGTGACAACAGGTACAATCCGGCCGAACCTCGCAAAACAGGTGCTGCTGGCCCTTATGTCCCACATCCCCGCGGTCAACTCGCTCATCACCGCCATCAATTTCGACCGCTTCGCTGAAATCGAAGCGCACCACGCCTCGAACGCGGTCTTCCAATCCTTCCGGGGGCCCACGCTGCGTGACAGCGTGGGCATCGCCGACTGGCACCGCGAGTTCCTCCGGGATTATGCCGACTGCAACTACGCCGAGCTCGAGTACATCGAAGAAGGGGCGAGCGTGGGGGTCCGCGCCACAATCGAGGCCAAGGCGTACGACTGGCGCCCGTTCACCCAACGCATCATCGAGGTGCTCACTTTCGACGACGCCGCGGAGGTGGCCCAGCGGCGCCTGTACGGCATGCTCCGCGACATCGAGTTCGACAAGCCGACGACGGCTTCCATGACGGACGCGCTCGGGTTCAAGGGTGGCAGCGCCAGCGCGACTCGCGGGACCGTCCAGAAGTTCTACGACGCACTCCTCTCCGGGAACGCTGAGGGCGCGCTCGAACAGCTCCACGAGAAAGCTACCTGCATCGACGGCGTCTACGGCATCGCGAACGGTGCGGCGACGATCCTCGATTTCCTCCGCCAGATCCCAATGCCGGCGTTCGGGCGGCTGCGGGTGACGAACATCCTCGCCGGCGAGCACGACGCGCTGGTGGAGCTGGCCATCGACCCGGCGCGGCCGCGCTTTGCGGACTGGGTCCGTCTCGTCGATGGCAAGATCCGTGTTATCGAGGGTTACTCGATGCTGCGCGAGCTCGGCGTGAACCCTTACGAGAACTACGCCAACGACCGCCATCGGCGCCAGGTCATCCTGCCGATCTAGCAGCGCGGTCTCGTCGCGAGTGCGTCGCGTGCCGGTGCCATTCCGCCCTTCCGGATCGCGAATGCAATAAAGCACGCTCTGCTCAATGCACCGTCCTGGTTGCTTCTGCGTTTGCTTCGCCTCGGCTCGCTCCCGCTGCGCCGCGCACGTAATCCACTCGGTCCTGGCGAAGAAGTCGCCAACTCGTGGCAAGAAGTCAACAAGAAGTCAGCCCCGCGGAATCTGGCGAGACTTCTTGCGACTTCTTCAAGAAGTCAAAAACGTTGCGGCGCGCCGGCAAGGAGTTCTTCGGCGCCGCGGGCTACTCAACGAAGATGTCGACGGAAGGCCGCAGCTTTGCGCATTCGGCCAGGACTTCGTGAATCCGGTGCTCTTTGAACTTGTCGACCAGCGAGCTGTCGATCTTGTCCTTGTCATCCAGCGCCGGGTAGCTCTGCTCGGTAAGCACGTAGTCGAAGCGCGGGGCCCACTTGCGCGAGCCCAGCCGGGCCGTCGTGGAGCAGTTGTCGACCATGTAGGAGACGCCGCGCGCATGCATGTACGGGTTCAACGAGTCGACGGCCTCGATGACGGACTCGTTGGCGACTTCCGAGTACGGGTGACCATGCTCCATGAGGACATCGATTTGAGCCATCATGGTGGCGATGTAAACGCCGGCCGTGAAAGGATCCAGTGGGATGTCGTCTTCCTTCCGCTCCGAGCGCACTTCCTTCCCCGTCTTCCACGTCTCGGTCCGGTCGATGATACCCATCGGGCGACGCTTGAGACGGTCGCCGGCGAGGATCACGCTCCGGATCTCGTTGCCGCTGGAGACTTCGTCATAGATCTCTTCGAGGATTTCGCGAGCGGCCGGGTAGGAAGCCGCGTACGCGGACTCGAACTTCGGGCGCCCGTCGGCGCCGACGGCTTCGTACACGCCGAGCATGCCCTGGCGCGAAATGATCTTCGAAATCGGGCCGGTGATCGCTTCGGCGGAGTGGCGGAACGCTTCCTCGTGGCTCATGCCTTCGTTGATGTACCGGCGGTAGAGGCTTTCGATGATCCCGTGGACAGCCCCCAGGAGGATGCCTCGCTCCCCGTAGATGTCGGACTTGAACTCCGATTCGAGGGTGGTCTGGAAGGTGTAGGGCGAGCCGATAGCGACCGACCAAGCGAGCGCCAGGTCCGTCGCGCGGCCGTCGATGTCTTGCTCCACGGCGAAGCTGCTGTTGATCCCAGCGCCGTTCACCGTAGAGCCCTGGACGTAGAGGCGGCGGACCGACGGGCCCATGCCCTTCGGGCAGACCGCGATGACGTTGATGTTCTTCGGGAACGAGGCGCCGACATTCTTCATGTGGCCGACCAGGAAGCCGTGGGAGAGGCCAAGCGTGGCGCCTGGTTTCAGCTTCGCAAAGACGTCCTGAAAGATCTCGGCCTGGGCCGAGTCAGAGACGAGCAGGATGACGAGGTCTGATTCGGCGACGACTGCGAACATCTCGCCGAGCGTGCCGTCCTTTTCGTTGAAGCCCGCCGCGCGGGCTTCGTCCATGGACTTCGAGCCGGGCCTGAGGCCTACTTTGACAGCGACGCCGGTGCCCTCGAGCGAATCCCGCAGGTTCTGGGCCTGTGCTGGGCCCTGGGAGCCCCAGCCGATGACGCCGATCTGCTTGATCCCTTCGAAGGCTTTCGGAAGCAGCGGGAAGAGGTGCCGCCCGCCCTTGACGATTTGTTCGCTATGGCCCTCGAGGTTAATGGTGTCGACCTGGAAGACTTTCGAAGTGAAGCCGAGAGACATGCTGGAACCCCCGCGCGGACTGGAACCGGGAAATGGGAAAGTGCTCCTGAGTATACGGGCACGTTTCCTAACAGACTCGCTTGCGGAACGAGCCGCCGTGGCGGAGTCCGCGTAGAATCCGGCTCATGCCACAACCCCTCGAAGGTCTCCGCGTCCTGGAGATTGGGACGTTCGTCTCCGCGCCCTACTGCGGGAAGCTTTTCGCCGGCTATGGCGCCGAAGTCATCAAGGTCGAGCCTCCCGGCGGTGATATTTCTCGCGCGCACGGACCGTTCAAAGACGGCGTCCCGAACCCCGAGACCAGTTCGCTCTTCCTCTACCTGAACACGGGCAAGAAGTCGGTCGAACTGGATATCGCATCGCCCGACGGCCGCGCCGCGTTCCTCAGGCTCGTTGAGAGCGCTGACATGGTCATCGAGAACTACAAACCGTCTGAGATCCGTGCATTGGGCCTGGACTACGAGGCCTTATCAGCGAGGAACCCCAGGCTCGTGGTCGTTTCAATTACAACGTTCGGCCAGTACGGACCGTACGCGGACTACGAGAGCAACAACCTCATCGCCTTCGCCACGGGTGGGCAGATGTTCATCACTGGGACGCAGGACGGCGGGCCGCTCAAGAACGGTGGGTACCAGGCGGACTACCAGGGCGGGCTGAACGCCTTCTCCGCCGGGATGCTCGCCGTCCTCGCCGCCGAGCGCGACGGCGTTGGGCAGCACGTGGACATCAGCATCCAGCAGTGCATGGCCCCGCTGCTCGAGGCCGGCATCCCTTATTACAGCTACATGGGCCGCTGGGCAGGGCAACGGCGCGGCAATCACATGGCCAGCTTCATCGGCATTTACCCCTGCGCCGACGGCTACCTTGGCATCCACCTCATGCCGCGCAACTGGAAGCCGTTCTGCGAGGTGATCGAACGGCCGGACCTGGTGACCGACCCGCGGTTCGTCACGCAGGCCGCGCGCTCGCAACACAATGACGAACTGATGGCTGAGTTCTACGCCTGGGCAGCGGGAGAGACGAAGCACGAGATCTACCAGAGAGCCGGCGCCGGCCGGGCCCCGGTCGCTTTCGTGCACACGATGGAAGACCTGATCACCAGTCCGCACCTGCTGGAGCGCGGGTCGATACAGCGCATCTCGCATCCGGTGGCCGGCGAAGCCGCGTATCCCGGGCCACCCTGGTGGATGGGGCCGGAGGCGTGGGCGCCTGGCCCTGCGCCCTTGCTTGGCCAGCACAACGCCGAAGTCCTCGGGAAGGTGCCGGCATGACACCAAACGACGAAGCAGCGCGCGCAATCGCGTTCTATGAACATTCCGACGACATGCCCGCCTTGCGGGCGGCGCTCGAGGAAGCTGCGCCGCGCATCAAGAGAATGGTCACCGCGATGCTGAAGAAAGGCGCGGAAGAATCCATCCCGCCGCCGGCGGAGCTCCGCGGGGCCAGGGATCCGTCCACGCCTGGCGAGGCCGTGCGCACGCTCCGCACGATCCAGGACTTCGCGCTGCTGCAAGCCATCACCAGGGCAATCGGCCGCCGGATCGAGACGCTCGAAATCGCGGCATCGGCCGACTTTCCGGAAGGTGCGCGGGTGGTGGTGCCCTCCGGCCGAGGCTATCCACGGTCGGGCGTCGATCTGCCCGGGACGGTGGAGGAAACGGGGACCGTCCTGTCGGTCCTCCTTGACAACGGCGAGACTTGGGAAGGCCCCGCGAGCCTCGCCCGGCTTGGGGGCGAAGCGAAATGACGATGCCGCTCGACGGAATCCGTGTAATTGACCTGACGATGGTCTGGGCCGGGCCCTTCGGCACGCGCATGCTCGGCGACTACGGCGCCGAGGTCATCAAAGTCGAGGCGCCGCGCCAGTGGGACCTGCTCCGATCGTTGGGCCTGGTGCCGCGCACGGATCACCACTGGTACAACAAGTCCGCCTACTTCAACCACAACAACCGCGACAAATACGCGCTCGCGCTGGACCTGGCCGACGAGCGCGGTCGAAACACGCTCCTGAAGTTGTGCGCGGTCAGCGATGTCATCGTTGAGAACTTCCGCAGCGACGTCATGGACAACCTCGGATTGAGCTACGAAGCAGTGAAAGCTGCGAACCCGAACATCATCTATGTCTCGATGCCCGGCCACGGAAAGACCGGGCCGGAGAAGGACTACGTCGCGTACGGATCAAACGTGGAGCAACTCGCGGGCATCGTCGCCATCTCGGGGTACGAAGGCGACGAACCGATGAAGACCGGTTTCAGCTACGGAGACCCCATGGCCGGGACGGCGCTGGTGGGAGCGGTGGCGACAGCGCTGCGCCAGCGGGCGCGGACGGGAGAAGGGCTCTACCTCGAGCTCGCGCAGCGGGAAAACCTGATGATGTTCGTCGGCGAGCACATCGTGGACTACAGCATGAACGGGGTTGTCAGGCCCCCGTTCGGGAACCGGAACCCGCTCTACGCGCCCCACAACCGCTACCCGAGCGCAGGCGAAGACCGCTGGGTCACGGTCGCCTGCGAGAGCGAGGCCGAATTCGCGGGGCTCTGTCGCGCTATTGGCCAGCCGGAATTGGCCGCCGACCCCCGGTTCGCCACGAACGAGGCGCGCAAGGCGAACGAAGACGAACTCGACGCCATCGTCGGCGCCTGGACGGCCGTGCGCGGTCATTACGAGGCAATGCACCACTTGCAGCGGTTCGGAGTCGCAGCCGGGGCAGTACTAACCATCCCGGAGCTCATGGCCGATCCGCATCTTCGCAGCCGCGAGGCCTGGGTCGATCACACGCATCCGGACGCTGGCACGTGGGAGATGGAAGCGCCGCCATGGAAGCTCTCGCGCACACCCGGGCACATCCGGCTGCCGGCGCCGGGCTTCGGACAACACAACGGCTACGTTTTCCGGGAGCTGTTGAAACTGCCTGAGGACGAAATCGCTGGACTCTACGCCGCGGGCATCACGGCGGACGACCCGGACGAGACGCTGCATCAGTAGTCGCCTTCGAAGCTCGCTCGACCGGAATCGCCCGTCGCGCCTCGACGAGGACCATCGCGGGCGTACGCCGCTGTGCCGTAACTCCGCCAGAGGTCGCCCAACGCCGCTCACTGGAGAAGGGGCAGGACTGGGGCAAAGACTGGGACGTTGCCAAACCATGAAGCGCGGAGAGGTCTGGTGGTGCAACATCTCCGAGGCGGACAGCCAGCGTCCCGTCCGTGGTCCTCACCCGCCATTCAGCGATTCCATTCCTCAACGCGTTGGCCATCGCTCCCTCAACAACCACGCTGCGCGCCTCAGGCGGTCTTCAACATCGACCTCGACCCTGGCTAAAGCAGCAACAACAGCAGCGGGACCGCGACGATCACCGCCAGAAAGAGCCCGAGGTTCCGCTGGCTGTGCGTTACCGTGCTCGCGACGGCCAGGATTGCACGGGAGTACGCCCCGTAGGCGAACCAAAGCACGAGTCCCGAAACAAAGCCCACGGCCACCATTTCCGTCAGGACCACGGTGAACGCCGAAGCGCCGCCGAGGACCAGTGCACCAGCCAGCGTGTCGATGAACGTTGTAATGTTCGCTCCCATCACGTAAGGAATGACCTGCTCCCGTCGCAGGTAGCCCTTCAGCGAAAGCGGGACGAGGAGCGTGAGCGATATGGACACGCTGAGGGTCATCGAGGTCACCGCGCAGCCCATCGCGAACATGAGCCACTTCGAGTCCAGCCGCCGCAGGGTACGTTCGAAGCCGGGGGATCCTGCCTCAAGTTGCGGCAGTGCGCGGTCAAAGAGCGCGAAGCTCCCCAACAGCACCAGCACTCCCGCCGCAAACACCAGGGCCGAAGGCAGGACATCGTTCAGGAAGTCCACCGGCCGGCCATACACGGTGTCGATCCAGTCCAGCATGCCTTTGGGCGGCGTGAACTGAACGCCGTCCAGCCAGCCGTAGTGCAGTGAGACCAGGCCTAAGAGGACCGCCGGCCCCTGCGTGGTAAACGTCGTCAGCAACGAGACCACGCCGATCGAGAGCCCGTCGGGGCTGCGCCGGCCGCCCATGTAGAGCACGTATCCAACGGCCAGGACGATAAACGAGGCGCCGAGCCGCGACCCGCCGATCACGGCGAAGGCCTCGCGCTCGTTGAAGACGCCCCCTGCAAGGAGAGTGGTGCCAATCGCGGCAACCGGCGAGCCGCTGAGCGCCAGGTAGGCGGCAAGCCAACCAAATCCCAGCGAGTTCACCGGGCCGGCGATATCGAGGTTGTCGAGGACCGGGATCACCGCCCGGGCGCCAGACTTGATGATCTGCAGGGCGAAAATGAAGAAGAACAGCCCACCGCCCGCGCTGACAACACGAATGGCGGTGCGCCGGCGGGCGCGCAGCCGCGACACGGTGCGCTGCGCCGGTTCCTCCGCGGCTGCGTCTAGCGCGCGCGGAAGCGCACGACGCTCAGAAGTCACTGTCCTCGTCCGCCCCGAGGTCCGCATCGCGAACCATCCCCGCAGCGACGGTGCGCCGCGTCGCGGCATCGATCAGGATGAAGCTTCCGGTGTCCCGGCTGACGGCGTAGGGGTCCATAAACAGGGGTTCCGTGGTCTTCACGGTGATCCGGGCAATGTCGTTCAGCCCGACGCCTTCCGGGTTCGCGAGGTGGCCGAGCGTTTGCACGTTGAAGAGGCTGTCGAGCGACTCCACGATGCATTTCACTCTGCGCGTGGTGTGTTTGATCCAGTAGCGGTTCCCCGGCCGAAGCACGCTCGTATCCGACATCCAACAAATGTCGGCCGTGAAGCGGCTGGTACTGGGGACGTGCGCGGTGGCGGAAACCAGCATGTATCCCCGGCTCACATCGACATCTTCCGCAAGCCTGATCGTCACGGCATCGCCGTGTTCGGCTTCGGCGAGCGGCTGCGTAAAGCGGTCGATGCCGGCGATCCGTGTGGTGAGACCGATCGGCAGCACGGTGACTGGAGCTCCAACCTCGGCAATGCCTGCGGCGACCGTGCCGGCGTAGCCACGGTAATCGTGGTGTTCCGTGGTTTGCGGCCGGATCACGTACTGGACCGGGAACCGCAGTTCGGCGTGACGCGCCGGGTCCGGCACCTCGACATTCTCGAGGAACTCCAGGAGCGGGGGTCCCGCGTACCAGGGTGTTTGTGTCGCCGGTTCGACAATGTTCGCCCCGGAGACGGCCGCCATGGGGATGACAGTGACCGTTGGCACGCCGAGCGTGCTGGCGAGCGCGCGATACTCCGCTTCGATCGCGAGGAAGGTGTCGTGCGACCACTCGACGAGGTCCATCTTGTTCACGCAGAGGACGAGATGGCGGATGCCGAGAAGGTTCGTGATGGCCGTGTGGCGGCGCGTTTGCTCGATGACGCCTTTGCGCGCATCGACGAGGATGAGCGCGAGGCTCGCGGTGGATGCTCCGGTGACCATGTTCCGCGTGTACTGCACGTGGCCGGGCGAGTCCGCGATGATGAACTTCCGTTTCGGCGTGGCGAAATACCGGTAGGCGACGTCGATCGTAATGCCCTGCTCGCGTTCGGCACGCAGACCGTCGGTCAGGAGCGCGAGGTTGACCTCATCCAGCCCCTGGGCCGCGCTGGCCCGTTCCAGGCTCGCGAGCGTGTCTTCGAAAACCTGCTTCGAGTCGTACAGGAGCCTGCCGATGAGTGTGCTTTTGCCGTCATCGACGGAACCCGCGGTGGCAATGCGGAGGAGGTCCATTAGAAATAGCCCTCACGCTTGCGGTCTTCCATTGCGGCCTCGGAGAACTGGTCGTCGGCGCGGCTCTGGCCGCGTTCGGTAATGCGCGTGGCGGCTATCTCCGCGACGACGGTATCGACATCAGCCGCGGTCGAGCGGACGGCGGCCGTGCAGGTCATGTCTCCCACGGTCCGATAGCGGACCGACGCGCGGAACGGCCTCTCGCCGGGCAGCAGGGGCAGGAAGCCGCTGACCGCCATGAGCATGCCGTCCCGCTCGAAGACCTCGCGCTCGTGCGCAAAGTAGATCGACGGGATCTCGAGCCCTTCGCTCTGGACGTAACGCCAGATATCGAGCTCGGTCCAATTGGAAAGTGGGAAGACACGCATATGCTCGCCGCGCACGTGCATGCCGTTGTAGAGCTGCCAGAGTTCGGGGCGCTGATTGCGGGGATCCCACTGGCCGAAGTCGTCGCGGAAGGAGAAGACTCGCTCCTTGGCTCGCGCCTTTTCTTCATCACGGCGTGCACCACCAATGGCCGCGTCGAACTGGTGCTGCGCGATGGCTTCGAGCAGCACGGGCGTTTGCAGACGGTTACGGGATGCCCGCGGACCTGTCTCATCGGCGAGGTCCCCGCGGTCGATTGCGTCCTGGACGGAGGCGACGACGAGGCGAGCCCCCAGCTCAGCCACGCGCCGATCGCGGTAATCGAGGACCTCGGGGAAGTTGTGCCCGGTGTCGACGTGCATCACCGGGAAGGGGATCTTCGCCGGCCAGAACGCTTTCTCGGCAATGCGCAGAAGGACGATTGAGTCTTTCCCTCCGGAGAAGAGCAACGCGGGGCGTTCGAATTCCGCCGCGACCTCACGCATGATGAAGATGGCTTCGGATTCGAGCATTTCCAGCACCGAGTCATGGGCCACGGGGACGAACGCTTCCTGCGTGGTCACCGGGCGCCCTCCAGGGCCGGCGCGAGACCACGAGCTTCGAGGAAGGTGAGCACCCGGCGAAGTGACTCCTCCAGCGATTCCTGTCCCGTGGGGATGGAAAGCTCCGGCGTCAGCGGCGGTTCATACGGATCGTCGATCCCGGTGAAGCCGGGGCGTTTGCCGGCGCGGGCTTCGGCGTAGAGGCCCTTGACGTCGCGCGCCTCGCATTCTTCAAGGGTGGCTGCGACGTGGGCTTCGATGAACGTCGCGCCGTCGGCTTCCACCATGGCGCGGATAGCGTCCCGCGTCTCCCGGTACGGAGAGATGGCAGCGGTGATGACCCCCACACCATTGCGCGCCAACAGGTTCGCAACAAATCCGATGCGAAGGATGTTGGCGTCGCGGTCCTCTCGGCTGAAGCCGAGGCCCTTCGACAGATGCGTGCGGACAACGTCGCCGTCGAGTATTTCCACCGGCACGTCGCGCTCGCGCAACAGCGGCGCAAGTGCCTCCGTGAGGGTGCTCTTACCGGCACCGGACAGCCCCGTGAACCAGAGGACAAAGCCTCGCCGCGAACTCACCACCGTGTCTCCTGAAACGTTGTCTTTCGCTCCGGTTGGCGGGTCAGGTGTGCAGCCCGCATTCGTCTTTTTCAAAACCCTGCCAGCGACCCGCCCGGCCCTGGACGCCCGGGATCGTGCAGTTGTAACAGCCGATGCTGGTATACCCCTGGTCAAGCAGCGGGTTGTAGGGAACGTTGTGCTTCATCACGTATTCCCAGGTCCGCTTCTCGGTCCAGTTGGCAAGCGGGTTCAACTTCAGGACCCCGAACTTCGGCGCCCAGGAAACAATCGGCGTATCGGCTCGGCCCTCGGACTGATCTCTGCGAAGGCCACTGACCCACGCGGTCTTTCCTTCCAGCGCGCGCGTGTTCGGTTCGACCTTGCGCAATTCGCAGCAGAGGTCTGGATCTCGCATCCAAAGCGCCGACCCGTACCGTTCTGCCTGCTCTTCGTGGGTCAGTTTCGACTTGTATGTGTTGACGTTGAGCAGGCCGAGCGCCGGGACGGCGCGGCGCATGGTCTCCTGCGTTTCCTCGAACAGGTAGTCCGTGTCGAGCACGAAGACGTGGACATTAGGCTTGAGCTGCGCCGTCATGTGGAGGATAGCCATGCCGGAAGCCCCGCCGAAACTCGCGCCCACTGACAGGCCGTCGCCGAACTGGTCAACCGCCCAGCGGACGATTTCCTGGGGCTCGGCCGGCTCGAAGCGCTGGTTGAGAGCGGCGATATCCTCGGGCGAGAACGTTTGGGCAGTAGTCACGGTATCCTGTCTAAACCTGAGTAGTTCGGTCAACTTTATCAACAACGTTCGTTGCGGGCAATGGCTATAGTTGATAAAGTCAGTCATCTTTCTTTCCAACCCGTGCCTTGCCGGGTGGGCCGCAACCCGGTTCAGAGGATTCTCGCCATGCCTGACGTTGAAACGATCGTGTACAGCAACGACCCCGCACGCATCCTGCCGGTGCTCGAGAGGGAACTGGAGGACTTCAAGACCGAAGCCCACCGCATGCTCAACGGCGAGTGGGATGAGACCCAATTCATCGGGTTCAGGCTGAAGCAGGGCGTCTACGGCCAGCGCCAGCCGAACGTCCAGATGATCCGGGTGAAGCTCCCGTTCGGCGGAGTCACGCCCGAGCAGATGGACGCGTTCGCGGAGGTTGCCGAGAAGTTCGCGCCGCTGCGCAAAGGTCACATCACCACCCGCCAGAACTTCCAGTTCCACCATGTGCCGTTGGCCAAAGCGGCAGAAGCGCTCTTTGTTCTCGGTAAGGCCGGACTTTCGACACGGGAAGCGTGTGGCAACACCGTGCGCAACGTCACCGGCGACCCGTGGGCGGGCGTGATCGCGGGAGAACTTTTCGACCCGACCCCGTACGCCGGGGCCTTTGCCCGCTATTGGCTCCGCAATCCCCTCTCGCAACTTCTGCCGAGGAAGTTCAAGGTCGCCTTCACCTCAACCGACGACGACAACGCGATCACCGGCATCCACGACCTGGGCTTCATCCCGCGGGTGCGTGGCGGCGTGAAGGGCTTCAAGGTGGTCACCGGCGGCGGCCTGAGCATCATGGCGCGGAACGCGTTCACGCTGACCGAATTCGTCTCCCTCGATGAGTACCTCAAGCTCTCCGAAGCCGTGGTCCGGATCTTCGAAAAGGCCGACGAGTTGCGGAAGAACCGCGCCAAGGCCCGGTTGAAGTTCCTGGTGCACCGTGTGGGTATCGAAGAGTTCCGGCGCATGGTGGACGAGGAGCTCACGGGCGACTGGGTCAACAAGGACTTCAGCCCAGACCGTCTGCTCTACGTGCACGATGAAGAAGCGAATGCGCCCGCGAAGAAGCCACAGTACGCCCAGGCGAACGGCGACATGACCGCGTTCAGCGCGTTCGTGACCGCGAACGTGAAAGCGCAGAAGCAGCAAGGCTTCAGCACGGTAGAAGTGAAAGTTTCGCGGGGCGACCTGAAGCCAGAGCAGTTCCGCGGCCTCGCGAATATCATGCGGGACTACTGCGGGGGCTACGCGCGGACCACGGTGGGCCAGAACGTCGTGCTCCGCTGGGTGCGCGACGAAAGCCTCTACGAGGTCTACGCGCGCCTCAAGGAACTCGACCTTGCCGATATCGGCTCACAGAGCATCACCGATGTCGTGAGCTGCCCGGGGACGGACTCGTGCAAGCTGGGCATCACATCCTCGATGGGCCTGAACAAGGCCATCCAGGACCGCGTCGAGCTGATGGAGATCAGCGACCCCCTGACCCGAAAGATCCACATCAAGATGAGCGGTTGCCCGAACAGTTGCGGCCAGCACCACATCGCGAATATTGGTTTCCACGGCGCCGCCATGAAGGTTGGCCCCCAGCAGCTCCCGGCGTACCACATGTTTCTCGGTGGCAGTTATGACAACGGCGACCTGCGCATGGCGACGCAACTAAAGGTCCGCCTTCCCGCGAAGCGCGGCCCCGAAGCGGTCGAACGAGTGGTGAAGCTTTACGAACGGGACCGGAAGCCTGGCGAAGAGTTCAACGCGTTCTTCGATCGCGTAGGTCCGGCGCCGTTTGAAGCGGCCGTCGACGACCTGACGATCCCGGGCGATTTCAGCGACGACAACCGCCAGATGTTCATCGACTGGAACCGGCTGGAGCTTTACGAGCTGCAACGCGGCGAAGGCGAGTGCGCGGTCTAATCGCTCAGCCGCGCTGAAGCGCTCTCCAGGCGCTTTCGAAAGGCTGACCCCCGTTCGCCGCCGCTTCTTCTAGCGCGAACCGCTGGTGCTGCTCGTCGAGGTGGCAGAGGTACTGAGCAGGATTCACGCTCACTTCCCGGGCGAGCGACTCATGGCGGACGATCATGCCGCAGAACGCTTCGAATATGGCGGCGCGCTCGAGATAGTTTTCGAAGACGAAGAGCGAGATGTCGTCCCGGGCGTCGTCTTCGCCGGCGGCAACAATGCGATCGTAGACGTCTCCGAGCCAGTCGCCGATGCGTTCCCACTCCTGGGGCGCTTCCGTGCATCCCCGGGATTCAAGCGCTTCGAGCGAGGAGAAGAGCATGACCAGAAACGTCGGGAGCCGGCGCTCTTCGTATCCGATGCGGGCGACATCCACCCAGGCGGCGTCTTCCGCGCAGGACGAGTGTGCTCGCTGGACCGGAATAGCGCCCGCCAGTTCGTTCGCCTCCGCGTCTGGCAGAGTGCGGATCCAGTCCTCGATCGTTGGGCGGGCAACCTCCGCGAGATCAATAACGGAAAGGGCGGCCAACCGCCGTTCAGGTGAGCCGTCCTGGATTTCGGTGACCAACTCAGGGGTGCTGAGACGCCGGAACGCCGACTCAAAGTCCTGCCAATGGGCGTACTCAGGAGGGAGGCGGCGTTCCATTCAAAGTCATGGTAGCGCAGGGCGCGGCAGGCCGATTCGGTGCAACACCTGATGCTAAGCTTAAAAACCATGGAACTGCCCGCTTTTCGCCGGCATCGAAGGCTGCGAGGCTCGCCCGCAATGCGCGGCCTTGTGCGAGAGACCGAACTCACTCCCGCACACCTGGTTTACCCTCTCTTCGTTGAGGCGGGTCTTCGAGGGCGCCAGCTGATTGCGTCGATGCCAGGCCAGGACAGACTCGGCCTGGACGCACTGGCCGACGAGTCTCGGTCGCTCGCGAGCTTGAAGATACCGGCGGTGCTGCTCTTCGGCCTTCCGGCGACCAAGGACGAGCTGGGCAGCGGCGCGTACGCGGCGGACGGCATCGTGCAGGAGTCGATCGGACGGCTGAAGGATGCGAACCCAGAACTCCTGGTCATCGGGGATGTCTGCCTGTGCGAGTACACATCGCACGGGCATTGCGGTCCGCTGGCGCCGGATGGATCTGTGGACAACGACGCGGCGTTGCCGCTCCTCGCGGAGACGGCGGTCTCGCTCGCCGATGCGGGCTGCGACATCATCGCGCCGAGCGACATGATGGACGGCCGAGTAGCGGCGATCCGGGTGGCGCTGGATTCAGCCGGTTATGCGCAGACTCCCATCCTCTCGTATGCGGCCAAGTTCTCCAGCGCCTTTTACGGGCCATTCCGGGAAGCCGCGGACAGCGCGCCGCAGTTCGGCGACCGTCGGGGTTACCAGATGGACCCGGCGAACGGCCGGATGGCGCGCGACGAAGTGCTCACGGACATCGACGAGGGCGCGGACATGGTGATGGTGAAACCAGCGCTGCCGTACCTGGATGTGCTGCGCCAGGTGCGAGACTCAGTGGATGTGCCCGTGGCCGCTTACAACGTGAGCGGGGAGTACAGCATGCTCATGGCCGCGATTCAGAACGGTTGGTTGGACGAACAGCGCGCCATCGACGAGACCCTCACATCAATCCGCAGGGCCGGGGCGGATATCGTGATTACGTACCACGCGAAGCAATGGGCGGGGCGGCAATAGCCGACCCCGAATCCCGGACGATTCAGGCCCTTCGAGGTGCCGCCACCGGCTGGCTGGCGGCCATCGCCGTGGACAGAACAGTCCGGCGGCACGGCTGGCTCGGTTCGGCGCAAGCGGCAACGAGCGCACGATCAACGGTTTCGGCGAGGCCGAGGGCGCGGGCAGCGTTCCGAACGTGCGCGACAGTCGTGGAAATGGTGGCGTCGGCGTTGGTCCAGGGCTCGCAGCGGAGGACGCGCAGGTGGCGCGTGGTGCCGTTCCACTCCACGACGAGCCTGGCATGCGAGCCGGGACCGGCGGAGAAGCGCGTGTACCCACCGAGGTATTCCTGTGTAAGGTGCAGCCCTTTCGCGGTGGGATCGACACCGGAGCGGCCGAGGCCATCCCAGAGTTCGCCCAGTGCCAGCAAGAGCCGGAACGCTACATCAGAGGTGTCAGCGCGCACGAAACAAAACCCGGCGGATGAAGTCGGACTCGCTCTCGGCCCCCGCAAGCCGCTTGGGCCGATTCTACGCCACTTCGCGGGAAGTTATGCAAGCCGTCAATCGACGATATAGACCGAGCGCTGATTCACTTCCTTGGAAGGTAGGTCGCGAGGCCTTCCGCGATGGGCGTCAGGCGAATGCCGAAGGCTTCCACCAGCGGGCCGTTATCGGCGATCCCGTCCATGGTGATGAAGTCGATCGCGTCGGGAGTGAGCGGGCGGCCCGGGACGTGCTGCGCCACTGACGCGACTGCCTTCATGAGCCAGACCGGCTGGTGCACCAGGAGGCGCTTCTTGCCTGCTGCCGCGAGAGCCGCCCGGACCACCTGGTCCATGGTCAGGATGTCGGGGCCACCAATCTCGAAAATCCGCCCGCGCAGGTCATCGCGTTCGACGGCCGCAACGACATGGGCGGCGAGGTCATCGATGAAGAGCGCATTGATCTTCGTTTTGCCGTCGCCGACGATTGGGATGAACGGGAGGAACCGCGCGAAACCGAGGAACCGATTCAAGGACACGTCGCGCGGACCGTAGATCCAGCTGCCTCGGAGGATGGTGAAGGGGACGCCGCTCCTCTTGATGTGCTCCTCTTCGGCCCACTTGAAGCGTAACCAGTGGTACTTCGCGTCCTCGGCGGCTCCAACGCCAGAGATGCCGATGAACCGCGGGACACCGGCCGTCTTCGCCCCATCGACGAGGTTCTTCGTGCCGCCCAGGTCGATGCGTTCGAACGTCAGGCCTTTCTTCGGGTTTTCGACCGGAGAGTTCGGGAATTGCACCGCATCGACGATGGCATCGGCACCTGCCAGAGCAGGCGCGAGGGTCGAGGGATCGGTGACATCCGCGCGGACCCAGCGAGCCCTGGGGTCGATCGGGTCGTTGCGGTCCTGGGACCTGGAGGCCACGGTGACTTCGTGACCCGCGTCGAGGAGGGCGCTGGAGATAGCCCGTCCGAGGAGGCCGGTGCCCCCGGCAACAACAATTTTCACCTTTTCCCTCCTGTACGAGCCTTACGCGCGTAGTGGTTGATCGTGACGACGGCGGCGGCGAGGTCCGCGCCGCCGTAATGTGCTCCCGCGACGTGCACGGCGTCCGGCTGGCCACGAAACGCCGGCCCGCCGAGAACGATTTCGGCGAGGGGCGCGGCCTCCTTCAGTTGGGCCACGAGGGCGGGGAGGCGAAGCGCCGAAGTCTCTGTGCCGGCGTGGAGCGCCACAACCGCCGGTTGGGCGTCTTCGACGGTGCGCAAGAGCGGCTCGTCCGGCACGTCCTGGCCGAGATAGATGGTACGGATCCCGCTCAGGCGGACCATGACGGCAAGCATGAGCAGCCCAATCTCATGTTGCTCGTCCTCCAGGCAGGCGAGCAGCACCACTGGCGCGGCAGCCGGTGGCGGGACCTGGCGTGCCAGGGAATCGAGCCTCGCACGCACGAAGTTCGTGACGTAGTGCTCCTGCGCGATGCTGATTGTTCCGTCGTGCCAGCCATCGCCGACCTCAACGAGCAGCGGAATGACGACACGTTCGAACGCGGTCTGCAGGTCGAACGACTCGAGCATCCGCGTCCAGACGTCGACCGCGTGGGCCTCGTCCCAGGCCAGGAGCGCGGAGGATAAACCGGAGCTGAGCGCCACTGACAGCGACTCGCCGGGGCCCGGGCGCATTTCTGCGTGGGCGAGCTGCGCGGCGCGAGCGAGCGGCATTCCCTGGTCCGCGAACCGCCTCATGCGGTTGATGACTTCAACATCGGCCAGTGAATACATACGCTGGCGCCCCCCCGATCGATCGGGTTCAGGTACACCGTAACGGCGTTCCCAGGCTCGCAACGTGTGCGCGCCGACCCCAGTCATGCGCTCGACCTGCGCGATCTTATAACTGGTGGCGTCCGTGTCAGTCATGACACAATAGTAGACACCGTCGGAAGTACTTGTCTATCTTGTGTCTAAGTCACTCACGACGAGGATTCGACGTATGACCTTAGTGCGATACGAGTCGGTTATGCCGGTCGCGGCCATGCAGCTTTTCGAGTTCCACGTGGATGCGGCTAACCTGCCGGCGATCACCCCGCCGTTCCCGCCGTTTGCGCTGCTGACCCCGGCGAAACGTTCGGAGGCCGGTGATCGTCAGCAATTCCGCGTAGGGTGGCAGCGGTTCGGAACCACCTGGTACGCGGAGGTTACACGCACAGAGGAGGGCCGGCTCGTGGAGGACGTCCAACTCCGGGGCCTGTTCCGATCCTGGCGGCATCGGCATGAATTCTTCGACGCGGGCGTCGGCCGCGCGGTACTCCGCGACACGGTCCGGTTCAGGATGCTCCCGACTCGGGCGGGAGAGTTCGCCGAGTACTTCCTCGTCCGCCCGCTGGTCATCGCGCTCTTTCGCTACCGGCATCGAAAGACGCGAGAGGCTGTCGCACATCACAAGAGTTCATGACATCACACCGGAGCGGCGAGACTTCACGGAAGGCAGAATCATTATCGCGACCCGCGCTGTAGTCTCAGGCGTCTGGAGGACGGGGATGCCGGTCTGCGCAATTTGCCAACACCTCGCGCTCTCTCCACAGGGCGCTGCCGGTACGGTCGGTCTGCTGACCGATTTACCGAGTCTCGGCCGCCTGGCCGTCGATCACCTTGGCTGGGAAGGCACCGAGCAGCATGTCGTCGTGCATGCCTGCCCCGAGCACGTCGTCGACGTGTACCGCGGCCGGATCGAGGGCATGCGGATGGCCTGGCAGCTTGCTACGGCGCCCGTTTCGGCTCTCCGCCAAAGTCCTGCAGCAACGTCCGCATCCCTGGCTTGAACACGACTTTTCCGTCGATCACGACGACTTCGTTGTTGAGGTACAGCTGCAGTGCACGGCTCAGCACTGCGCCCTCGAGAGCGCGGCCCTTCCTGCGCACGTCATCGACACTGTCGACACCGACGTCAATATGGAACACGTCCTGGAGGATGATGGGCCCGGCATCAAGTTCTTCGGTCACGAAGTGGGCCGTGCATCCGGTGACCCTGACCCCATCCTCCCAGGCGCGGCGGTACGGGTTCGCGCCCGGGAAGTACGGCAGGAGCGACGGATGGATGTTGATGATGCGCCCGGCGTACGGCGCGCAGATCGCGCCAGTGAGGATCTGCATGTAGCGCGCCAGGACCACAACATCGGCCCGTGCTTTCGTCAGTTCCTGGAGCACGAAGGCCTCGTGCGCGGCCTTGTCGTCGCTCGGGAACCACGCGAAGGAGATACCGGCGGCCGCGGCGATAGGACGGAGCGACTCGTGGTTGCCCACCACCACCGCCAGCTCGCCGTGGAGTAGGCCAGCCCGTGAATCGGCTATCAACTGCTCGAGGCAATGGGGCTCACGGCTGACGAGGACAGCGACCCGCCGTCGTTCGCGCTCGTTGTGGAGCGTCACCCGGATCTCCATGCCGATTTCCTGGCCGATGGCGAGGAGGCCGACGACCAGCTCATCCAGTGAGAGCGACGCGTCTGTGATGTCGACGAGCATGTCCATCAGGAACTGTCCGCGGACGACGCGCTGTTCGATGTCTTCGATGTTGATGTTCTGCTCAGCGATGTACGTGCTGATGCGCGCGACGACGCCCTTCTGATCGCGGCCGAGCACGCTGACGATTGCAAGGACTCTATTCATTGAAGACGCTCTCGGACAGGGACTTTCGCCGGCTGGGGCCGTGCAAGCGTATTGCGCGGGCCGGTTAGGTGACATCCCGGGGGAAGGGTGGCTATAGTTCGCGCCCTGTCGAGCCATCCGCTTTTCGCAGACATCTATAGACGCGGCGGAAGGCGTACCGTAAGCAAGGCGCGGACGAACGAGGCTTGCCGCCTGTCCGGCCGCAGGAGGTGCATGGGGTTAATTGCGAGTGATTCGGGCTTCGGCGCCGTAAAGAATTGTTGACTTTAAGCGCCTCGGCCAGCACCTTACCGGTCGGTTAATCGAATAGAGGAGGGAACCACTACCGATGACCAAGTCCAAGTGGCAGCTGCTGCTCAGCATGTTCGCCATCTTCGCCATCCTGGCATTCGCCGCTGCCTGCGGCGACGATGACGACGATGACAACGGCGGCAGCACAGCCTCGCCCACGAGTGGGGGCACGGCTCCTACTACTGTCGCCAAGCCTTCGGGCACCATCACCGTCCGCACCATCCAGTTCGAAAGCTGGGACCCGCACTTCTCGGACTTCAACCAGGACATCGAGCACTTCTTCATGGTCTGGCGTGGTCTCTACCA
>CAYTBM010000024.1:0-21162 GCA_964436025.1 uncultured Anaerolineaceae bacterium
GAGCGGTGGATGCAGAGGTTCTTGTCCTGCACCCAGGTGATGTAGTTCTGCTTGATCAGGGGGAACGCGTCTTCCTTCTCGAGCAGTTCGATGCTGCCGGGCGCCGATTCCCCGGCCTGGAAGTGGGCGAAGCGTGGGTCAACCGCGTAGCGGACCTGCGCTGAGGCCAGGCCGTAGCCGAAACGCTGGTAAATCGCGCCCATGCTCGCCCAGAGGATCGCGAAGTGCTGGTCGCGCTCATGCATCAGCTTGAGCGCGTCGCTCATGACCTGGCGCAGAAGCCCCTGGCGCCGGTACGCGGGGAGCGTGCCGACTGCCGTGACTCCGCCCATTTTCACCGGGTTTCCGTTGAGCCGGACGGTGAAGGGCAGTGTCGCGAGGGTCGTGGCCAGCTTGCCATCGACCCAGCCGCAGGTCGTCCAGTCCGCTGCCGGCGTGGTCAGTTCGTCGCGAGGCGACGGCGCCGAGGCAAACACGTAGTTGACGTTTCGCTGGTAGGCCTTGAGCTCTTCGGCGTCTCGGCAGGAGCGAATCTCGACGGTCATTTCAGCGCCTCGCTGGAGGAGAGTCCGGCGAGTATAGCGGCCCGGCTCAGGGCTGGAGCGGGAGGAGCGTTGCCGGGGCGTCGAGGTGGAGATGGTAGACGCCGCACGCCTCGACCAGGTCGAAATCCCGGGCCCAGGCGGGCACGCCGCTGTCGCCGTAGCGGAGCCATTCGCCGCTGGCAGCGTCGTACCGGTAGAGGCTGTCGAACTGCGCGCCGAGACTGCCCAGGGCGTCGGCCGCGGTCGCCGTCGCGCCGAGGTACACGAAGTCGTTCCAGCCCGCTTTCAGCTGGACAGGGAGGGGAAAGGAGAGGGAGAAGCCTCCCGGCAGCGTGGCCGGGGCTTCCGCGAAGATCCAATACGATTCTCCTGGTTGGACGCTGCCCAGGGTCCTCCCCGCTGCTGTCGTCGCAAACCAGCGTTCGAATGCGCCCGTACCGTCGACGAAGTGGTAGACCGCCGTCACGACCCCCGACGGCACCGGCGTGAACGCCGACAGGAGCGGCACGGGCTCGGCGCCGAAGTAGGCGACATGGTTCCAGCCCGCCCGGAGCTGGACGTTGCCGCAGAGCACAGAGCCGGCTCCAACCCGCGCGGAGGGCCCGAACTCGCTCGTGTTGCCGTCTTCGTCCGTAGCCAGGGCAATGAGCCAATCACCGGGCGAAGCGGCCGGGTTATCCAATGCGAATTGGCCGTTGGCATCAGCGGTGAGCAGCCCCCCGGAAAGCGGGGCGAGACCGTAGTCATGTGCGCCACCAGGTTCGTGCACGGCCACGTAAACCTGGACCTGGCAACCGGCGCAGGCCGTGCCTGAGATGCGCGTCTGGGTCGCACGCGAGATGAGCGGATGGTTGAGCAGGCCGTTCGGGCCGCTATCGCCGTCCCCCGGGTCATTCGGGTTGACGATGCCGTCGGCGTTCAGGTCGATAGCTCGTCCGTCGATCCCGTCGAAGATATTGCCACTGAAACGGTTGCGGACCACAGCGACGCCATCGACATCGGCAGCCACGAGGATGCCGTCGCCGGAGTTTGCGATGGTGTTGCTCACGACGGAGGTTTCGTTCGAAGGCTGACTCAGCACGATGGCATGCGTGAGGGGCGCCGCGGAGCCATCGGGGGCGCGTCCGAACGTGTTGCGCTCGATTACGTTGCCGGAGAAGCCCTGCGCGCCACCGCTGCCGACGAACACGCCCGTGCCGGCATTGCCGATGGTGTTGCCAGCACCCTGCAGCGATGCGGGTGCGCCCACCCGACCGTCGGCCGCTGCGAGCACGATGGCGGTCTCCACGGGGTCCGGCGCACCATCGCCCGTGAACCCGATGGTGTTTGCGCGAATGGTGGCGCCGGGGCCACCGACGGCGATGCCTGAGCCGCAGCCGCCAAGCGTGTTGCCGGCCCCGGGCGCGCCAACCGAAGCTGCAGCACCGAGCACGGCCAGGCATGCCCCGCGAAACCCGCTTATCGAAACATTGCGGAGGGTGAAGGCATCACCGGTCACGGTCAGGCCATTGGTTACCGCGGTGAGGCTGGACGATGCGTTTCGGAGCACGACCTGCGCGCCCTGGCCGTCGATGCCAACGTTGTCGCGGGTGAGGTTCGGCAGTGGCGTGCTGCCGACGAAAATCTCGGTCGCGGAGTCAGAGGAGGCGAAGGTGATGGTGAAGGCATCGGTCCCAGCGTCCGCATTGGCGATTTCAATGGCGCGCCGCAGCGTGCAGAGCGTGGCATGAGGGCAGACCGCGCCTCCCGAACCACCCTCATCGCTGACGCTCGTGACTTCGACAGTTCCCGCGGCGTGTACCTGTTCGACGATCGAACGGAGCCCGCCGCCGAAAACCAATGACCCCAGGGCCGCTATCGCCAACAGGGCTCGCATGCGGCCACGCTACGCTCAGCCTGTAATTCCGGGCAAACACTCAGGAATTGTTCAGAGGGCGCGGAATTGCCGTTTGCCGTCCAGCCGGATGAGTCGGCCGATGCCGGGGTGTTCCCAATGGCCGGCGATCCAGGTGCGTTCCTCCGCGATTGCCCAATCGAAAAGCCGGTCCCGCGTCCCCGCGGACATCACCGGGTCCCAGTCGGCCGAGGGCGACCAATCGGGATGGACCAGTTGCACCGGGTGGTGGGAGGCGTCGCCGATGATGACGGCCCGCTCGCCCTCGGACGCAATACCGATGGCAACGTGTCCTGGTGTCGAGACGTACGTCAGGTCCGGCGTGATCGCGGTTTCTTGCGAAACGAGCTTGATGCGCCCGGTGTCCTTGAGCGGCTCGACACATTCGACAAGATGGACGTTCCCCGGCTCCGCGAGGCGTTCGGGCTGCATCGAGTAATCCCACTCAACCTGCTGGTACCAGAATTCAGCGTTCGGGAAGTACACCTCGCGGGTCCCATCCGGCCGGTCGATGGTGTTCCAGTCGACGTGGTCAATGTGCATGTGGGTGTTGAGGACGATGTCAATGTCCGCGGGCGAGACGCCAGCCTCGGCCATTGCCTCGTCCAGGTGCCCGAGCGGAAATTGCGGCCGGCGACGGTTACCGAGCCCGGAATCGACGAGAATGTGCTTGCCGCCGGAGCGCACCAGGTAACAGGAGATGGCCATCGGCAAGAGGCCGCGGGAATCGGCTGCGTGACCGTACTCCTTGAGCATGGCGTCGCCGTGGCCCGGCATGAAGTTGTGCGGGTTCATCAATAGTCGGCAATCGAGCAGCGGCGTGACTTCGACAGCGCCAACGGTGGCTTTGAGCATGGGTTCCTCCGGCGCAGAATTCTACGCAGGAGTTACGCCTGCGGAGCTACTTCCCCGCGCTGCGGCTCGCCACTTCGGTCATCGCTTCGCCGAGGCGGTGGATGCCTTCTTCGATCTCTTCCATCGCGACGTAGCTGAAAGCGAGCCGGACGTGGTTCGTCGCCTTGCCATCCGCGAAGAACTGCGGCCCCTGGCCAACAACCACGCCGCGTTCGTTCGCCGCCATCTGCACATCACGGGAGTTGAGGTCCGGCCGAAGCTGCAGCCAGAGGAAGAATCCCCCGAGCGGCCGGGTGTACGTGGCGTAGTCGGCCGTGTACTTTTGAAGCGCGTCTTCCACGCGTTCGAGCTTCTTCAGGTACGTCCGCCGGAGGTTCGCGATGTGCCGGTCGAGGTCTCCATTGCGCATCATTTCGGCGATGACGCGTCCAAGGAACGGGCTCGAGCCCATGTCATAGCGCAGTGCGGCGATCCGGGAGACCAATGCCGGCGGCCCCATGATCCAGCCCATCCGCAGCCCGGTCGCGATGATCTTCGAGAAGCTGGACACCTTGATCCCGTGGTCGCCGTTGCTCAGCGCGAAAAGGGATGGCGGCGGTGGCGTTTCAAACCAGAGTTCGCCGTAAGCGTCGTCTTCGAGCACGAAGGTGTTGAACCGGCGCGCCAGTTCAAGCAGCTGCTCGCGCCGATCGAGCTGAAGCGTGCAGCCCGCAGGGTTCTGATGCGTGGGAATGCAGTAGATGAACTTGGCTCGCTTGCCCTGGTCAGCAAGCTCCTGGAGTTCAGCCTCGAGGATATCGCACCGCATGCCCTGTTCGTCCATCGGGATCGCGACCTGCGAAGCGCCGAACGAGCGGATTGTGCGCATGCTCCCCGGGAAGTTCGGGCTCTCAACCATGACCACGTCGCCAGGATCGAGCAATGTCTCGCAGACCATGCCGATGGCGTGCGCCGAACCGGAGGCGATGATCACGTGGTCCCGAGTTACCGGGATGCCTTCGATCTTCGAAGAACGCTCCGCGATTGCGTCCCGCAGTGGGAGCGGCCCGAACGTGCCGCCATATTCGAGCGCTTCCTTCTGTTCGCGGTCGATCACGGTGCGAGCTGCGCGTAGCAACGCCTCGCCCGGGAGCGATGGGATGTCCGGGAGGCCCCCGGCGAAGGAAATCAGATGGCGCGGGTCGGGCGTCGCCGCGGCCCAAACCTGCGGGCCAAGGATTTTGGAGCGCGCACTGACCATCTCCTCGATGTTTTCGGGTGACCAGAATTCAGGCATGGCTGCTTCCCGTCAGGCGGTGTGATTCGGAATACCTTAGCACTTGTCTATCGCTGGCATGTGCAGGTTCTTGCTTCAAAGCGGCATCCGAACACTCGACGAGAAGGTTGACGGCTGGGTTATACTGCAAGCTCACCTTACTGTTCGCTCCGGTTTGCGAATGTTTTCACAATCTGCGGCGGGAAGCGCTTCGGCGCCGCAGGGGCCGTGCTCATTCTCAAAAAACCGGTCATAACGCGGACTCCCCCTGGAGGGACGAATGGGCCACCCGCATTTGCCGCCCGCGCAAGGCCTCTACCGGCCAGAGCTCGAGCATGACAGTTGCGGGGTAGGCTTTGTCGTCAACCTGAAGGGTCACCGCACACACCAGCTCGTTGATGACGGCATCAGCGCCCTGGAGCACCTGAACCATCGCGGAGCCTCGGGCAGTGAGCCCAACACGGGCGACGGCGCTGGCATCCTCATCCAGATGCCCCACGAGTTCTTCAGGCACGAGTGCGCCCAGCTTGGCATCCGCTTGCCGGAAGCTGGTCATTACGGCGCCGGGCTGTTCTTCGCCTCAAGGGACCAGCGCGCTCAGGCGCAGGCCCAGGCACTCTTCGCCGCAATTGTGGAGGAAGAAGGCCAGCACCTCCTCGGATGGAGACCGGTCCCCACGAACAACGCGTCGCTGGGCCAGACCGCGCTGGATGCGGAGCCGTCGGTGTTCCAGGTCTTCATCGGTCGCGGGGCGAGCGTCGCGGACAGCGATTCGTTCGAGCGCAAGCTCTACGTGATCCGGAAGCGCTTCGAAAAGGCCATCGACCGCTGGGGCATCCGCGATGCCGACTGGTTCTACTTTTCGAGCCTGTCTTGCAGGACTTTCGTCTATAAAGGGATGCTGACAGCGATCCAGCTGCGCGAATACTTCCCGGACCTGGGAAACCCGCTGCTCGTCAGCGCCCTGGCGATGTTCCATTCGCGTTTCAGCACCAACACTTTCCCCAGCTGGGAACTTGCGCACCCGTACCGGATGGTGGCGCACAACGGCGAAATCAACACATTGCGTGGCAACCGGAACTGGATGGCTGCCCGCGAAGCGCTCTTCGAGTCCCCACATTTCGACGACATCCACAAGATCTTGCCGATCATCGATGAGAAGGGGAGCGACACCGCCAGCCTCGACCAGGCGCTGGAGCTGCTCGTCCTTGCCGGTCGCCCGCTGGCCCACGCGATGATGATGCTCATTCCCGAGGCCTGGCAGGGGCACGAGTCGATGAGCCCCGAGAAGAAGGCCTTCTACGAGTACCACAGCTGCCTGATGGAGCCGTGGGATGGCCCGGCGTCGGTGGCCTTTACCGATGGCCGAAACATCGGCGCGGTGCTGGACCGGAACGGTCTTCGCCCGTCCCGCTACTACGTGACCACCGACGACATGGTGATCATGGCGTCGGAGGTCGGCGTGCTCCCTGTCGCGCCCGAGCGGGTGAAGCTCAAGGGCCGGCTGCAGCCCGGCAAGATGTTCCTGGTGAGCCTCGACGAAGGCCGCATCATCGATGACGCCGAGCTGAAGTCGAAGCTCGCCAACGAACGGCCGTATGCCGACTGGCTGAAGCGGAACCTGTTGCCGATCGACGAGATCCCGGAGGTCGAGGCTGCGCCGTCGCCGGGGCCGGAAACGCTGCTGAAGCGGCAGATCGCGTTCGGGTACTCGATCGAGGACCTGAAGTACATCCTCGGGCCGATGGCGAAGAACAGCGAAGAAGCGATTGGCTCGATGGGCACCGATACGCCCCTCGCAGTGCTCTCGACACGCCCGCAGCCGCTCTACAACTACTTCAAGCAGCTCTTCGCCCAGGTGACCAATCCGCCCCTGGATGCGATTCGCGAAGAGCTGGTGACATCGGTGAAGACGGTCATCGGCCCTGAGGGCAACTTGCTCGACCCGGAGCCGGAGAGCTGCCACCTCGTCAGCCTCGACAGCCCGTTCATCGACAACGAGCAGCTGGCCAAGTTCAAGTCGCTGCGTGATCACGCCCTCCGGGCGACGGTCATCCCAATGCTCTTCCAGGCGAAGGGCGGCCCGGCCGCGCTCGCGCCCGCCCTGGATTCACTCTGCAAAGCGGCCGACGACGCTATCGCGAACGGCGCGAAAGTGCTCATCCTCTCGGACCGCGGAGTCGATGCAGAGCATGCACCGATCCCCTCACTGCTGGCGGTGGCCGGGTTGCACAACCATCTGGTGCGCGAGAAGAAGCGCACGCAGGTGGGCCTCATCGTGGAGACGGGCGACGCGCGGGAAGTGCACCATTTCGCGCTTTTGATTGGGTACGGGGCTGGCGCTATCAATCCCTACCTCGCCCTCGATTCGCTCACGCAGGTTCAGGCCGACGGCTTCATCGAAGATCCCATTCCGCCGGAAGAACTGCACGCGCACTACCTGAAAGCGATCAAGAAGGGCGTTGTGAAGGTGATGTCCAAGATGGGCATCTCGACCATCCACAGCTACCGCGGCGCCCAGATCTTCGAAGCAATCGGCCTCTCCGAGCAGTTCATCGACACCTACTTCACCAAAACCGTGTCTCGCATCGGCGGCATCGGCATCGATGAAGTGGCCGTGGAGGCGCTTGCCCACCACGCCCGGGCCTACCCGGGCCGGGACGGCGGGCTCCACGAACTGCAATGGGGCGGACAGTACCAGTGGCGCCGGGACGGTGAGTTCCACCTGTTTAACCCGGACACCGTGTTCAAGCTGCAACACGCCACGCGCACTGGCCATTACAAGATTTTCCGCGAGTACACGCAGCTCGTAGACGACCAGGCGGAGCGAATGTGCACGCTCCGTGGCCTGTTCGAGTTCAAGCCAGATCGCGCCCCCGTCCCGATCGATGAAGTCGAGCCGGTGGAGAACCTGTTCAGGCGCTTCGCCACAGGCGCGATGTCATTCGGCTCGATTTCCGCTGAGGCGCACGAAACGCTCGCTATCGCCATGAACCGCATCGGTGGGAAGAGCAACACGGGCGAGGGCGGCGAAGACCGCCGCCGGTTCACGCCGGACGCGAACGGCGACCTTCGCCGGAGCTCGATCAAGCAGGTGGCGTCCGGCCGTTTCGGCGTGACGAGTGAGTACCTGGTCAACGCCGACGAGCTGCAGATAAAGATGGCCCAGGGCGCGAAGCCCGGCGAAGGCGGCCAGTTGCCCGGTGCCAAGGTCTACCCGTGGATCGCTGAGGTGCGCCATGCCACTCCGGGCGTTGGCCTGATCAGCCCGCCACCGCACCACGACATTTATTCCATCGAAGACCTGGCGCAGCTTATTCACGACCTGAAGAACTCGAACCCCCGAGCACGTATCAGCGTGAAACTTGTCGCTGAGGTTGGGGTCGGCACCGTGGCCGCGGGCGTGGCAAAAGCAAAGTCCGACGTGGTGCTCATCAGCGGGCATGACGGCGGCACCGGCGCGAGCCCGCTGACGTCCTTGAAGCACGCCGGCGCACCGTGGGAGCTTGGCCTGGCCGAGACGCAGCAAACGCTCGTTCTCAACAAGCTCCGCGACCGCATCGTCGTACAGGTCGATGGCCAGATGAAGACGGGTCGCGACGTGGTGATTGGCGCGCTGCTCGGGGCGGAGGAATTTGGCTTCGCTACCGCGCCACTGGTGGTCATGGGCTGTGTGATGATGCGCGTTTGCCACCTGGACACCTGTCCGGTTGGCATCGCGACGCAAAACCCTGTGCTACGCGAGAAATTCGCGGGCCAGGCCGAGCACGTGGTCAACTTTTTCCGCTTCATCGCCGAGGAAGTGCGGAGCTACATGGCCCAGCTCGGGTTCCGGACGCTCGATGAGATGATCGGCCGCAGCGACATTCTCGACACTCGCCGCGCCGTCAACCACTGGAAGGCCCAGGGCCTGGACCTCAGCGCAATCCTCTACCGGCCGGAAGTCGATGAATCCGTGGCGACGCGACGCGTCAGCCAACAAGATCACGGCATCGAACGGGCGCTGGACAATGAGTTGATCGCCGCCTGCGCCCCGGCCCTGGAGCGGGGTGAACGAGTTGCGCTCGATCTCCCTATCCGGAATGTGAACCGCACCGTGGGAACCATGCTCGGGAGCGAGCTGACGCGCCGCTACGGGTTCAGTGGCCTTCCCGACGACACGATTTCGATCACCTTCCATGGGTCAGCCGGCCAGAGCTTTGGCGCGTTCGTCCCGGCCGGCATCACGCTCCGGCTGGAGGGCGACTCCAACGACTACATCGGGAAGGGGCTCTCGGGCGGCAAGCTCATCGTCCATCCTCCGTCGAACGTCTCCTTCCTGCCCGAGGAGAACATCGTAGTTGGCAACGTGGCCCTTTACGGGGCGACCGGCGGCGCCGCTTTCTTCCGCGGAGTAGCCGGAGAGCGCTTCATGGTCCGGAACAGCGGCGCCGTCGGGGTCGTTGAGGGCACCGGAGACCACGGCTGTGAGTACATGACCGGCGGGCGAGCCGTGATCATCGGGCCAACAGGCCGGAACTTCGGCGCGGGAATGAGTGGCGGCATCGCCTACGTCTTCGATGAAGACGGGACATTCGCCTCCCGCTGCAACATGGAAATGATCGGCCTGGAACCGCTGGCCGAGCACGAAGACGTCGATCTCGTGCAAGGCCTCCTGGAGCGCCACGTCGAATACACCGGGAGCACCGTCGCGAAGCGGATCCTTGAAAGCTGGCCATCGATGACCAAGAAGTTCGTCAAGGTAATGCCGCGAGAGTTCCGGCGAGTGCTGCTGGAGCGGCGGGCCCAGGACGAAGCGCGCCAGCGGGAAGCGGCGGCTGCCCGTGGCTAAGCCCACCGGCTTCATGGAATTCGGCCGCGAGACGCCGACTCGGCGGCCCGTGGGCGAACGCGTCCACGACTGGCTTGAGGTTTACGAGGAGTTCCCGGTTGACCACCTCAAGAAGCAGGCGGCGCGCTGCATGGACTGCGGCATCCCGTTCTGCCACCAGGGTTGTCCGCTGGGGAACATCATCCCGGACTGGAACGACCTCGTTTACCGTAGCCAGTGGCGCGATGCCATCGACCGCCTCCACGCCACGAACAACTTCCCCGAGTTCACAGGCCGGCTCTGTCCCGCACCCTGCGAGGCCGCGTGCGTCCTGGGGATTAACAGCGACCCCGTGACAATCAAGCAGGTGGAGCTGACGATCGTCGAGCACGCGTGGGAAAACGGCTGGATCCGGCCGGAACCGGCGGAGAAGCGTTCCGGAAAGACGGTGGCCGTGATTGGCTCCGGGCCGGCCGGCCTGGCCGCCGCACAGCAGCTCGCGCGCGCCGGTCACGATGTCACCGTCTTCGAGCGGGACGACCGCATCGGGGGGCTCCTGCGCTACGGGATTCCCGATTTCAAGATGGAGAAGCGCTTCATCGACCGCCGCATGGCCCAGATGGAAGCCGAAGGCGTGGTGTTCAAGCCTGGCGTGCAGATTGGCGTGGACATTGACGCGCGCGAGTTGCTCGCCAAATTCGATGCCATCTGCCTCTCCGGCGGGGCCGCGCAGCCGCGCAACCTCGATGTGCCTGGCCGAGAACTCGACGGTGTGCACTTCGCGATGGAATACCTGCCGATGCAGAACAAGCGCAACGCAGGCGACGAAATCCCGGATTCGGCGTTCATTTCGGCGAAGGGGAAGCGCGTGATCATCCTTGGTGGCGGCGATACCGGCGCCGACTGCCTCGGGACGGCGTTGCGTCAGGGCGCAACCCAAGTGCTCCAGTACGAGATCCTGCCGAAGCCCCCGACGAGCCGACCGGCGGAGAACCCCTGGCCCACCTATCCCACTATCTACCGCGTCTCCTCTGCACATGAAGAGGGCGGCACTCGCGAGTACGCGGTCATGACCAAGTCGCTCTCGGGTGAAGATGGCAAGCTGGCGAAGCTGCACGCGGTGCATGTGGAGTTCGTGAACGAAGATGGTCGCCAGGTCATGCGTGAAGTACCTGGCAGCGAGTTCACCGAGGATGTCCAGCTTCTTCTGCTCGCGATGGGTTTCCTCGGGCCGGAGAAGCCCGGGATGCTGCAACAACTCGGCGTGGAACTCACCGAGCGCGGGAATGTGCGAGCAGACGAGAACAAGATGACGTCGGTTCCAGGTGTTTTCACGGCAGGCGACATGACTCGCGGGCAGTCGCTCATCGTCTGGGCGATCGCGGAGGGCCGGGCGGCGGCGCGCGGCATTGACAAGTACTTGATGGGCGAAACGCTGCTACCCGTTAACTGAAGCAGCCGTTGGCGATTCCTCGTAAGAGGACATAACTGATGCCCCACAAGAGTGGTCTGGGCGGGCGTTCTCAAACATCGCGGCTGACCCTGGGAGACCGGCGAGAAAGGGAAAAACTCAGTTGTCGCGCTCGACCAGGTACGCACCGATAGCGCGCAACGCCGTCCGCGCTGGTTCGGGCAGTTCGAAGTCCGCGAGGATCCGGTCCGCATCCGCGGTCAAGCGCGCGGCCTGGTCGCGGACAAATTCGGGGGTGCCGGCGCGCTCAAGCGCACCGACGATCACAGGCACGTCTGCTTCACTGATCGCGTCCTGCTCATAGGCCGCCCTCACCGCGCCCGAAGGGTCGTGTTCGAATCCGTGGACCACGGGCAGGGTTTTCTTCTTTCGCAGCAGGTCGTTCATGTTCGACTTGCCGGTGAGGTCAGGGTTGCCCCAGATTCCCAAGTAGTCATCGCGCACCTGGAAGGCCAGACCAACGGTCTCGCCCCACAACTGCAGGCTGCCGGCCTGCTCGCTGGAGCCGCCGGCGAGAGTCGCGCCGATGGCGAGTGGCGCACCCAGCAGGGCCCCGGTTTTGCCGCGAATCATCTCGATGTACTCGGCTGCCGTCACATCAAGGCGCGCTTCGAAGGCGATGTCGGACCATTGGCCGGCGATCATACGGGCCATCGCGCCGTTGAGAACCCGGAGCGCCGCAACCGCGTGGTCAGGGGGTGTGGCGCCGCCGGCCAGGGCATCGATAGCCCGTGTGATGAGATAGTCGCCGGCGTTGATCGCCTGGCCCTCGCCGTGAATCGCCCAGACCGTTGGCCGATGGTGGCGTTCGGCGTCGCGGTCCTGCACCTCGTCGTGAACCAGAGAGAAGTTGTGGATGAGCTCAACGGCAACGGCGCCGGGGAGGATGACTTCAGGCGCGGCGCCGAACAACTCTCCGGCGAAGAGGCAAAGCGCGGGGCGGATCCGCTTGCCCCCGGCCCGCAGCGGAGCGCCGTGGCGGTCTTCCCACCCCAGTACATAACGAGCGGTCGCGCCGAGGGGCGAACGGTCGGCGGCGAGATGGGCCTGGAGCGCATCCTCGATGAGGGCCAGGTGACGAGTCAGGGCCAGCGGAGCGTCGGCCACGGCTAACTGGCCGCGAGCGTCGGCAATTCGACCGGCGCAGCGGCGAGGTCCCGGGGCCTAACTTTGGATAGCGCTCGTTGCGCCAGCTCCGCAATGCCCGGCCCGTCGAGGTGGTGTATCTGCCGGAATGTCGTCTGCGGGCCGTGATCGACGATTTCATCCGGCATGGCGATATTCAACAGGTTCTTGTCTGCTAGCCCGTTGTCCGCCAGCAGCTCCAGGACTGCGTCGCCGAATCCGCCGGCGCGGACGTTTTCCTCGGCAGTGATGATGCCGTTGGTCTCGCGCGCCCAGTGGAGGATCAGCGATTCGTCCAAAGGCTTCGCGTAACGGGCATTGATGACCGCCGCGTCGACGCCGGATTCCTCGAGAATGTTCGCGGCACGCAGACACTCCTGGACGCTGGTGCCGAACCCGACGAGGGCGATGTCGCGCCCTTCTCGAAGCACTTCGCCGCGGCCAACATCCAGTTTCTTCATTGGGAGCGTTGTGGAAGCGCCTGGCCCGCTGCCGCGCGGGAAGCGAAGGGCGAACGGGCCCGAGTGGTTGACGCCGGTGTAGAGGAGGTCACGAAGCTCGGTCTCGTCCTTTGGCGCGGCGACGACCATGTTGGGCAGGCAGCGCAGGTAGCTGATGTCGATGAAACCCTGGTGCGTCTTCCCGTCATCGCCAACAAACCCGGCGCGATCCATCGCGAAGACGACCGGGAGGCCCTGCACCACCACGTCGTGGACGACGGAATCGAAGCCTCGCTGCAGGAAGGTCGAGTAGATGGCGCAGATGGGCTTGATGCCCTCCGTGGCGAGGCCCGCGGCGAAGGTGACGGCGTGCTGTTCGGCGATGCCCACATCAAACACGCGGTCCGGGTGCTCCGCATGGACGGAGGCGAGGCCTGTGCCCTCGAGCATGGCCGCCGTGACGGCAACGACGGCCGGGTCAGATTCGATCAGTTCTTGTGTGGCCTGTGCGAACACCTGGCTGTAGGTCGGACGCGGCGCGGGAGCATCCGCGGCCGCAGGCTTCTTCAGCCAGTAGGTGCCGCTGTGGCTCTTGATGGGGTCGGCGGCAGCCTCGGGCACGCCGTGACCTTTCTCCGTGAGGATGTGGAGCAGCACTGGCTTGCCGGGTACGCGCTTGATGGCAGCGAGAGTGGTCTCGAGTTCGTGGATGTCATGGCCGTCGATCGGGCCGTAGTACTCGAAGCCAAATTGCTCCCAGAACCGGGCCGGGACGAGGAGGTCGCGCATGCTGGCCTTCACGCGCTTCGCCCCTTGCCACATCTGGCGGCCGAGCGGAAGGTGTTCCACGAATTCGCCCAGATCCCGCTTCGCATTGCGATAGAGCGGGTCAACGCGGAGCTTGTTTACGTTCCGGCTGAGCGCCCCGACGTTCGGAGAAATTGACATCGCGTTGTCGTTGAGGACCACGATCAGCTTCTTGAGGTTGAGGTGGCCGGCGTGGTTCATCGCTTCCAGGGCCATCCCGGCGGTCATCGCGCCGTCACCGATGACCGCGATGGAGTAGAAGTCCTCGTGCTTGAGGTCGCGCGCGGCGGCCATCCCGACCGCTGCCGAGATGGATGTCCCGGCGTGACCGGCGCCGAACGCATCGTGTTCACTTTCGTTCCGGTCAGCGAAGCCGGAGAGACCGCCGAACTGGCGGATGCTCGTCATCCGCTCTTTGCGGCCAGTGAGCATCTTATGCACATACACCTGGTGGCTGACGTCCCAGATGATTTTGTCTTTGGGCGTATCGAAGAGGCGGTGCAGCGCGATCGAGAGTTCGACGACGCCGAGATTGGAGGCGAGGTGGCCGCCACCACCGATGCAATCGACGGTATCCACAAGGAAGTGCCGTATTTCGCCGGCGAGTTCGTTCAACTGGTCATAGGTCAGTCCGCGCAAATCACGCGGACCGTCAACACGATCGAGGATCTCGGTCAACCGGGTTCCCTCCGCTGACAGTAGGCCATGCCGTCCGTGTCAACTGCGGTGCGTTGGCTTACCTCTGCCGAGGCGCTGCAGGGCACCGTACGAGGCACGGCCCGGAGGATCAAGAATCCGCGGGAATCGGCAGGCTCAGCGTGAACACGCTGCCTTTACCCGGTTCCGACGTGGCGACGACGGTGCCGCGCTGGGACTCCGCCAATTCCCTGACGATGGCCAGGCCCAGCCCCGTGCCGCCTTCGCGGCGGCTGCGGCCCTTATCCACCCGGTAGAAGCGATCGAAGATGCGCGGCAGGTCGTCCGGAGCGATGCCAGGCCCGGTATCGGCAACGCGGACGATGGCGCGGTTGGCAGCGCCTTCCGTCGTAACCGTGACGGAACTCCCGGCGCCCGAATACTTGATGGCGTTGTCGACGAGGTTGAGGACGCACCGGTAGACGAGGTCTGGATTGGCTTCCGCTTCGACCAGGCCGTTCGTGCGAAGGTCCAGCGAGACCTCCCGGGCCGAGGCAACAGGCGAAAGCTGGCGGATGACCTCGCCGGCGACGGACCTGAGGTCAAGGGGCTCCTGTTCGAGGGAATCGTTATCCTCGCGAGTGAGGAGCAACAGGTCCTCGCTGAGACGGGTCAGGCGCTCCGTCTGGCCCTTTATGGTGCCAACGAGTTCGCGGTACTCCTCGACGGAGGCATCGGGGTCCATCTCCGTAACGTCGATGTTCGTCCGGATGGCCGCGAGCGGCGTGCGCAACTCGTGAGAAGCGTCCTGAACGAACTGACGCTGGCGTTCGAACGAGTGCTCCAGCCGGTCGATCATCGAGTCGAACGTCTGCGAGAGCGCCCAGAGCTCGTCCTGGGGACCTTCGTAGTTGATGCGCTTCGACAGGTTCGAGGCGGAGATTTCCGATGCGGTCTCGGTGATGTTGCGGACGGGTTGAAGCATAATTCCCGAAAGGACATAACCACCGACGCCCGAGGCGAGCGCCAGCCCAACGACGCTGATGAGCGACCAGAACCGCAGACGATCGAGGTTTTCGGAGTAGAGCTGGTCCTCCGCGTCCTGGACGAGCAACTGCGGGGTGATCACCCGGCGGCTGCCGACGAGCGCCGAGCCGGGTCGTGGTTCGACCGGTTCGAGCTGCTCCGTGAACGCAACGCCGGAAATCGTCACGAGGTGTGGTTCATCCAGGCGCACGGCGATGTTCAGCGCGAGCACGAATGCGACGCCGAAGACGAGCAACAGGCTGCTATACCAGACGGTGAGACGGAAGCGGATGCTCCGTGTGAACGCGGGCATTTTCACCCCTAGAGAACGTAGCCCTTCCCGCGGATAGTTTCGATAAGCTGCTCTTCGAAGCCTTCGTTCAGTTTCCGTCGAAGATTGTTCATGTGCACTTTGACGGTCTGGGTGAAGGGGTTGGCATGTTCGTCCCAGATGTGCTCCAGGAGTTCTTCCTGGGGCACGGCGCGGCCCTCGTTCCGCGCCAGGTAGTACACGAGTGCGAACTCTTTGGGAGTGAGATGGATATCCCGGCCATCTCGCTTGGCCCGATTGGTGTTGGGGTCGAGCTCGAGGCCGCGCGTGTCGATTACTGGTTCCCGCAGGCCACCTTCACGGCGGGTGATGGCGCGGATGCGGGCGGCCAGTTCGCTGAACGCGAAGGGCTTCACGAGATAGTCGTCGGCGCCGTAGTCGAGCCCTTCGATGCGCTCTTTGATGGAGCTGCGGGCAGTCAACATAATGATTCCGCCACTGTAGCGGTCTTCGCGTAGACGGCGGCAGACTTCGAGCCCGTCCACGCGGGGCAGATTGAGATCGAGGCAAACAACGTCATAGTTGTTGACGGTTGCCTTGTCCAGCGCCTCGGCGCCGTCGTGGGCGACGTCGACGGCATAACCCTGTTTGGTCAGGCCACGCTCGATGGCACTTGCGATTGCATCTTCGTCTTCAACGACGAGTACGCGCATGTCAGCGCTCCCGGGAAAGTAGTAGATCCACCGTAGACCGGGTAGGACACAGTAAAGGTAAAGATTAGACTGGCGTTGACTACTTTAGGGCTTCGCTGGCTAGCTGTGTGTCAGCTGACGGCAGCCACCTTCTGCGTCGATGCCCTGTAAATCTCGTCGATCGCGGATGCGAGCGCCGCGTTGAACTCGCTGTCACTCATCTGGAAGCGAAGGTCCTCGAGCAGTGCGCGGCTGAAGCTCGCGACCACGCCGCGGTTCTTCGCCAGTTCCGTGCACGCGTCCGGGCGGTTGTAGCCGCCGGAGAGGGCAACAACGCGCAGGACACGCGGATGATCGACAAGCGGATCGAACAGGCCGGGTTTCACCGGCAGGCTGAGTTTGAGCATCACCTTGTCGGTGCCGGGCATCGCAGAGAGCCCCCGCATCAGCTCATCGAGCAGAATGCCGTCACTGTCGGCGCGGTCGGCACTCTTGATGTTGACCTCGGGCTCGAGGATTGGCACCAGGCCCGCCGCGAGCACCTGCCGGCCGACCTCAATTTGCTGCTCGGCAATCGCGGCGATTCCGGCTCGGTTGGCGCCATTGATGACGGAGCGCTCCTTGGTACCGAAGACGCCGAGACCCCTGGCCCGTGCCAGCAGCTTCTCGAGGCCAGGCATCGGCTTCATCATCTGGACACCGTTGGACTCCTCCTCGAGACCCTTGTCGATCTTGAGAAATGGAATCACGCCGCGGTCGATGAGCGCCTGGGGGGCGGACTCTCCCTGGATCTGGCTGTCCATCGTGCGTTCGAACAGGATGGCGCCGAACACCTTGTCGCCGTTGAAGGCCGGGGAAGTGATGATCCGGCTTCGCATATCGTGGATGAGGCCGAACATCTCTTCGTCGCTCGACCACGCGCCTTCTTCGATCCCGTATCCCTTCAGGGCCTTCGGAGTGGAACCACCGGACTGGTCGAGCGCGGCGATGAAGCCCTTCCCGGCGGCGATCTTGGCGGTCATTTCGGCGGTATCCATGAATCTGTACCTGCGATTTGTCGAAAGATAAAGGCAAACTAACTGGCCGCTGCAAACGCTGCAACCGCCAGATGCGAGACGACGCGAGCACAGTGCTCTACGAGCGTTCCGGGACTGCTTGAGAGTCCTCCGCCACGCCTGTCGCACAACCCGCGCCGATGGGCCCGAGTACGTCGAAGGCCCGGCCGAATCTCGGCCGGGCCCAGCGCTCCTGGCTCCGGATGCTGGCTAGGCCGCTTCGGCCACGCGGCCCGAGGAGTCCCGGCGGTTGCCGCGGCGCTCGAGCATGTAGCCGAAGCCGCGCACATTGACGATGTAGCTCGGCTCGGCCGGGTCTACTTCCACTTTCCGGCGGATGCGGCGGATGTAGACCTTCACGATTTCCTGGGCTTCGCGATCGGAATAGGTGTAGTCCTGGACGGCGCGCAGGATCTCGACCGGGCTGACCACCTTCCCGGCGTTCTTCGCGAGGTAGGCGAGGATTTTGAACTCCGTCGGGGTCAGCGGGATGGTTTCGTCTTCCCGGACCGCCTGGCAGCGGTCGAAGTCGAGGACCAGGTCACGTACGGTGATCGTGCTCGGTCCGTCGTCGCGAGTTTCCTGGACGGCGGGGGTCTTCCGGCGGGCGAGCGCGCTGAGCTGGGCGCTCAGCAACTCGACGCCATCGGTGTCGCGCATGCACACATCCGCGCCGGCTTCCAGCGCAAGGCTCATGCCATGCGGGTGCGGGCCTGGTGCGAGGACGAGCACGGAGGCTTTGCTCGCCCGGGCGACCTGGCGGACCAGCGCAACGTCCTCGTCGTGCCGTGGGTCGACCGCGAGGACCACGAGGTCCGGGTCGAACTGGCTGATGAGCCGTTCGGTCTCGCGGTCGTGCGGGCGCTCGGTAGTCGTGAACCCATGCCGAGCAAGCGCAGGCAGCACCTCAGCCGAGCGGTATTCGCGTGTGTGCGTCACGAACGCCACCTGGCTGCGGTATCCCTCGTCGTATCTGTCCGCCATATCGTCTTCCCCTAATCCGGTGACGGACCGACTGCTCGGCCCGCCGCGGGAGTCCATTCGTGCCGGGACACGCAATCTGTCCACGGGCTCATAGGTATCATCGGCACAGTTCCGCCCCCTAATAGGGTGTCGTTGGCCTTCAGGTGGCAGAAAAGTGTCGGAACCGATTCGCCGGCAACCCGCATGCCGCCCGGCGAAAACCCTGACAACGGAAAACGCCCGGTTGATGCCGGGCGTTAAACGTTTGGAAGCAGCCTGCTGGTCAGGCGGCTTCGCGCAAAAGTGCTCGACGAAGGCGTTTCACGGCCTGCGCGTGGAGTTGGCTGACGCGCGTCTCCGAGACGGAGAGCACGGCGGCTATGTCCTTCATTGTGAGATGCTCGACATAATACAGGGCAACGACCAGCCGCTCGCGCTCCGGGAGAGACTGGACCGACCGGGCAAGGTCTTCGTAGAGCTCGCGTTCTTCGAAAGAGCGCGTGAAGTCGATGTCTTCCTCCGCCGTCGGCATCTCCGCGGCGGGAAACGAGTCGCCGTCGTCGTCACGCTCCAGCATCCGGTCCAGAGAAACGGTGACCCACCGGGAGTGCGAACTGGCATCTCGATACTGGTCCAGCGAAATGCCCAGGTGGTCGGCCGCTTCCTGTTCACTGGGCGAGCGGCCCATCAGCAGTTCCAGCTCGCTCTGGGCGCGCTGCACATCACGAGCTTTCTGACGCATCGTCCGGCTCAGGCGGTCCATACGCCGGAAGGCGTCGATCATGGCGCCGCGGATTCGCTGGACGGCGTAGGCGTGGAAGTTCGTGCCCTTGGATGGGTCGTAGCGGCGCACCGCTTCGACGAGTCCGCAAGTCCCGTAGCCGACGGCGTCTTCGAACTCCAGCAGGCCGGGAATCTCCAGCGGCAGCGAGCGGGCAACGCGCCGGACGAGCGGCGCATATTGCATAACGAGCTGCTGTTGTTCCTCGAGCGAGAGGCGAGTGGGCGTTTCCTGGGCTGGCGCCGAGGACTCTTCAAGCGATGATGACGGCCATTGCATTTTGCTGCTCCCCCGAACAAGCACCCTGTCCGCAACCGGTCTCCCTTGGTTGTCGATCAGGTGTGACGATTGTTCAGATCGAGCCGGTGACAAAACAACGCGCGATCGGTGACGCGTTCGTGGTCGTTCCGTAACAACGCAGGACATAAGGGAAAACCCTTGGTGGCAACGAAGTGAACCCCTATGGCACTTCCCGACCTGTCTCAACTGCATAACTGATATAGTGCGAAGTTCATACGGCAGCCCTCCCTGTACGATTCGTCTCGATGGAGAACCGGCTGGTGACGACAACAGGGCGCGGCGCGATTCGCATTGTGGCCGTCGCAAATGACGGTGGCGTCTCAGTCGAGGAGCGCGGCAGCCGCGACGCCATGTGGGCGACCTGGCGGCAGGGCCACGGAACTCTCACCTCATCCCGGGTTGGCGACTCCGCCGCCCTGCTCGCGGATGGCGAGGACGTACCCGGAGCGACAACCAGCCCGCCCTTGTTTCTCGGTCCGGGCCTACCGCATTACGCGTTGTGGAGCCCGCGGGGCAAGCGACTGGCTTATGTCGTGCCGGACGGCCGTAGCCTCGTCCTCAAGGTCTGGACGCCGCGCGACAGTGGCGCGACAGCGCTCACCGCCGGCGCGCCGATCTTCCCCGCGTGGCATCCGGACGAGGACATCGTGTTCGTGCACCACGGCACCGCGCTTCAGCGCTATGACCTGGAAAGCGGAGAGCAACTCGTGTTTTCCCAGTCTGCCGCGGGCTTCCGCACTCCGGCTCTGTCGCCGGACGGCGCGCGCCTCGCGTGGGCCGAGGTCCGCGACGGATCGGTCCTGGTCCTCGAAAGTCCGGCGGCCCGAGCCGAGCCGCGCGTGCTGCGTTCATTTGGGGCCGGGGTTGTCTTGTTCTACGCCGCAACCGGGCGACTCCTGGCAAGCGTGGGCTCGTCGCCTGAATCGCTCGCGTTTTCCGCCATTGTTGATGTAGAGACCGGCAGGCAGCTCATCCGCTCCGTGATGACTGCTGCCTGGTGCGCTCCGGACGGGTCGAAGATTGCCACTCTGCACCCGTCCTTCATTGGCGACGGACGCTATCAGGCCAAGTTGTGGGATGCCTCGGGCAGGACACTCGCTGCCACGGAGCCGTTCGTCCCATCGGTCCATGCGGGAACGATGGTGAGCTTCTTCGATCAGTACCAGCTCTCGCATCCGCTCTGGTCCGCCGACAGCCGCTGGTTCGCGTTCAGTGGACGGTTCGCCACCGAGGGCCCGCATCCAGCCTTCCACGACGGCATAGAGGATTATGTTTGGTTGTGGGACACGGCACAGCGTGAAGTCCACCGCCGCATTGCGCCCGGAAGCACGGCGGCGTTCGAGCGATGAATGGAGGAGGCCCAGACCGAAGCGGTAAATGAGGGGTAATGCGGCGAATTGGAGCCGCCCATAACGCACCTGTACACTGCCTGAGCAACCCGCGCCCTTTGCGAAGCTGGAAGGACACCCAACGCGCCGATGGAGATCCCTCAGAACCAGTCCCAGCCGAGTTTCGGTGAACGGACGGCCAGGAACGCAGTTGTCGTCTTTCTCTTGCTCGCCATCGTCACGCTGGCCTTCGGCCTCGGCTGGCTGGTGCAAGACCTTCGCCAGGACGACCCCAATCCAACTTCGAACGGCAACGCCCAGGCACTCGGTGGGACGAAGAACAACGAATCCGTCGGCGCGGCGATCATCGATGAGATCGTCAACCTGCTGAAAACGCAGTACGTCGATAAGGCCGTCCTTAATGAGGACACGCTTCGGCAAGCGGCGATCGACGGAATCATCGGCGCCCTGAACGACAGCCACACCGAATACCTCTCGCCGGCTGAGCTCAAAGCCGGTGCGCTGAGCCTCGACTCCAGCTACGACGGCATCGGCGCCAGCGTTTCTGACACCAGCGGCGCCGTCACTATCGTGACGCCGTTCCGAGATTCGCCGGCGGAAAAGGCCGGCATACGCCAGGGAGACGTCGTCCTGAAAGTCGACGGCGACGCGACCGACGGCTGGACCAGCCAGCAGGCGGTCGAGCGCATCCGGGGCCAAAAGGGCACGCAGGTCACGCTCGAAATCAAGCACACGGATGGGAAGGTCGAGACCATCACCGTGACCCGTGGCGAAATCCCGATCGATAGCGTCTTCAGCGAGCCGAACCTCGAGATCATCCCTGGCGAAAGCGGAAAGAAGATCGTCGACCGTGACGGCAAGGAAGTGACCGACGTCGCGTACATCGC
>CAYTBM010000025.1:0-5502 GCA_964436025.1 uncultured Anaerolineaceae bacterium
TCTCTCCTTGGTTCTCGTCCTTAGGGGGATCCCCCTAGGGGAGCAGAACCGTTGCCGCGACGTGACCAAACGGTTCCACGAATGAGGATTACACGTATTCGAGCAGTTGGAGCCCGACTCCTCCGAGCTCTCCCGCAGGGATGGACGCCCGGCGGGTTCCCGGAATGACGCCGGCCTCGGGCTCGCCGCAGGTGAAGCCGCGCTCGCGCGCAAGGCGGACGGCGTCGTCCAGCGCGCCGGTAACTTCCCACGCGGCCATACTGGCCAGTGCTGCCGGGCGGCCGGCCATTGGGCTTTCCGCGCCGCTCGGGCCGAGGAGCTCGAAGATGGCGTCGCCGACCTTCATTTGAAGGATCGTCATCTGCGGAGAGTGGATCTCGCCGTACACGGGGACCCGCAGCACCTCCGTCCAGAAGGCCCGCGCGCGGTCCAGGTCCGGGGTGATAGCTGCCAGGTGGTCCAGCCGTTTGAGCGGGAAGGTGTGGGCGAACCGTCCGGCCGCGCGCGAACGCTCGTGGCGAGCTCCCCACGTCTCGGGGTACTCGATGAGCGTGATCGCGAACGGCATCGACCCGCGAGTATCGAGCTGGGCGACGTCACAGACCTTCGTGCCGTCGGTGCGGTGGACGGTACTGACGGGCGCCGCGTAGCCCGCGGCTTCGAGCGTGCGAGCTGCCTGCGCGAGCCCCGTAACGCCGAAAGCAATGCCAACCGCGCCGCCGCCACGCGCGGCCGCATCGATATAGTGTTGCCGCCCCGAGTCCCGCGCTTTCGCTTCATCGACGACCGAAAGAAGCTCAAGATAGGCCATAGTTCCGGGCGAGTCGCCGGCGAACAGCGCGCGGTTTGCGCCGCCGGTTTCGGCATGCCGGGTCTCGGGCGTCAAAACGAGGCCGAGCTCTTCGTATTTCGCGGCAATTGCGAGGTCGGGGACGACGCAAACCAGGTGGTCGATTCGTTCAAGCATGGCGGCAGTGTACGCGGCCCGGCGCCCCCGCCCCGTGTAGACTTCGAGCCATGAAGACCTCGTTTTACGAAGCCGACGCCTTCACCGGCAGCAAGGGCGACCATCTCTGCGACCTGGATTCGGATTACCGGTGGGAGAAGGGCGACGAAGTTTGGGTTGAGGCCGCGGGCAAGCGGACCAAGCTCCGTATCACCTGGGTGAACGTGACTGTGAAAGATGGCACCGTCACCCGCGAATTGCTCGGGCTGAAGCTTTAGCGGCCGACGGTGTAACCGCCGGGGAGTGACCATGTGCCGCTCTTCGGGCCGCCCCGGGTGCTCACGCTGATGCCGGTTTTTCCGATGTTGAGGTTAATGCCACCGGGCAGCGCGATTGTCTGCCGCTTCGCCGCGCGACGCGTGCTGCTGCGCGTGCGCGTCGTGACGCGCCGCCGGACCGTCTTCGTCCGCGAGCGGCGGGGCGCCGGCCTGGCGGGACTGCGCTTACGCGAGGTCGACGCCGCTTTTCGGCGCGGAGAAGACGTGCGGGCGGCGGGCTTTCGGCGGGCTGGCATTCGTTCGTGACTCCGGGCGGATGGAGGCATTCTACGACCCCTTCCGGTTCTTGAAGAGCGCGGGGGCCCAGTCTCCGCGCGGTACGGCACGCCGGGACGAAGGCTGAGCGCCGGGTACTCAATCATTGGGCGAAGATTGGAAAGCTCTCATGCAAGTCTCATGGTCTTATGCTCGAATGAACGTCAACGATGAAGATTCTGCTGGTTGAAGATGAAGCCAGGCTGGCGACCGCGGTGCGGCGTGTCCTCGATGACGAAGGCTACGCCACGGATTGGGCCGCGGATGGCGCGGACGGACTCCGCCGCGCCGAAAACGGCGAGTACGACGTCATCCTGCTCGACGTCATGCTCCCGTCCTACGACGGTTACGAGATCGCTCGCCGCCTGCGCACGGACGGATCCACGGTGCCGATCCTGATGCTCACCGCGAGAGACGGCATCCAGGACCGCGTGCGCGGCCTCGATGCCGGCGCCGACGACTATCTCGTGAAGCCGTTCGCGCTGGCGGAGTTGCTTGCCCGCGTCCGCGCGCTCGGCCGGCGGGCGAAGATGGGCGCCGCCAGCGAGTCGCCGGTCCTCACCGTCGCCGACCTTGAGCTGGATTTGCGCTCACGCGAGGCCCGGCGGGGCCCGCGCCGCATCGAGTTGACGGCTCGCGAGTTCGCGCTCCTGGAGACGCTGATGCGCCACCCCGGCCAGGTGATGAGCCGCTCCCAGCTTCTGGATAGCGTCTGGAGCTATGACGCCGTGACGGAATCGAACGTGGTCGACATCTACATCCACTACCTGCGTAACAAGATCGACAAAGGGTTCGACCGGAAGCTCATCCGCACCGTGCGGGGGATGGGCTACGCGATAAGGGCAGACTGATGTTCCGGCGCGCGCGCCTTGTCCTCGCAGCCTGGTTCACTCTCGCGCTCGCGGTGACGCTGGTCGCAACCGGCGGCGTGGCCTACGCGCTCATCCGCCGAGACATCGACCGCGAAATCAACAACAGCCTCAGCGAAACGCAGCAGGCCGTTACCCAGGCGCAGCCGTACTCCGGTCGCGAATTCCCCGGGAACCGGGAGAACCACGACGATGATGACAACAACTACCGGTTGCCGCCCGGCGTCCCCAGCGATGTATTCATCATCTACACGGACGAGGACGGCAACATCCTCGGCAACCCCCGTGATGTGGACACGGACGACCTGGATTTCCGCGAACTCTGCGACGACGCCGAGCACGCTCCGGACACCAAAGACGTCTCAACGAACGGCGAGCATTACCGCATCCTGAGCGTGGCCAGCACGCAGACGGGCCAGTTCATCCACATCGGCCGGTCGTTGGGCCCGCGCGACCACCAATTACGCACGCTGACGATTGTTTTTGGCGTCGGAGGCGTTGCGGGACTCGTCGCGGCGGCCGCCGGCGGTTTCTGGCTGGCCGGCCTGGCGATGCGGCCAATCCGCGTTTCGTTCGAGCGCCAGCAGCGGTTCGTCTCCGACGCGTCGCACGAGTTGCGGACTCCACTCGCGGTCCTCAGGGCGAACGGCGAGATCCTTCAGCGCCATCCGGACCAGACCATCGAGAGAAACATGGACCAGGTCGAGGCCATCACCGCCGAGGCCGAGGCGATGACCAGACTTGTCGAAGACCTGCTGACGCTCGCCCGCGCCGACGAAGGCGCGGCGAACCTGGAGCACGAGGCCGTGCCGCTCGGGGCGGTGCTCGAAGACCTTGGCCGGGACATGGAAGCGCTCGCGACCACCAGGCACATCCAGCTCTCCGTGGATGCGGAGCCGCTCGAAGTCGTCGGTGACCGTCACCGTCTTCGCCAGCTTGCCACCATCCTGCTCGACAATGCGCTGAAATACACTCCGCCCGGCGGCCGGGTGGCCCTTCGCTGCGTGGCCCACGGAAAGTCCGCTGAGATTTCTGTCACGGACACAGGGCCGGGAATCCCTGCCGCGGAGCAGTCGAAGATCTTCGATCGGTTCGTCCGCGCTGACAGCGCGCGGACGCGGGCTGCGGGCGGCACGGGGCTCGGTCTCGCCATCGCGAAGTGGATCGCCGAAGCCCACGGGGGCCGCATCTCGGTGGAGTCGGTCGCCGGCAACGGCTCGCGGTTCATTGTCCGGCTCCCGCTCGCGGACTGACCTACGCCCAATCGTCGTCGTCAGCGCTCTTCGGGGTGAAAAAGACCCGCCGCCAGGCAGATCCTTCGCGCACCCAGTAGCGCTCCTCCAGCACTTTGCGCTCGTGGTCCAGCGCCGGGTCCGCATCGATTTCCGCGGTGTGGAAGCCGTTGGTCTCAGCGTATGTAGCGGCGCGATCGAGCATCCAGACCTCCAGGCCGCGCCCGGAGTAGCCCTCCGCGAGTACAGGGACGCGGATCCGCGCCAGCCCTTTGCCCGTCTCGGCCACCTGCGTAACGCCCACCACGCGGTCTCCATCGGAGGCAACGAACCACCCCGGGCGCGCGCCTTGTTCGAAGATCCACGGATCTTCGCCGGTCAGCTCGCCGATGGCGGCTGCGTCAGAGCGACGTTGCTCTCGCACTGTGAGCAGCGGGAGCCGGCGCTCGAGGAGGAGTTCGGACTCGCCCGTGCCGGTGGTCCGGCGCCCAATGGGCAGGTACCCCAGCCGTGCGAAGTACTCCTGGAGTGCTCTGCTCTCGGGGGCGTACGCGCGGGAGAGGCGAAGGCCACGGTCCTGGAAGCGGCGTTCCACCGCGCGCACAAGTTCGGCCCCTGCCCACGGGCGCGCGGATACCAGCAGGTCGAACCAGCCAATGCCTTCTTCCTCGTGGAATCGCACCGCACCGTCGAGGAAGGGATCGTCGTCAGCGACGAGGAACGCGTTTCCGGTTTGCATCAGGCGCTCGACGAGGCCCCGGGCGGCCGGTGCGCCAGCCAGGGTCGAAGAGCGGTAGAGGTCCGCCATGGCTTCCGCGTCTTCCGTGTCGGCCACGCGGCAAATGTATTCAGCCATCGGCGGCCTCGCTCTTACCGGAATCGCTTTCGAACGTCTTCGGATTGAAGTAGCAATCGATGTGCATCCAGAAAACCCGTGAGTAGTGGAATGCGATCGGTGTGAGGAGGAAGACGCACCCGTTTGCCACTATCAGGATCGGGACCAGCGAATATTCCGCCAGGAGCATGGAGAGCCAGATCGGCAGCGTGACGAACACGCCGATGAAGTAGCTCGCGTACATCGCGCCAGTGAAGTAGCCGGGCTCCCGCTCGAAGCGGAGGCCGCAGACGGGACAAACTCGGTTCATCTGGAACGGGCGTGTCCATACCGCGCCACGGCAGCACCGCGGGCAGCGGAAGGCGAGCGCGGCCCTGACGCGCTTGAGCGGGCTGTGAGCTGAAGGATCCATCCGCTGTAGCATCGCAAACGGTACGCAGTCGCGCGCGCCGCGGGGTTGTTTGCGTGATCTGTGAGACCCATCATGCGCCGCGCGGCTCGGGCCGCCGATAGTACTTCAGTAACGAGTGGAGGGGGAGCCGTGCCCAAGCGATTCTTTGGGCTCGCCATCACCGGCGGGCTTGTAGCTGTTGCCGCCATCGTCGGCGGAGCGATCCTGTTCACGTCCGGCCGCGCCAGCGAGGTCAACCTGACCACAGCCAGCCTGGTGCCGGCCGACGCGGGCATCTACCTCGCGCTGAACACAGACCTGTCCTCGAGCCAGTGGGTGAACACGTTCCGCCTCGCCGAGCGACTCGGCGCCGACGACCCGGAAGACCAGCTTCACGAAGGCGCGGACGAAGCCGGCCTGGACTGGGAAGACGACGTTGCGCCGTTCCTTGGCGGAAACGCGGCGTTGTATGTTCAGGGCGTCTCGATCGCTGACTTCAACGCCCAGGGCGCGGTGATTGTCCGCTGCAACGACCCGAAGAAGGCGTTGAACGTCATCGAGGACCAGGCCGGGCCGTTCGACGATGAGGACTACAAGGGCGTTGAGTACCACGCCATGATCGATGGCTTCGTCGCC
>CAYTBM010000025.1:5602-8460 GCA_964436025.1 uncultured Anaerolineaceae bacterium
GCGAAGAAAGACGGGTTCGAGTTCCAGGAAGCCAGCCTGGGCGAGAGCGGCGCTGTCGCGCCACTGCTGGCGCCGCGCAAATCCAACCTGATCAAGTACGTGCCTGCTGACGCGGGCGTGTTCTTTAGCACCGTCGACATCGCGGAGACGTGGGACAAGGTGATGGCGCAGGCGCGCCCGCAAATCGACAAAGCCATCCGCGAAGGTGGCCAGTACAACTCCCTCGACGACGCCCTGAAGGATGGCGGACGGCAACTGGGCATCAACAGCGTTGAGGACGTCATCAAGCTGCTCAACGGCGAGACCGTTGTCGCTGCCTGGTTCCCGGACGGCACGGAGGAAGGCGCGGAAGGCGCGCTCATTGCCGAGGTCGACCAGCAAAAGGCCGCTGAGCTGCTCAAGAAGATGGTGGCTGCATCGGCGAAAAGCGCACCGCAGGTGGTGAAGGCCGGTGGCGTGGACATGACCGTGTTTCGTGACGAAGACGGCGACGAGTCCGCCTACGCCTTCCTCGATGGCAATCTTGTCCTCGGCACCAGGGAGGGCGTGAAGCGGATCCTGGAGAACAAGGAACCAGCGCTCGGGAGCCTGCGGAAGTACAACGACACGGTGGAGCAGATGCCTACGAGCCTCGGCACGTACGCCTATTTCGACCTCGCCAAGCTGCTCCGGCTGGCGCAGGGCGGCGTGCCGGCCGATCTTTCGCAGGCGGAACGCGCGCTCTCGGGGTTTATCATCAATGCAGTTGATGAACGCGGCGTCGTCCGTCTCTCAGGCATCCTCACCGTCGAGGAGTAGCGCCGTCGCCAGGTGGACGGGCCGCGCCACGCTCGTGCGGCTCGGCGTCGGTCCCCTGGCGATGGCCGGGTTCTTCCTGCCATGGGCCCATGGCGCGGGGCCGCTCGCTGCGAACCGATTTACGGGGTTCACGCTGGTGGGATTCGCGGGGCGTCTGCAGGACCTCGACCTGACCCTGGCGCAGGGCGGCGTGCTCTGGGCGGTACGGCTGGCAATCCTCGGGGTGGCTATCTCCGGCGCCTGGCAGCTTCTCCTCGCGCCGTTCAACCGCGAGCACTTCGCTTACCCACTGAGCGGCTGGTACGTGGTTGCGGCGGCCGGGACGGTGGCTGTCGTCGGCGTAATCAGGGCCGGATGGACATTGCCGCCCTCGGGCCTGCTCTGCATCATGCTGGCCGCCACGTGTTTCCTCCTCGCCCGCCTCTGCAGCGCACTTCCTTCTCGCCTCGGTGCCCGCGTTGAAGATCCTCCGCCTGGGCCTCAGTGACGACAGCTACGGCTCTCTGCCCGACGTGGAGCGCTCCTGGTCTCTGGCGGAACGAGACCTTGAACGCCTGACGGGCGAACCGTGCGAGACGGTGCGGATGGCCAACTGGCCGACCGGACGCCAGGCTGACGAGGTGGACGCTGAGATCGACCGCATCAGGCCGGACCTCGTGTTCGTTTGCGCGGTGGCGTACTGGGTGTCGTATCCGTCCACTCCGCTGCGCCTCAGGCGGATGGCATTTCCCGGCGCCAACCAGATGGCGCGGCTGGGTTTCTGGGCGGCCAACAAGCCAGCTATCGCGGACCGCTCCGCGTTTCACCTCGCTCGCCGGATGCTTGCTCGTGCCAATGCCACCGCCTTTCCGTTCACTCCCGAAGTGGTGCTGGATCGCCTGGACCGGCTCATTCGCACGATCCTTCGCCACGAGACTGTCATCCTGGCCGTCCGGGGCCCCATCCCCCTGCGGATCGCCGGCTCGGCAGCATTGCGCGCCGAATGCGAACGGCGGCGTGCCGTCCTGGACAGCGGCCTGGCGGCACGGTGCGAAAAGCTCCACGTTGCCTATCGAAGCTTCACAGCCTGCGATGTCCACCCTCGAAACGAACTGCTCGGGGACCGCGTGCACGTCAACAGCCTGGGGCACCGCCGGCGGGCCAGAGAGGAGTTCGAGCTCATGAGCCGGGCATGGCGAGCGCGCTCAGGGGATCAGTAACACCCGGCCAAAGGCCCCGCGGCTCTCGATGTACTCGTGCGCGCCGCGGGCGTCGCGGAGCGGGAACTTCTTGTCCAGGACGACTTTGAGTTCGCCCGTCGCGACATCGGCCAGGAGGCGTTCGATCATCGTCCGGCAGCGAGCGGCGTTGACGGACATCTCAGCCCCCAGGAAGACGCCGGTGACGCTCGCGTTCTTTGCGCTGAGACCGCCAAGGTTCGCGGCCCCCTCGCGTCCAGCATTCCCAACCCAGCTAATCCGTCCCCGATATGCGACAGCGGCCACGCTGCCTTCGAGCGTTTTCCCGCCGACCGAATCGACGATGAGATCCGCGCCGCGACCGCCTGTGAGACGCATGGTCTCTTCGACGAAGTCGCCTGAACGGTAGTTGATCCCGTGGTCCAGACCGAATTCCTTGAGCCGGTCGAGCTTCTCGTCGCTGGAGGCTGTGGCGAGCACGGTGGCGCCGGCGCGTTTTGCCAGCTGGATGGCCGCCAGGCCAACGCCTCCGCCTCCAGCCTGCACGAGCACGGTCTCGCCGGACTTCAGGTTGCCGAACTCGAACAGGCAATCGTCCGCCGTGCCGAATTCGATGGGTACCGCCGCCGCGAGTTCGAGCTCGAGCGAGTCTGGCACCAGGTAGGTCGAGCCGCTCGGGACCGACGCGAGTGCGGCGTGAGAGCCGAACGGCATTGTCGCTACCACCCGGTCACCGACCCGCCGATCGCTGACGCGCTCTCCAACTTCGCGGATGATCCCCGCTGCCTGGTATCCCACGACGTGCGGCGTGGTGGCGAGCACGCCGCCCTGGCGGTGAAGCGTATCGCCGCCCTGGATGGCGATGGCTTTCACCTCAATGAT
>CAYTBM010000025.1:8560-20984 GCA_964436025.1 uncultured Anaerolineaceae bacterium
CCTTCACAACCACGCAAGCAGTGTACCATCGCGCGAAATCCGCCAGAGGAGCGATGCGTGGACTATCCGATAAGGCCGATCACTGCCGATGAGGCGCCAGGATTCTTCCACTCGAACGCGATCAGCTTTGGCCATGACCCCCGGCCCCCGGAGGGACTGGCGTCCACCCTGCACTACGCCGACCTGGCCCGCTCGATCTCGGTTTGGGACGAGCAACAGGTAGTGGGGACTGCCGGGACGTGGACGTTCGATATGAGCACCCCGGGCGGGAGTGTTCCCTGTGGCGGGCTCACCTGGGTGTCGGTGCTGCCGAGCCACCGGCGCAAGGGCATCCTCACCGCGATGATGCGCTACCAGCTGGACCAGGTGCGGGATCGGGGCGAGCCCATCGCCGCGCTCTGGGCCTCTGAGGCGATCATCTACGGGCGTTTCGGCTACGGGCTCGCCGCCGAGGGCGTGGAGCAACTCACCATCGACCGGACGCGGACTGAGATGCGCCGGGCGCCATCGTCTTCCGGGCGCACCCGCTACGTTGAGCGCGCGGAAGCACTCGCGAAATGGCCGGCGGTATGGGATGCGGTTCGCCACGAGCGCCCCGGAATGCATAACCGCACGCCTGGTTGGTGGGAGCACCGGGTGTTGCGCGACCCACCGTGGCCGCCACCTCCGGGGTTCAGTTCCCTCTTCAACGTCCAGTACGAAGAGGATGGCAAGGTGCTCGGGTTCCTGCGCTACCGGGTAAAGGAGGACTACACCAACGGCTCCGCTGATTCAACGCTCGGCGTGAACTCGCTGTTCGCCGTGACGGACGCCGCGTATTCCGCGCTGTGGCAACACGTGTTCGGCGTGGACCTCATCGGGACGATTCGTGCCGACTGGCGTCCGGTCGACGAACCGCTCTACCACATGCTGGCGGACCCGCGGCGGCTGTTGCACCGGCCGCAGGACACCCTCTGGGTGCGGATTGTCGACGTGCCCCGAGCGCTTGAGGCGAGGAAGTACGCGACGGAGGGTGAACTCGTGATCGAAGTATCCGACAGCTTCCTCGCAGGTTCCGCTGGGCGTTTCCTGTTGAAAGGCGGCCCTGAAGGCGCGAACTGTGCCGCGACGACGCGGACGGCAGACCTCTCGCTCACCGTCAACGAGCTGGGCGCGCTCTACCTCGGAGGCACCTCGGCCTGGCCGTTGGCGCGGGCCGGCCGCATTGAAGGTTCAACGGCCGCGGTGGCGAAAGGCGATGCGATGTTCGCCTGGAACCCGAAGCCCTGGGCTCCGGAGGTGTGGTAACGGCCGATATCTCGCCTGCTGTGAGGCTCCGGCGTCTCTGACAGCCCAAGCCGCGCTTGGTATCCTGCGGCCGTGGAGTATCTGAAAGTTGACGCACAGCCGGGGCTGAAATCCCCCGTGGCCGTATGCGCGTTCACCGGATGGAACGATGCGGCCTCGGCGGCTACCAACGCCGCCAGGTTCATCGTCCGCAGGCTTGGGGCGCGTAAGTTCGCGACCATCGACGCCGAACCGTTCTACGACTTCAAGGAACAGCGCCCGTCGGTGCGGATCACGGCTCGCGGGGACCGCGAAGTGAACTGGCCGACCAACGACTTCTTCTACGCCCGCAACCCCACCGGCGAGCACGACATCGTCGTCTTCATCGGAGCAGAGCCTGGACTTCGCTGGCGGACGTTCACCTCGGCACACGCCGAGCTCTTCAAGGATGTGGGTGCGGAGATGGTCGTCTCGCTGGGCGCGCTGCTCGCCGACGTGCCGCACAGCCGCCCCGTGCGTGTGACCGGAAGCGCGATGGATCCCTCCGTCTCCGCCCGGCTCGAACTGCAACCGTCGCGGTACGAGGGGCCAACGGGCATCGTCGGTGTGCTGCATGACTCGCTCCGGCAGGGCGGAGTGCCCGGCGCCAGCCTCTGGGCGAACGTCCCCCACTACATCACGACGTCGCAGAACCCTCCTGCGACAGCGGCGCTGCTCCGCCGGCTCCAGCCTATCGTCGGCATGGAGTGGGACCTTTCGGAGTTGGACTCGGCGGCCAGCAGGTTTGTTGACGAGGTGAACACCGCCCTTAGCGGGAACCCGGAGATCCAGGACTACGTCCAGCAACTGGAGGCAGCGGTCGATGCCGGGATCGAAGCTGAGCCGCAGTCGCAGCTCCCCCGCGCCGAGGATGTCCTGATGGACATCGAGCAACTCCTCCGAGAAAGCCGCGAAGACGGCCAGGACTGACCGCCGCGGTTGACTCGGGCGACAGCCCGGGCAAGACTCTTTCGGCTCCCGGCGCACGATGCGCCGGCTCCCGCAGGAGTTCGTTTGTATGGCTGACGCTGACCTTGCGCAGTTGATCGATGTCGCCGCCCTGGAGCGGTTCGTTGCTGAGAACGTGCCCGAAAGTTCCGGCGCGCTGGAAGTGCAGAAGCATGTTGCGGGCTTCTCGAACGAGACCTTCTATGTGACGCGAGGCCATGATCGCTGGGTGCTGCGCCGTCCGCCGCGCGGCCCGCTGCTCCCCACTGCTCACGATGTCGCGCGGGAGTACCGCTACCTCAAGGCTCTCCATGGGCGGGCCCGTGTCCCGCGGCCGGTCGCCATGTGCGAAGACAATTCGGTCATCGGTGCGCCGTTCTACCTGATGGAGCGGTCCGAGGGCGTTGTCATTCGCGCCGAAATGCCGGCCGCGTACGACAACCCCCAGGGCCGTCGCACGGTTTCCGAAGAGATTGTCGATGCGCTCGTTGAACTCCATGCGGTCGACTGGCAGGCCGCCGGGCTCACAGGGAAGGGCGACAGCTATCTACCGCGGCAGGTTGAACGCTGGAGCAAGCAATGGGAGCTGACGCGGCCGCGGACGCGCGAGCTGGCCGGCCTGGACTCGGCGACCGAGTGGCTCCGGACACGCATTCCCGAGGCGGGCGGAGTGGGCGTCGTCCACGGGGACTACAAGCTCGACAACGTCATGTACCGGCACGACAGGCCGGAACTGATCGCCATCTTCGACTGGGAAATGGCCACGATTGGTGATCCGCTGGCTGACCTGGGCTGGCTGCTCTCCACCTGGGGCGACCCGGGGGATCCTCCCGGCACGCGCCGCCGCAGTGAGGGCCCGCCGCTTACCACGCAGGAGGGATTCCTGACCATCGACGAGATGGCCGCGCGGTACGAAGCGAAGAGTGGCCGCTCCATGAAGCATTTCGCCTTCTACCACACGCTGGCGGTGTACAAGCTCGCAATCATCCTTGAAGGTCTGTACATGCATTACCTGGAGAAGACGGCCTCCAACCCCGGCGCGGCTGAATTCGAATGGTACGTGCCCGTGCTCGTCGACCGCATGCACCGGATCATGGGGGAATAGCCGCGATGCAGAAGCGGCTCGCGCTGTCTGTCCCGCATTTCGGTTTCAATTTGCCCGAGCATGTGGGCATCGCTCACGAAGCGGAGGAGTTGGGCTACACCGACGCGTGGTCCTTCGAGGTTGACGGCCAGGACTGCTTCGCGCCGCTCGCGCTCTTCGCGCTCCACTCGAAAATGCGGATCGGGACAGCCATCGCGAATGTCTACACTCGCGGTCCGGCGACACTGGCTCAGTCCGCCGCCAGCATCGCGGACCTCGCTCCGGGGCGGTTCGAGTTCGGCGTTGGGTCCGGCTCCCAGCCCATCGTTGAGCAATGGAACAGTATGAAGTTCCGAAAGCCGGCGACGCGCGTGAAGGAGATGGTGCAGTTCCTGCGGCCCGCACTCGCGGGCGAGCGCGTGGTGTTCGAAGGCGAGACCTTCAGCGTCAACGGGTTTCGCCTCTCCCAACCGCCGGAAGTCGCGCCGCGTATCCACGTCGCGGCGTTGCGCGAAAACATGCTGGCGGTCGCCGGTGAAGTCGGCGATGGCGCCATCATCAACTGGCTTTCGGCAGAAGACGTGAAGAAGTCCGTCGCGGTCGTCCGGGAAGCGGCGGCCAAAGCCGGCCGCGACCCACAGAAGATCGAAATTACCGCCCGCCTCATGGTCAACGTCGACCCTCCAGGGCCTGAGGCCGACGTGATGCGGCGGCGCCACATCAACGCCTATTTGCATGTGCCCGTCTACAAGTCCTTCCACCAGTGGCTCGGCCGGAGCGAAGTCCTCCGCGGCATGTGGGAATCCTGGGATGCAGGCGACCGGAAGGGCGCGATAGCCAACACGCCCGACGAGGTGGTCGACGACCTCATCGTGCACGGCACGGCGGAGCAGCGGAACGAGCATGTCCAGCGCTATCTCGATGCCGGGGTCGATACGGCGTTCCTCAGCTGGTTCACCTTCGAACCAGACCCGCAGAAGCGCCGCGAACTGATCAATCAGGCCATGGTGGAGATGTCACCAAAGATGCGCGGGCGCGCCCTCGCGTAGCCCACGCGGCCTGAATCGCGGCCTACTTGAGGCGTGTTACCGGCTTGAGGAACAGCATCGCGAGTATCCCGAGGACGACGACGATAGCGGCGCTCACGATGACCGTGTTCTGCGGTCCCCAGAGTGAGACCTGGGCGGCTGCCTGCGCGTATCCGATCGGTGTGCTTGCGCTGAAACTCAGACCGTAGATGCTCATCACGCGGCCCATCATCGCGCGTTCCGAGTGCTCCTGGAGCAGCGCCACGGCGAAGTTGATAAAGATAGCCGGGCCGAGGACCCCGGCGATCAGTACCAGGGTCATCGCCACCCAGATGTTTGGTGCGAAGCCGTAGAGGAACCAGAAGATGCCGCCGCCCAGCAACGAAAAGCACAGCAGGAGCCCTCGCCGGTGGATGCGCACCATGCTCATACCAACCGAGCCGATGAGGATCCCGGCGCCCATCGACCCCACGAGCAAGCCCACGAACGTGTCCGATTTGTGGTACACGTCCTGCACGATGAGCACGAGCGTGACCATGAACGGCCCCATCAGGAGCATCCCCGGGACGGTCCCGAGCGCCAGGATCCCGAGCAACGACGGGTTGGCTTTCACGTAATGGAGCCCCTGCGCGAGGTCTCGGAACACGCTCTTGCCCGTGGGGATCGGCGGGTCCGTCGCGATGAGCGAGAACAGCGCGGCAGCCATGGCCAGCGTGATCACCTCCACCGCGAACGCCGACGTCAACCCAACCCGGTCCGCCACCACGCCGCCGATGGCGGGCCCGCCGAACTGCAACGTGGCCATGAACGCCATGGTTCCGAAGATGGCGCCGTTCTGAAGCTGCGAGACACTGAGGATCTGCGGCATCATGCTTTGCCGCGCCGGGTTCGTAAACGCCCCTGCACTGCCAACGATCGCAGCGAGGATGAACACCGGCCAGATGACGCTCACGTCCGCCCCCGAAAGCGCCACGTACGCCAGCGAGACGCTCGCCGCGACCCCGTACGTCCGCACAAGGATGCGGCGCCGCTCCACCCGGTCCGCCACCACGCCGCCGATCAGAGCGAACACCGCGCCGGGGATGGTCTGGCAGATCAACGCCGCCGCGATGAACGCCGCCCGATGGTCTTCCGCCACGCGGTCACGGATAAACAGGGGCACTGTTACGGACTGGATGCCGACGCCCGTGCCGGCGACGATAGAGGCCGCCCACCAGATACGGTAGCCCATCACGGCGAACGGATTGCGGGACTCGGGCGTCATCGCATCGGCGCCGGGCGGCGCGGCAACAGGTATGGCTTCCGGCGCGAATTCCGACATTCGCGGGAGTCTACGGGGATTTAGCGTTCGTAGCATCACGCAACCATCGACGAGCCTTTGACACTCGCAAAGCCGGCGGCGAATGCTTCGCCAGCGCCATTACCTCGGAGCCCACTCGTGACTCAACCCGTTTTCGCCGACCGCATCTTCATCGGCGACAGCATCCTGACGATGGACCGGGCACGGCCCCGCGTTGAGGCGGTAGCTGTGCGCGGCGGCACGATCCTCGCGAGCGGATCGAAGTCCGACGTGGCCTCAGCCCGGGGCCCGGCCACGGAAGTCACCGAGCTCGGTGGCCGAGCCCTGTTGCCCGGCTTCATCGACGGCCACGGACACATCGCGAAGGTCGCCGCGAGCTTCGGCTTCGCCAATCTCGCCGGGCCGCCGGCCGGCAAGGTGACCGATCTCGACACGCTCGTCGCTGAGCTCACGCAGTTCGCCCGTGCATCCGGCAAGGGCCCTGGCGAGTGGGTCATCGGCCGGGGGTACGACAACGCATTTCTCGCGGAAGGCCGCCATCCCACGCGTGATGACCTCGACCGCGTCTCGCGCGAGCACCCCGTCTACGTGCAGCACGTTTCCGGGCACATCTCCGCCGCGAACGCACTTGCCCTGGAGATGGCCGGCGTCACGGCCGCGACCAGCGATCCCCAGGGCGGCGTGATCCGGCGCCGCGACGGTTCCCGCGAGCCGGACGGCGTCCTTGAGGAAGCCGCAATGGGCTTCTTCAATACGGGCATCATCCCTGCGCCGACCGCGGAGACCGAGGCCTCCCAACTGGCGGAAGCGCAACGCCTCTACGCTTCGTTCGGGCTGACCACCGCGCAGGAGGGCGCCATGTTCCCGGCGGAACAGGCGATGCTCGAGCGGGCCGCCGCAGAGGGCCGCCTGGTGCTGGACGTCGTGGGCTACGCCTTCTGGGCCCAGGCGCGCGCCATGCTTTCCGGCAGGGCGACGGGCGAATACCAACGCCGTTTCAAGCTTGGCGGGATGAAACTCATGCTCGACGGCTCGCCGCAGGGGAAGACCGCATGGCTGACGAAGCCGTACCACCTGAGCCCGGTGGGACAGCCGGCTGACTACTGCGGCTACCCCGCGATGCCTGACGAACAGGCCACCGGGCTGGCGGAGACTGCGTTTCGGAACGGCTGGCAGGTCATCGCCCACTGCAACGGCGACGCAGCCGCTGACCAGTACCTTCGCGCCATTGCGGCCGCTACTGCGAATCACCCCGGGCACGACCGCCGCTCAGTGATGATCCACGCCCAGACCGTGCGCGAGGACCAGCTCGATCGCATGCTGGAGCTTGGCGTCCTTCCCTCTTTCTTCGCTTCGCACGTCTACTACTGGGGCGACTACCACCGGGACTCCGTCCTTGGCGAGGAGCGTGCCCGGCGTATCAGTCCACTCCGTTCGGCGGCGAAGCGGGGCTTGCGCTTCAACGTACATAACGACTCGCCGGTCGTCCCGCCGGACATCATGCGGCTCGTCTGGTGCGCGGTTGAGCGCGAGACGCGAACCGGTCAGAAGCTCGGGCCGGAGCAGGCGATCTCCGTCGAAGAGGCCCTGCGGGCGGTCACGATCGACGCTGCCTACGCGCATTTCGAAGAAGGCCGGAAGGGTTCCATCATTCCGGGCAAGCTGGCCGACCTCGTGATCCTGGAAGCAGATCCGACCCGCGTATCGCCGACCGGACTCGCGAAGATCCGCGTCCTCGAAACGCTCAAGGAAGGCCAGGCAATTTACCGCGCCTGACTGGACCAGGCCCGTCGTGCCCGCGCGGCCCTTGGCGCCGGGAGCGACCTTCTGGCCTTCCGGGCGTCTGTGCCTGCTTGTCGCAGGTCACCGCCAGGCACTTCCGTGCGGGTACTCGAATTCGTCCAGCGACGTCGGCCACATTGTGATGCTGTAACCCGGCGCCTGCGGGACCTGGTAGCGGGCGTTTTTGATGACCACCGGGTCCACGAAGTGCTCGTGGAGGTGATCGGCAAACTCGGTCCAGCGCCCCTCGTGGCTGCCGCTCACGCAGATGTAGTCGATCAGAGAGATGTGCTGCACGTATTCGCAGAGCCCGACGCCTCCGGCATGTGGGCACACGGGCACACCGAATTTCGCCGCCATCAGCAGCACCGCCAGCACCTCGTTGAGCCCGCCCAGGCGGCAGCTGTCCACCTGGCAGAAGTCGATGGCTTCGGCCTGGAGCAACTGCTTGAACATGATGCGGTTGGCGCAGTGCTCGCCGGTCGCTACGCCCATCGGCTTGAGCGCGCGCCTGATGGCGGCATGTCCAAGCACGTCGTCCGGGCTGGTTGGCTCCTCGATCCAGGTGAGGTCGAACCGTTCGAGCTGGCGCATGTGGTCGATGGCCTGGTTCACATCCCAGACCTGGTTCGCGTCGACCATCAAGGTGCGGTGCGTGCCGATCTCTTCGCGCGCAATTTCCAGGCGCGCGATGTCCGCCTCGACGCTCGTCCCGACCTTCACCTTGAAGTGGTTCCAACCATCCGCGATTGCCTCCCGGAAGAGCTTCCGCATCTTCTCTTCCGGATAGCCGATCCAGCCGGCCGACGTGACGTAGGCGGGATAGCCGTCACGTCGCATCTCGGCTTCGCGTTCCGCTTTGGTGGCGGAGAGCTTTTCCAGCATCTGGTGCGCTTCGCCCGGCGAGATGGCGTCCGTGATGTAGCGGAAATCGATGCAGCGCACGAACTCCGTCGGCGTCATGTCAGCGACCAGTTTCCAGACCGGCTTGCCCTGCACCTTCGCCCACAGGTCCCAAACCGCGTTGACCACTGCCGCCGTCGCGAGGTGGATCACGCCCTTCTCAGGGCCAACCCAGCGAAGCTGGCTGTCGCTGGTTATGTGCCGCCAGAACGCGCCCATATCTTCGGTGAACGACTCCAGAGTCCGGCCCACGATGAGCGGCTTGAGCGCCTCGATCGCGGCACAACAGAGTTCATTCCCGCGCCCAATGGTGAACGTCATCCCATGGCCTTCGAGATGGTCGCCGGCGTCTGTGGTGAGCACGACGTAGGCGGCGGAGTAGTCGGGGTCCGGGTTCATCGCGTCGGAGCCGTCGAGCAAGCGCGAAGTGGGCATGCGGATGTCGCGGACGCGCATCCCGGTGATGGTTCTAGGCATGGCGCGAACTCTCCCCGTGGCGTCGTCGCCGGTCAAGCGAACGGGTATCGGTTCTCTACCGTGAAACCCAGGTCGTACCAGCGACCGGCATTCCCGCCCATGATCCACTCGCGCGATTCCTGTGGCAGGTAGTGGAAGTGCCTCTCCACCACCTCTACCACCTGCGCGTACGTCGCAGCCATCTCGCAAACGGGCCAATCGGAGCCGAAGATCAGCCGCTTCTCGCCAAAGTAGTCGCCCACGATGTCGATGTATGGCGCGAGGTCTGACTGCCGCCAGTGCACCGCGGCTTCGGTCACCATGCCGGAGAGTTTGCAGGCGACGTTGGGCTCGTGGGCCAGTTCGCGCATGAGCTTCGCCCACGGGTCGAGTTCGCCCGATGCGATAGGTGGTTTCGCGAGGTGGTCGATGACGAACCGCATCGACGGGAACTGGCGTGCCAACTTGAGCGCGTAGGGCAGGTGGCGCGGATAGATAAGCAGGTCGTAGGTATACCCGCAGTCGCTGACCACCTTCAGGCCGCGCCGGAACTCGTCACGGAGCATGTGCTCGTCGTCCGGCTCGTCCTGGAGCATCGCCCGCACGCCGACGAGCTTATTCGGCCAGGGCAGCGCGTCGATCTGCTCTTCGAAGTCCGGCGCGCAAAGGTCGAACCAGCCCACCACGCCGCCGATGAACGCTTGCTGCCGTGACAATTCGAGCAGCCAGTGCGTCTCGTCCAGGCTCGGGCGCGCCTGGACGGCCACGCACATATCCATGGCGGCATCACTCAGGATGGGCGCCAGGTCTTCGGGAAGGCGGTCACGCCGCAACGCCGGCATGTCCTCGCTGATCCAGGGGTATTCGGCGGGCGTGTACCGCCAGAAGTGTTGATGAGAGTCGACCCGAACCGCCAACGATCAGTCCTCCGAGGGGAGCGGCAGGCCTCCCGCGGTGCTCGAAGCGTAACAGGCCTCGACAACCGTCATAGTCCGAAGGGCATCGGAAACCGGGCTCACAAGGGCAGAATCCTCACCCGAAAGAACGCGTTGAAGGTTGCTCATCGGGCCTTCGAAGGCCTCTATGAACCACGAGCCACGGAGCGAGATGGACTCCCACGGGCCGCCTTGCGGAGCGAACAGCAGCTCGTCTGGCATGCCGCGCGGGTAATCCAGGTTCACGCCCATAGTCGCGATGATCGCGGCCCTGGTCCCTTCCACCTTGATCTGCGACTGCTGCATTTCGGGCCCGAACCGGTGCGAGTGGTTCGCCAGGATGCTGCAGCGGACATCCGGGTAGTCGAGGATGATCGTGGTGCGCGCGTCCGCGAAATCCGGTGTGAGTGGGTTCGTTAGGCCCTTGCAGTACACACCGGCCGGATCGCCGAGCAGGTGCCGGACGAGGTCCACGTAATGGATGGAGTGCATCAGCACCTCCAACCGCGGCGCCGATTTCAGGAACGCCCAGTACTCCCAGGGGGTGTGCACCACCACCCGAACCTCGACATCCAACAAGCGGCCGAGGTCGCCGCGGGCGATTGCCGCCTTGAGCGCGAGCATGTTCGGGCTGAACCGGAGCTGAAAGTTCGACGCTGCGACGAGTTCCCGTTCCGCGCAGGCTCGAACAATCCGCACGGCGTCCTTCAGGTCCACCCCGAGCGGCTTCTGAATGAGCACGCCGGAGCCGCGCGGCAGTTGCGACACGATGCCGTGGATTGCCTGCGGCGGCACGGCCAGGTCGAACACCGCGTCCGGCGTCGCGGCGGCCTCCTCGAGCGAACGGTACACGCGGTTGACGCCGAACTGCGCGGCGAGCGACTGTGCCGCCGCCTGGTTCACGTCATAGATACCCGCTACCGGGAACCCGAGCCGCCGGTACACCGGCAAATGGGCATCCCGCACGATGCTGCCGGCGCCGATGATGACGATTGGCCGGGGATTCTCCGGCAGCAGCCAGGATTGCGGCAGCGGGTCAGCCATTGAGCGTGAACACCAACTCCATTTGCGCCCACCATTCGCCGGGCTGCGCTTCAGCGACCGGCTGCTGGAAGGACTCCATCAGCCGTTGCCATTCGGCGCGCCGCTGGTGGCCAGCCTCGTACGCGGCGAAATCACGCTCCAAATCGAAGTCGTCCACCGTGTCCATGGCCATGAACAGTTGCCGGCCGAACAGCCAGATACGCATCTGCAGGATGCCTGCGCCACGCAGGCCCTCGGCTATCTCCGGCCAGATATTGTCGTGGTGCTCACGGTAGGCAGCGAGCACAGCCGGGTCGTCGCGAAGGAGGATGGTCTGGGCGTAGGTCTTCATGACGCCCGGTCCGGCGGTGGGACCATGCTCCTGGGCACCTCCGGCCCGACTCCGCATCCTCCGTGACTTCCAGCTATTCTCCGTGTCCTTCGTGCCTCTGTGGTGAACACCCCCGACATGTTCATCAGTTCGACCACGCGCCATCGATGATGTGCACCGCCCCGGTGGTGTAGGACGACTCATCGGACGCCAGGTAGACCGCGAGATTGGCGATCTCCTCCGCCGTGCCAAGGCGCCCGATCGGCTGCCGCGCGATGAACATCTTGCGCGCCTCCACCGGGTCCTCGAACGCGTTGATTCGTCCCTGGAGCGACGGTGTTTCGACGGTTCCCGGGCAAATCGCGTTGCATCGGATGCCCTGACCCACGAAGTCCGCCGCTATCGAGCGCGTCAGGCCGATGACCGCGGCCTTCGTCGTCCCGTAAACAAAGCGGTTGGGCGCGCCCTTTACGCTCGAGACGACCGAGGACATGTTGATGATGCTTCCGCCACCACGCTCCAGCATCCCGGGAAGCACGGCCCGGATCATGCGGTACATCGAGCGCACGTTGAGGTTGAACGAAAAGTCCCAGTCCTCCTCGGTGGCGTCGAGGATTGTCCCGTGATGGACGAATCCGGCGCAGTTGAACAGCACGTCAACGACGCCCGCGCCCGCGGCGAATTCCCGAACGGCGGCCGGATCGGTGACATCCAGCGCGCGGGTGCGAATGGCGGGGAACTCCTCGGCGAGCGCAGCAAGCGTGCTCGGGTTGATATCGATTGCCTGTACAACCGCGCCTTCGCGCGCGAAGAGGGCTGCGGTCGCCCGCCCGATGCCCTGGCCGGCGGCCGTGACGATCGCGTGCTTTCCATTGAGCCGGCCGGTCATGAGGCACTCCAGGTGCGAGTTTTGCTGCGGCCAGGGGCTGCGTCGACCCAACGCCGTAGCCCCGGCACGGCGAAGCCGCGTGCGCTATTGCCCCCGCTGCTTCAACATCCGCGCGACGATCGGGCTCGGGCGTGGCGGGTGCCACGTCTTGTAGGCGACCTCGATCGGGACAGGCCACTCTGCGTCCACGTCGAGCCGGTAGCCGGGCGCACCCGCTTCTTCGAGCGCTTCGCAAGCAGCCCGTGCGACGGTCAACATCAGTTCGTCGTTGTGCGGTGTACCGAAGCTGTGGCCGAAGGGGAACTCCACGCCCACCACCCGCGAGGCGTGCATCTTCAGCGCAAGCTCCGGGATCATGGTCACCGTGACGGTGGGGATGCCGAGAGATTCAATCACACGCGCCAGCACGGGCACGTTCCTGCAGCAGTCCGGTCAGGCAG
>CAYTBM010000026.1:0-2005 GCA_964436025.1 uncultured Anaerolineaceae bacterium
CATGGGAACGAAGAGCAGCGAAAGCAGTACCTGCCGCCGATCCTCGCCGGCGAAGCGACCTGGGCGCAGGGTTACAGCGAGCCCGGGGCCGGCTCGGACCTGGCGTCGCTGCAAACCCGGGCCGTCCGGGACGGCGATGAGTTCGTGGTAAACGGACAAAAGATCTGGACCTCGGCCGCCCACACAGCCGATGCCATCTTCGCGCTCGTCCGCACCGACCCCCAGGCGCCCAAGCACCGCGGCATCTCGTTCCTGCTCATCGACGACATCAAGTCCCCGGGCATCTCGATCCGGCCGCTTGTGGACATGAACGGCCGCCATTACTTCAACGAAGTCTTCTTCGAAGACGTCCGCGTGCCGGCGGCCAACCTGGTCGGCGAAGAGAATCGCGGCTGGTATGTCGCGATGACGCTGCTGGACTTCGAACGCTCAAACATCGGCGGGGCCATCGGCGCCCGCCGCACGCTCCAGCGAATGCTCGACATCGTGCATGCCGACCCGCTGCTTCGCCGCCGGCTCGACGCCTCCACCCTTCGCCACGAGATCGCGCAGCGCTTCATCGAAGCCGAAATCATGTACCAGTTCTCGATGCGCATCATATCCATGCAGAACAAAGGCCAGTTGCCGAACGACGAGGCCTCGATGGCGAAGCTCTACAACTCCGAGCTTTCGCAGCGGGTCGCTCAGACCTGCATGCAGGTCATGGGGCTGCGCGGGCAGGTCACCGAGGGCGAGGAGTCGTTCGCGCGGATGTACCTCGGCATGGTCCCGGCCACGATCCGCGGCGGCACGAGCGAGGTCCAGCGAAACGTCATTGCGACGCGCGGCCTCGGCCTGCCGAGAGGCTGATGGACGCGCCAGCGGGTCCGCTCGCGGGCATCCGCGTGCTCGAGCTTTCGCAAATCGTCGCCGGGCCATTTGCGGGCGTTGCGCTCTCCGATATGGGCGCCGATGTGGTGAAAGTCGAACCTCCGCGCGGCGAAGACCGCCGTAACAGCGGAGCCGTAGTCCCAAACGAGGGCAAGTACTTCCAGTCGCTCAATCGCGGCAAGCGCAGCCTGACGATCGACCTCTCGAACCCGGACGGGCAGGCCCTGGTCCACCGGATCATCCCGGGATTCGACGTCATCCTGATGAACTACCGTGCAGGCGTCGCCGAACGGCTGAACATCGGACACGCCCGCCTCTCCGCGCTGAACCCACGGCTGATCTACGCCAACATCACGGGCTTCGGCGAGACAGGGCCGTACGCCCAGCGCGCCGGCAGCGACATCGTGGCCCAGGCTTACAGCGGCGTCATGGCGGCCGAAGCCAAGGTGGACGAGCACGGCGCGCCGCAGCAGCTGGTGAGCAGCACCTACCTGGACCGGACAACCGGGCTTGCAGCCGCGATGGGCATTTGCGCCGCCCTGTTCCATCGCCAGCAGTCAGGACGAGGCCAGGAAATCCACGTTTCGCTGCTCCAGAGCGCACTGGAACTGCTCTCCGACAAAGTCATGCGCGAACCTGTGCACGACTCCGTGCTTCGTGACCCGCTCATGCAGGAAATCCACGCGAGGCAAGACGCGGGGGCGCCGTACGACGAAGTTGCGGCGATCCGCAAGGCCCAGGCGCCGCGGTTCGCCAGTCACCGGCTGTTTTACGGCGGCTATCACACAAAGCGCGGCGCGCTCGTGCTCGGTGCGCTGACCATGCAGAACCGGAATACGATTCGGAGCATCCTCGGTATCGATGACCCGACGGACTCGCCGGGCTTCAACGCCGCGGAGCCGGACAGCCGCCGGCTCATCGAAGTGTGGCGGGAGCGCATTCAGGAACGGCTGCTCGAGCGGCCCGCGGATGAATGGGTCGCCCTTTTCCTGGATGCCGGTGTCCCGGCGAGCGTGGTCAACCAGCCCGAGGACATGGCTGACGACCCGCACGTTGTCGCAGCCGGCATGATGACCGCACTGGAGCACGAGCTAACCGGTCCTCAGCGTGTAGTCAGTCCGCTGGTGCGGATGTC
>CAYTBM010000026.1:2105-20830 GCA_964436025.1 uncultured Anaerolineaceae bacterium
CGCGAGCGTGGGGCCTTGGGGCGGGAGATTGCCATGCGCACAGTGTACCGCAGCATCAGCGGCCCCCGCCGCGTACGATGCCCCACCATGAGCACCGCACCCGCCATCAACTGGGACACCTACCTCGATGAAGCCATCGAGTACCTCTGCGAGTTCATCCGCGTCGATACGTCGAACCCGCCCGGAAACGAAGTGCTGGCCTGCAACTTCCTCGGCGCCATCCTCCACCGTGAGGGCATCGACTACGACCTCTACGACGCAGGAAACGGCCGCGTCTCGTTGCGGGCGGTTATCAAAGGCGATGGTTCGAAGCGGCCGCTCATGCTCCTCAACCATACGGACGTCGTGCCGGTGCAGCGCGAATTCTGGGACGAAGATCCGTTCGGAGCCCAGGTCATCGACGGGTTCATCTGGGGCCGCGGAGCGCTCGACATGAAGGGCCTCGGCATCGCCGAATTGATGACCTTCATCACGCTGAAGCGTCTCAACGTGCCGCTCGCTCGTGACGTCATCTTCTTCGCGCAGGCCGACGAAGAAGCCGGCAGCGAGTTCGGCATGCGCTTCATTGAACGCGAGTACCCGGAGACGCTGGACGCCGAGTACGTGATCAACGAAGGCGGGGGCGGTTCGACCGAGTCGTTCGGCGTGGAGCGGCCGGTGTACAGCATCGCCGTCTCGGAGAAAGGCCCGCTCTGGCTCCGGCTTGTCGCCGAAGGCCGGCCCGGCCACGGTTCGATGCCGCACGAGGACAACGCCCTCGACCGTCTGGTCCGCGCCATGTACCGCGTCCAGGAGTGGGAGCGGCCGATGACCGTTTCGCCGGTGCTGACCGAGTACTTCGGCCGCCTGAGCCGCGCGGGTATTTACAAGGGCGAAGCGACGCCGGAAGCGCTCAAAGCCGCGGCCGAGAAGGATCCGCGCGTCCGCGCGCTCCTCACGAACACCATCAGCGCCACCACGGCCACGTCCGGCATCAAGCACAACGTCATCCCGGCACGAGCGGAAGCGACGCTCGACATCCGCCTTCTCCCGGGGGTGAAGCCCGAGGATTTCGAGGCCGAACTCGCCGCCGTCATCGACGACCCGAAGGTCAGAATCGAGCGTGTCCACGTCGGCTGGTCTGACACGAATCCCTTCGACACCGAGCTCTTCCGGGTGATGGAAGAGGTCATCCACGACCACGTGGAGGACGCGGTGGTCGTACCAGGAATGACCGTGGGTTTCACCGACAGCAGCGTCCTCCGCAACCGCGGGATGCTCAGCTACGGGTTCTCCGGCGGACTGACCAGTCCTGAGATTGCCCGCGGTGTTCACGGCCACAACGAGCGAGTCAGCGTCGAGTCATTCCGGCTGAACTGCCAGATGGTCTGGGAAGTCACCCGCCGCATGTGCGCACGATAAATCTCACCACGGAGGCACGGAAAGCACGGAGAATTGTCTTCATAGCACGCGCCGGACGATGCCAGTCTTGAGGACACGGACGTTGAAGTTGATGAGTAGTCCGACCTCGCATCCGGTTAGCTTGAGATAGGTGAGCAGCTGTGCCTCGTGGATTGGCAAAACCGCCTCGACTGACTTCAATTCCACAACGACGACGTCCTGGACCAGCAGATCGAGCCGAAGGTTCGAGTCGAGGGACCTCCCTTTGTATGTCAGCGGAAGCGGCGCCTGGCGGGTGAATGTGATTCCCCGCTGTGCCAACTCGAACGCCAGGCACTCCTCGTAGACCGACTCTAGGAGCCCCGGGCCGAGTTCGCGGTGAACATCGATCGCCGCACCAACGATGTTCCTCGTCAGCTCCTCATGCTTCAGCAAAGGCTCCTTCTCTTCCGGACACTCCGTGCTCTCCGTGCCTCCGTGGTGAGCTCAACCGCCGTAGTTCACGCCGCATTCCTTGAGCGTGAGGATGCTGTAGTCCCGCTTGAGGACCGCGTTCGTCACCTGGCCGACGACGCAGGAGTGGTCGCCCATGTCCACCTCACCGACGTAATTGCCTTCGATAAACGCCGGTGTGGCGCTTATGACCGGCGCGTTGCTGTCGGCGCCGCGTTCGAACTCCGCGCCGTTGATGGTGTTGCCTTCCACGGTGGTGGGCTTGAAGAACGCGAACGCAAGGTCCTTCTGGCCGCTTTCCAGGAATGAGAGCGCGAACTTGCCGCTCTGCTTGAGGAGCGCATACGCGCCGCTGTCCTTCTTTACGCCCATAACCACGAGCGGCGGGTCGAACGAGGTCTGGGTGACCCAGTTGATGCAGGCCGCCGAGTCTTCGCCACCGTTGTTCACGCCGAGGACGTAGAGCCCGTAGGGAATCGTCCGGAGAATCGTCTTCTTCGCCGCAGCTGTCTGCTCGTCCATGGCGCATCACCTCGAAAGTAGTGGCGCCGATTGTAGCGGCTAACCCATCAGCCGGGCGTGGGCCCAGTGCGTGATCGCCACGGCGAGCGCGTCCGCAGCGTCTTCCGGTGTCGGGACACTGGTGAGGCGAAGCTGGAGACGGACCATCTCGGCTACCTGCGACTTCTCGCCGCGGCCGTAGCCGGCCACCGTGGCCTTCACCACGGCGGGCGAGTACTCGACAACGGCCAGGCCCGCGTCCGCGAGCCCGAGGATGCAGGCCGCCCGCGCTTCGCCCAGAGCCATCGCGCTCCTCGCGTTCGAACCGACGAAGCCGGCTTCGATTGCGCCGTGCGTGGCGCCGTGCTCGCGAGCAAGCGCGCAGACCGCGTCGCGGAGGATGACCAGGCGGTGGCTCTTGGCGTCGGCGGGTTTGGTGCGCACGGCGCCGTGGCGGACGTGCGCGCAGTCGGCGCCGGATGTCTCGACCAACCCCCAGCCGGTGGTGTTCAGTCCCGGGTCAATACCAAGGATTCGCATGGCCCGATGGTGCGGCATGCGGCGGTCTATGCACAGCAGGCGGTGTCATGGCGACGTGGGTTGGCGGGATCCCTCGCCGAACAGCGGCCGCAGCGCCTCCACTGCTTGAGTAAGCCGGTCGTCGTCGCCCTGATCCGCTGCCAACCACAGCTGGTGGATCGCCTCGCGGTAGTTGAACAACAACACGCTGATGTCGGCCCGCGCGCCACCGAGGCGCCCGCCGCCGCCCTCACGCTTCAATTTCTGGGCAAGGTTCTCGTAGAGGCTGGTCATCGGAAGCGTCCCTACGAAGCGCGCGAGTCGCCGATGATGCCCTCGCGCTTTTCCTCTTCGTAGAGCCGCTCGGCAACGAAGGCGCGGGCAAGAGCCAGGTAGCTCACACCCTTCTTCTTCGCGAGTGTCCGCAGGCGCCCGGCAAGTTCGGCGTTCAGGGAGAGACTGACTCCCATCGGTGTACCCGGCGGCGGCAATTCGTCCTCAGCAGGCGGCAGCGCATTCCAGAGATCGTCGCTCATGGTGTGCGTATCCCAGAACTCGGCTTCCTCCCGTTCCGACGCGAACTCGGGAATCTCCTCAAGGCTTTGCACTGTCGTTAACTGCGTTGAAGTCCTGGCCATCGTGCAAGCATCCTAGCCAATTTTTCCCGGTACATGCGCCGCTCTCGAAAGGTCGCGTCGCGTGCGGTAACGGGCCGGACGACCTTGCCTCGGAGGGTGAAGACGAGATGAAGCAGACGCCCGGAGTCGGTGCGGCCGAGCAGAGCGCGCCTCCGCTCCGGACCAGAGTGCGCGGGGCGCGCCTTCTTGTTCAGGTCGTTGTAGGCGGCTTCCCACTCCTCGATATCACGCCGTGTCAAGCGACATGCTCCTCATTGTCCTCGTCCCACTCGAATCTCACCGATCCGAATCAGAGCGATCCTACCGGCGGTAGCGCCGTCCACGGTCCCGGCCGCCGGCCTGGCTTCGGCCGAAGCGGAGCGGACCGCGGCGCCCGGCTGCGTCCGCGAACGCCGCCAGCTCTTCCGCGTCGGTGCCAACCAGCTCGCGCCGCAGCTCCACCACCTTGTCGCGCAGGGCGGCGGCTTTCTCGAACTCGAGGTTCTTCGCCGCCGTCTTCATCTGCGTCTCGAGTTCTTTCACCATCCGCATCAGCTCGTCCTTCGACATCGAGGACGGCACGCCGGCGTCGTAGCTGTCCTTCTCCTCCGCAACCATGCGGACGTGGTCGGTGATGTCGCGGACAGCCTTGACGATGCTGGCCGCTTCGATGCCGTGCTCCCGGTTGTACTCTTCCTGGATTTTCCGCCGGCGGTAGGTCTCGTCGATAGCGTTCTGCATGCTCATGGTGACCTTGTCGGCGTACATGACGACGCGGCCTTCCAGGTGCCGCGCCGCCCGCCCGATCGTCTGGATCAGCGAACGGTTCGAACGCAGGTAGCCTTCCTTGTCCGCATCGAGGATGCAGACGAGCGAGACCTCCGGCAGGTCCAGGCCTTCGCGCAGGAGGTTGATGCCGACCACCACGTCGTAAACACCAAGCCGCAGGTCGCGCAGGATTTCCACCCGGTCGAGCGTTTCGACCTCGGCGTGGATGTAGTGGGTCTTGATGCCCATCTCTTTCAGGTAGTCCGCCAGGTCCTCGGCCATCTTCTTCGTCAGCGTGGTGACCAGGACGCGCTGACCCTTGTCGACCGTCTTGCGAATCTCATCCATCAGGTCGTCGACCTGGTTCTTGGTCGGCTTGATGGTGATCTCGGGGTCGAGCAGTCCCGTGGGCCGGATGACCTGCTCCACCACCTGGCTGGACATCTTGATTTCGTAGTCGCCAGGCGTGGCTGACACGAAAATCGCCTGGTTGATGTGGCGATCGAACTCTTCGAATGTTTGCGGCCGGTTGTCCACGGCACTCGGAAGGCGGAAGCCGAACTCCACCAGCGTGTCCTTGCGCGCCCGGTCGCCGAAAAACTGGCCCTGCACCTGCGGCAGCGTGTTGTGCGATTCGTCGACGATGAGCAGCCAGTCGTCCGGAAAATAGTCGAGCAGACACCAGGGCGTCGAGCCCGGCTCGCGCATCTGCAGGTGCCGCGAGTAGTTCTCGACGCCCGGGCAGTACCCCGTCTCGCGCAGCGACTCGATGTCGTAGTGCGTGCGCTCTTCGAGCCGCGCCGCTTCGAGGATCTTGCCCTGTTTGCGAAAGATTTCGAGTTGCTCTTCCAACTCCTTCTCGATGCTCGCGATGGCGCCGTCCATGCGGTCCCTGCCGGTGACGAAGTGCTTCGCCGGAAAGATGTCGACCTCATCGCGCTCGGCCAGAATTTCGCCGGTCAGCGGGTCCAGTTCGACGATGCGCTCCACTTCGTCGCCGAAGAAGTCGACGCGGACGGCCAGTTCCTCGTAGCTCGGGATGACCGTCAGTGAGTCTCCCCGCAGGCGGAACTTGCCGCGGACCATGTTCATGTCGTTCCGCTCGTACTGCATCGCGACCATCTTGCGGATGGCATCGCCGCGGTCGAAGCGCTGGCCGCGTTCGAAATGGAGGACGAAGCCCTCGTACTCCGTCGGGTCGCCAAGGCCGTAGATGCAGCTGACCGAGGCCACGATGATCACATCGCGCCGGGTGAGCAGCGCCCGCGAGGCAGCGTGGCGCAGTTTGTCGATCTCCTCGTTGATATCCGCGTCCTTGGCGATGTAGGTGTCGCTCCGCGGGATGTATGCCTCAGGCTGGTAGTAGTCGTAATAGCTGACGAAGTATTCGACCGAGTTCTCCGGGAAGAACTCCTTGAGTTCCGAGCAGAGTTGCGCCGCCAGCGTCTTGTTGTGCGCGAGGACGAGTGTGGGCCGCCCCGTCTGCTGGATAACATTCGCCACCGTGAACGTCTTGCCCGAGCCCGTGACGCCGAGAAGCGTCTGGTAGCGGTCGCCGCGGTTCACGCCCTCAACGAGCTTCTCGATGGCCTGCGGCTGGTCGCCGGTCGGCACGTAGTCCGCGGTGAGCTTGAACTGCGCCGGCGCGGCGGCGGGGGCATGGACGGTGGTCATGAATCGAGTTTAACGGATGGCCGGTGGGGGTTGGGTGAGGATTACTGACAGCAGCGTGTCAGGAGCTCCCACCCAGCGCGGCGATGCTCATGAGCAGGCAATCGGTCTCATGGGAACAGTCCTTCCACGGGTTGCCTTTGCGAAACGCCCAGGACTGTCCGGGCAACCACGAGCGGGCCCAGGGCTTCCAATCGCTTCGCGGCTGGAAGTAGGCTCCGCCGAACTGCTCGTCGAGCAAATGCCGCTTGATGAACATCCACTGTTTCCGCAACGCTCGATGGTAGGCGCCGTCCTCGCCTTCGGCGGCGGCGTAGAGCGCGAGGATCCGCAGCCCCTCGAACTGTACCCACCAGAGCCGCGCCGGAACGCCTGTCGAATGGCCTTCGAGCCGCGCCGGACGCCCGGCGTTGCCGGCGTAGCGGAAGCCTCCGTGCGGCGACTGTGAGAGCCGGACTGTGTGGATCATCACTGCCCGCGCTCGCGCCTCCATGTCCGGGTGCTCGGTGAGGACCGTCGCTCCCGCGAGAAAGCGCTCCGTAGCCTGGAACCCGTAGCCGTACCACTCCATACCGGGCTGCGGGGTCCAATCGTCATGGAACCCGTAGTGCACTTCGCCTGCGGCCGTGGTGGCATGGCGCATGTAGATTGCGGCGAGCTCGTCCAGCAGCGCCTTCGCAAGCGTCGAACCGGGGAGCGCGGCCAGGTAGTCCAGCATCGTCTCGAACCAGTCGCCCAGGACGTTTACGTCCTTGAGGCCGATGTCGTGCCCCAGCGGCTCTTCTGGCCCCGCGCCAGCGGGTAGATCCGAAGCCGTCCGAATGACCGTGCCCTCACGCGTCAGCCACCCGTGAAACCCGCCGTGCTCGCGGTCGCGGGCGTGACGATCGAACCAGGCGAGCCCCTCTTCCGCGAGTTCTCGCGCGCTCGGGTCTCCGGTGGCGCGGTGGACCACGACGGCGGCCTGGACGGCGTACGCGCCGGAGTGGGCGTGTTTCGTGCCGCCCGCGCGGGGCTCGCCTGCCGGAGCCACAAGCCAGTGCCAACCGCCATGCTCGCGGTCCCACATCGTGTCGCGGAGGTAGCGGAATCCGTGCATGGCGTACTCATGCCAGCGCCCATCGTCCGCGTAAACCTCCGACAGCTGTGCGAGCGAGCGCGTTTGGCGTGCCTGGAACTCGAGCATCCGCCCCCTGTCCGCCAGCCTCCGCCAGCGACGGTCGAAGGACTGGTGAAACCCACCACTCTCGCAATCGATGGAAACGGGAAACCAGGCATCGAGAACGTGCTCGCGAAGGACGGACGCCATGTCGCTCGCGAGCGCTTCATCAGTTTGTGCGGTACTCGACCGTCGGCGGGGCATCGGCAGAGTATAAAAGCATGTCGAGAATTGCCCGCGATCGGGTAGCCTGAGGACATGGCACTCAAGCGCCGCCCTCTTGGCAAGTCCGGCATTACCGTGGCCGAACTGGGCCTTGGGGCGATGGACACCCCCCAATCGCCCCAGGCCGTGGAGACTGTCACCACCGCCCTCAACCTCGGTATCGACTTCATCGACACGGCGCGTGGGTACGAAGGCAGCGAGTTCCTGCTGGGCAAGGTTATCCGCGAGCGCGGCGGGAAAGACTTCGTTGTCGGATCCAAGACGTTCAGCCACTCCATCAATGGCAGCCAATGGGAAGTCGACAAGTCGCTCAGCGTCCTCGGCGTCGGTCAGATCGACCTCTACCAGCTGCATGACATCTCTACCCAGAAAGCGTGGAACGAGGCGATGGCTGAGGACGGCGCGCTCGGAGGGCTTAAGACGGCGCAATACCGCGGCCTGATCGCGCACATCGGCATCTCGACGCACAACCTGGAGATCGCGCGCCGTGCGATTGAAAGCGGCGAGTTCGCGACGATCATGCTCGAATACTCCGCGTTCTACCCGGATTCGGCGCCGCTGATCGAGCTGGCGGCGGAGCGTGGCGTCGGCGTCATTGTGATGCGGCCCGTCGGGGGCTCGGGCCGCACGAGCACGATGCGCGGACGCGTCGCCGAGGGTTACAGGGGTCCGCTCACTCCCGCGAACCTGCTCCGCTATGTGTTTTCCAACCCGTCGGTATCCGTCGCCATCCCGGGCGCGAGGTATCCATCACGCATCGTCGAAAACGTCGCGACTGCCTCCAGCTACGAGCCGATGAGCGCCGCCGAGCGGGCGGAGCTTGAAGCCGAGGCGCGGCGGTTCTACGAATAGCCCCGGACGTTCCTGACAGTAGGTTGTCAGGATTCAGCGTCCTGAATGCGGACGTGGGCTGTACTGTCAGCCAACTGCGAGTGAGGAGATGCACGATGACCGAGTTCACGGGGAGCGGGACGGTGGAAGACCCCTGGGTACTGAAGACGCCGAGCGGCGGGGCAGAGTTCCTCGCGTGGCGAAACCAGGCGTTGGACCCGCCGGCACTCGTGGTGCGTGCGGGGACCACCGAACTGCGGTACCACCTCCGCTGCATCGAAGACCTTCACGCCATGCTCAGGAGCCACGGCGACTGGATGCTCCTCGGCAACGCCGACGAGCAGAAGCCGGCAGCGCCCGGCAGCGTCGAAGCCTGGGCGCGCGCCGAAAACAACCCGGTCGGTGGATGGTACGGGCTGCGCAAGGGTTACCGCGGGCGGTTCGGCATGTACGTGCCGCCGGTCATGGCTGCTCTGGGGCTCGCCGAGGTCGAGAACCAGCCGCGGAATAATCGCATGCGCGCGCTGTAGCCCCTACTCCACCTTCATCCCGACGATTTGCGGGTCTGCCGGCGGGTAGCGCAGGTCAAGCGACTCCAGCTTCTGGATGAGCGCCTCTGCGACGACAACGTCTCGATACCATTTGCGATCCGCCGGTACCACATGCCACGGGGCGTGCTTTGTGTTCGTCTTCGTGATCACGTCGCTGTAGGCGTCCTGGTACTCGGTCCAGAGTTTTCGGTCGTCCAGGTCACCGAGGCGGAACTTCCACTGCTTCTTCGGGTTGTCGATGCGCTCCTGCAGACGCTCGCGCTGTTCGTCCTTCGAAATCAGCAGCGCGAACTTCACGATCTCCGTGCCGTTGCGGACCAGGAACTCTTCCCACTCATTGATGTCGTCGAAGCGGCGTTCCCACACGTCCCTGGGCACAATGTTCTTCACCCGCTCAACCAGCACCGCCTCGTAGTGCGAACGGTTGAAGATGGTGATGTGGCCTTTGAGTGGCGTCTGCTTCTGGTAGCGCCAGAGGTACGGGTGGGCGAGTTCCTCAGGGGTGGGCACCTTGAAGCTCACCACCTGGCAGCCAAGCGGGCCGACTTCCTGGAAGACGCTCTTGATCGTGCCGTCCTTGCCGCCCGTGTCGATGCCCTGGAGCACGACCAGCAGCCCGAACCGCTCGTCCGCGTAGAGGAGGTCCTGGAGTTCGTTCAGGCGGATCCGAAGCTCGGCGATCTTCTGCTCGCCCTCTTCTTTGGACATGCCGTTGGAGCGGGAGGTGTCGAAGTCCGACACCTTGAACTTCTCGCCCGAAGGCGGGATCAGGTGGTGGCCGTTGCTCATGCGGCGAAGTGTCCGCTCTGCGAGGTCGGATGGCTACTCGGAAGCGCGGGCTGCCCGGCGCGCCTGCTGGTCCGCCGGCAGGTCCGCTTCGAAATAGTCCTTCCACGGCGCGTCCGGCGTCTCGCACCCGGCCTGGGGGACGAACTCCGAACGTTCCACGAGTTCCATCCGATGGATGTAGCGAGGGCAGTTTGAGAATACTTCGGCCGCCCTGACGCGGACGATGAACTGTGCGCCCGGCCACTCTACCGCCAGCGGGTCGTCGAAATCGATCGACGCCGTCCCGTTGAGCCGGATGCGGAACTGGCCCATCCAATCGACGAAGAGCATGCCCACCCTGCCCGTCTCCAGGATGTTCCCGGTCGTCATGAACTGGCCGTTGCCGTCGTAGCTCGGGAAGGCGAGCGTGTGCTCGTCGATCACGCGGACGAAGCCCGGTTCGCCGCCCTTGTACGAACAATCGAGGTTGCCGTCGGCACCCTGGCTGGCGATGAAGAACATGTCCATCCGCTCGATGAAGTCGCGGTCGCGGCCGGTGATCGTGTCATGAACCGTCAGCGAGGAGATTTTGTCGGCGAGCCGGCGGGAGTCGAACCGGTCCTGGATTTGGCGGGCGCCCTTGCCGTGTTCGAATGCCATGGTGAGTCTCCTTGCGCGGGCCACATGCCGCAGCCTACTGTTGCGCCACAAAGTCTACTCGCTGGAGAACACCAGAATGCCAAGCCGCCGCGGGTCCATCGCCCTCACCGATCAGGAACAGGAAGCATTCCTGAATGACAGCTGGACACTCCAGGTCGCCTCGAACGGCCACAAGGGCTTCCCGCACCTTGTCGCCATGTGGTACGTCGTGATCGACGGCAAGATTCATTTCACCACCTTTGGCAAAAGCCAGAAGATCATGAACCTCCGGCGCGATCCGCGGATCACCTGCATGCTCGAATCCGGCAAGGGCTACGCCGAGCTCAAGGGCCTCGTTATCGAGGGCAACGCCGACCTCATCGACGATGACAACGCTTTCACAGCGAAGGTCATGGCGCACGTCGGATCCAAGTACAACGGCATCCCCATCCCGACGGACACGCCGGAAGCCGCGCTCAAAGCCGCCAGCAAGCGCGTGGTTGTGCGGGTAAATCCGGTGGACATCTATAGCTGGGACCACTCCAAGCTCGGCGGCCGCTACTAGCGTCTGCAGACCCGCCCCGCGAGCACTCACCCAGGGCCGCTCCCCTCAGAGGCGAGGGCGGAGGGACTCGCTCGGCCCACGGAATGAGTCGTTCCGATGCACCGGCTTAACGCCGGCCTTCGGGGGACGCCGCCCGGGCTACTGCACCGTCACCGTCCCCTTCATCGTGTCCGGGTGGACATCGCAGGTGAAGTGGTAGACGCCGGGGGCTCCGAACGTATGGGCGAACGATCCCGACTTCGCCGGATCGCTGCTCAGCGGGAAGTCGATCCCAAAAACGTTGTGGAACTGTGATGTCCCGCTCCAGGACCAACTGACTGTCCCACCGACTGCCACGCTGACCGCCGCCGGAATCCACCGCGAGGTACCGACTTCGCCCACCCCAATGGCAGCGCTCATCGGGTTCCCGCTCGATGGCGGCGTCGTCGGAGTGGGCGGCGGGGGAGGCGGCTGGGTGGCTACGGGCGTGTTGCCGGCAGGGACACTGGTCGGCGTGGCTGCCGCCGTCGTTGGCGTCGCTGCTTCGCTGGTCGCCACGACGGAAGGGGCAGTGGTTGGGGAAGCGGGCTGCGTTGCCGGCGCCGGCGAGACGGCACTGGTAGCCGAAGCCGGCGCGGTGGCACTCGCTGCCGCGGGCCGGGTCGGCGTGGCGCCGGTTTTCGAATCGGACCCGCCGCAAGCGGCGAGCAACGCGCCGGCAAGGGCGATAGTGGCGTAAAGCGGCAGTCGCACGGAAGGATTCCCCCGGAAGTCTCGTGTTCACAGTGTTTCGAACGCGCTCGTTACGGGCTGTGAATCGCGGCACAAACAAAGTGGCCATCGCGGATGCGATGGCCACTCGTCATGCGCTCGACTCGCCGTTGTTAGCGGCGGCTGGCGGCGAACGCGGCCCCCGTGGCCGCAAATGCCAGGCCGACCGCCCCGAAGACCAGCCAGAGTCCGCTCTGGCCCGCCGGGCTTACGGGGTTGGCCGTGTCACCCGTGTTCGGCGGCAACGGCGCGCCCGTGCCGACGTTGACCGTGGCCATCATGCCCTGGTCCGCGTGGAGGAAGCAGTAGTACTGGTACGTCCCTGCCTTGGTGAAGGTCAGGTTGAACTTCGTGCCCTTCGGATAACCGACGCCGAGCACACCGCTGTTGACGATGCCCGTGCCGTCGAACTTGCCGCCGGCAGGGACGGACGCGGCGATATCGAGGACGGCTTCAGCGCCACCGGGCGGGATGAGGCCGGCAATGGCGCCGGGGTTGCCGATCGAGACGGTGTGCGGCGTTTGCACGCCGGAGACCCACTCGATCGTGTCATTCACGCCGATGTTCACCGTGCCGGGGAAGAACTGCTGCACGTCGCCCTGCGGCAGGTCCGTGCTGGAGCTGATGCTCAGCGTGTACTTCCGCCCGCCACTGGGGTTCGCGGCCACGGCCACGGGCTTCGCCGCCATGCCGGCCGCGACAGCCTTCAGGGCAGCCATGGAAGACGTGAACTGAGCCGTGGCCCGGCCGTCCACGGAGAGCTGGTTGTCGGGCGTGCCGAGGTCAGGCGTCTGCACCACCACCGTCCCGGTCATGAGCGGGTGGAGGATGCAGAAGTAGTCAAAGCTGCCCTTCTTCGGGAAGGTCACGCTGTAGGTGTCGGTGCTGGTCGGGCTCCCGAAAATGAGGCCGGAGCTGATGAAGCCGGTGCCTTCCCAGTTCGGGTTTGCCCCGCCAACGAGAACGCTGGGGTCCCCGGCAGGGATGCCGAAGGTAACGCTGTGCGGTTCGAACCAGGGGAAGGTGAACTTCACTGAGTCCCCGGGCTGGACGTAGACCACGTTGGGCCCGAACTGGTTGACCGTGTAGCCCACGTCGCCCGTGCCTACTTTGACGTTGATGGTGGTCGCCGCAATTGCGGACTGGCCGGTGGAAGCAAAGACAGCCGCTATCGCGATTGCCAGCGCTGGCAAAGCCAGCAAGACCTTCCTCATGCGTTTTGTGCTCCTCTGGTTGTTCGGCCTCTGCGCCGACCGCGGGAACGTAAACCCGTCTGAACCGGGCGACAAGGGGTATCCGTGTCACAAATGGATGTATTCGTGTGGTCTGGGACACATTCGGCCCCGATCGCGCCCCCAAAAAGAAAAGTGGCCACCGCTCTCGCGATGGCCACCAGCGCTGCTATCCGAGTGCCCGGCGACTCAGCGGCGGCTGGCCGCGAAGGCCACCCCCGTGGCCGCAAAGGCAAGGCCTACGGCGCCGAAGACGAGCCACAGCCCGTTCGCGCCGGATGCCGGCGTCGCAGCGGTGTCCCCGGTGTTCGGCGGCAGCGGAGCATTGGTGCCCACGTTGATAACGCCGACCATGCCCTGGCTGGCGTGCAGCACGCAGGCGAACTGGTACGCCCCGGCCTTTGCGAACGAGAACGACGCGGTTTTACCAGCCGGATAACCGACGCCGATGATCGGGCTGATGACCGGCTTCGAGTTGTCCAGCTTCACGCCCGGCGTGTAGTTGAAGTCGCCCGTGAACGGGTCGAAGTTCGCCAGCTCCGGCGGCGGCGGCCCGTTCAGGTCGGCCGGCCCCGGGAACACCACGTCGTGCGGCGTCTGGACGTTCGAGACGAATTCGACCTGATCGTTCACACCAATGTTCAGCGACGCGGGGAAGAACTGCATGACGTCGCCCTGCGGAAGGTCCGTCGCGCTGGAGACGGCGAGGGTGTACTTCTTGCCGCCGCCGACACCAGCGGTGACGGCGACTGGCTTCGCGGCCTGCGAGCCGGCGGCGGCCTTCAGCGCGCCGATTGCCGACGTGTACGCGGCTGCCCCGCGGCTATCGACAGCCACCTGGGTGTCCTGCTCGCCGATCCCTTCGCCCTGGACGACGACCTGGCCCGTCATGCCTGGATGGATGACGCAGTAGTAGTCGAAAGTGCCTTCCTTGGTGAACTTCACCGAGAACGTGGTCTCTTGCCCCGGCGCCGGGAAAACGAGTCCGGAGTTGACCACGCCGGTGCCGTCGTAGGTGGCGGTATTCGAAGCGGCGGGGGCGGTCGGGTCGCCCTGGGGCTGCCCGAAGGTGACGGTGTGCGGTTCGTCCCACGTGAACGTCCACGTGACGGTGTCGCCGGCGCGGACGTAGGTTGAGGTGGGCAGGAACATGTTGACGGCGTAGCCGGTTTCGCCGGAGCCGGCGCGGATCTTCAGGTTGACGGCGGCTGCCTCGGCGGATTGCCCCGTTGATGCGAACACTGCCGCGATGGCTATGGCCAACGCCGGCAGGGCGAGCAGGACCTTTCTCATCTTCTGTGCTCCCGTTGTGATTCGGACGCGTAAGCGCCCGGCCTCAGGAACGTAAACGCGGCTGAACCTCTCCTTCAAGTGGTTCGTGTGGCGTGAATCACATAGGGGGCCAATTTCCGCCAAAAGGCCCAGAGATTGGCGCAGCCGCCATGACGGGAGGCTATCCGGGATGCGCTCGCGCGAGCCACTCGCCGGCCGAAGGGATCCCGTTGAGTCCCCTCGCCAGGCGAATGCTGCGGAGCAACGCCAGTTCGACCGCTCGCGCCGCAAGCGCGCCCACCGTGAGCGCCTCATACGGTTGGATCGGCAGTGTGCCCATGGAAACGGCGAACGCGGTATCGCCGTCGCCTCCGGTGTGCGCGGGAGACACGACGCGGGCGAAGCCATCGTGCCCGTGGGTGCAGACGCGCTGCAGTTGATGTGGTTCGAGCGTAGCGTTCGTCGCGACGCAGATGAGCGTCGTGTTCGTCCCGGCAATCGCTTCCATCGCCTCGGTCCGGCGGGACAGGGCTTCGGCCAACGCCACGAATTCGCCCGTTTCGGCTCTCGGGCCAGCTACTAGTTCGGCGGTATCGGGGTCTGAGACAGAGCCAACCGGGTTGGTAACCACCAGGGCGCCGACGATCACCCCATTCGGGCCAAGCAAGCTAGCGGTGCCGACGCCGCCCTTGAGGCAGCGCTCGGCGCCAAGCAGCTTCGCCGCCGTTGCCCCGGTTCCCGCGCCAACCGTCCCCTCTGCAACCGCGCCGCCCTTCGCTTTCGAGGCGGCCCGGTAGCCGGCTTCGGCGTCAGGATGCGCCAGCGGGTCCCCAACGCCCAGGTCGTACAGGACCGCGGAAGTCACGATAGGAACGGGCCGATGAAGCGTCGCGAAGCCCACACCCCGCTCTCCCAGGAAGCGCATGACGCCGTCCGCGGCGGCGAGCCCAAAAGCGCTTCCGCCGGTGAAAACCACCGCGTGGCACGTCCGGACGAGGTTCGCCAGCCCCAGCACGTCCGTCTCGCGGGTGCCAGGCGCGCCCCCTCGGGTATCGACGGCCGCCGCGACCGCGGTCTCACAAAGAATGACGGTGCAGCCGGTTGCGCCCTTGCGGTCAGTGTCGTGGCCGACGCGGATGCCGGGCACATCGGTGATGGCGTTGCGGGGGCCGGCCTGCCACATGGTCACTCAATCACGCGCCCGGCGCCCCGGCGAGCGCGCACATAAGACATCAGAAACCCGCTGCCGATCCCGCAGAGGTCTGCAGTTATGTCGGCAAGCGTCGTCGCGTCCGCTTCCGAACTGCCGAAGCTGGATGCCAGCGGCTCGCCGTTCGCGTCGACGCCGGCGAGCCAGCACTCCTCCGCCACCTGGCGGCGAAGCAGGTCCGGGATCAGGAGCATTGGGTTGCCCGTTTCGGCCGCCGCCACCAGGCCCGTCAGTTCGGCCAGCTCAGGTTGGGCCCGCAGCAGCTGCGCGGACTCCAGCGCGTCAGTTCCGATCGAAAGCTCGCGGAGCATCTGTTCCGGAGAAATAGTGGCCGCCAGGTGCGCGAATGCCTTCCAGGCGGCCGCGCCGGGCAAGGGCCGGAGCAGCGAGCGCGCCACGAGGTGTGTCCGGTCCCCCAGGGCGTCGAACACCGCCACCAGCCGCCGCGCTGACTCGGCGAGCTCTTGCGCGATCAGGCCGACGAGGATGGCCCGATCCCCGGACTCCGAGAACACGAGCGTACGCAGCGCCGCATCCGCTGCCATCTGCGGCTTGCGCAGGGCCGAACGCGCATACGCTTCAACGAAGTCGAGTTCCGAGAGGTTCCCCGGATAGGCCGCTGGGAGCGTCACGGCTGGATTGTCGAGCGGTGAGAGGCGCTTGTCGAACGCCTACGCATCAACATTCCAGAGCGCCCGTCGAATCGCCCCGGCGATCGGCGAATCCCCGGCGGGCTGGCGCATGCCCCGATCGATGCGGGCGGCGCACAGCTTGAGCCCGTCGGTAGTGGCGTCGTCTCCGAGATTCGTGATCAGCCGCCGCGGCAACTCGAGGAGCCAGTGCATGCCCCACAGGATCCCAAGCAGGTCCACCAGTTCAGCGGCCGTGTCAGGGGACATCTCGCGCTGAGCGGCGTAGGCGGCGGCCAGCGCCCGGCGGGCCGGCCCTTCCAGGCCGGATGTCAGCAAGAACGCCGCGACATCCCACAACTGCGGACCATACCCGGCCTGGGAGAAGTCGCAGAGCCACGCCTGTCCCGGCCCAAGCAGGACGTTCGCCGCGGTCGCGTTTCGGTGGGCGAACCCGAACGGCGAGGCGAGCAGATAATCGTGTGCTTCGAGCAGCGGCCCGCGGGCGGGCTCCCGCTCCTCTGAGGCAAAACCAAGCCGGTGCAGCGGGAACTCATCGGGTGGGAACATGTCCTGCGGGGAGCGGCCCCAGTCCAGGCCCTCCCGAAGCGGCAAGGAGTGGAGAGCGGCCAGCGCACTCATTACCGCTTCTGCGGCTCCCGGCGGCGGAATGAACTGCAGCGCGGTGCTGCCTGGCGCGGCCCGCTCCACGGTCGCGCCGCCTGCTATCGCGAGCAGCTCGGGGACCCAGCGGAATCCCGCTTCGTGCAGCCGCGCGCTGACGGCGGCGTGGTTTTCGCGGCTTTCGCTCCCGGCCGGTTCTCGCACCACCACTTCCATCGGACGGGCACCCTGAATGAACACCCGCACGGGGCTCCCCGGCGCCTCGCCGGAAGGCTCCCATGCGAGCGGCGTGTCCTCCGGGAGCCCAAGCGCCGCCAGGAGTTCCCCGGGGCTAACCACGCGGCCTCACCTTCATTCGTGACTTCGGCTGGCACTTCGGACAGAAGTGCGTCGACCGGCCGCCCACAACCGTCCGCTGGATTTCGCTCCCGCAGACGTAGCATGGCTTACCCGTACGCCGGAACACCTGCACGAACATGTGCTGCCGACCCTGCTCTCCCTGCCCGTCTACGTAGTCCTTGAAGCTCGCCCCGCGGTTCTCGATGCCCCGCTCCAGGACGGCGCGTGTTGTCCCGTACAGCCGCTTGATGGCTGCGGGCGAAACCGCGTTGGCCGGGGTGTCCGGCCGCACCCCCGCCTCGTACAGCGCTTCGTCGACGTAGATGTTTCCGAGCCCCGCAAACCGCCGCTGATCGAGCAGCACGGCCTTGATCGGCGCCGTCCGGTTCGCCAGGCGCTCGCGGAATTGCTTCAAGGTGAGCCCTGCGTCGATGGGCTCGGGCCCCAGTTTCGCGATGACCTCAGCAGCCGAATCATGGATCCGCCAGGTGCCGAATTTGCGCAGGTCGCTCCAGCGCAAGTCGAACCCGTTCTCGAGATGGATCACCGCCCGCTGGTAGGGCTCTTCCGGCGCGGTCGCCGGCCGCCAGACCAGCCGGCCGGTCATGCGAAGGTGAACGACGAACACGCGGCCGTCGTCCAGCGCGAACATCAAGTACTTGCCGCGGCGCCCGGCCGACTCGATGCGCCGGCCAACGAGGTTCGCCCGCAGCGTTTCGATCGGCGCTCCGGCCAGCAACTGGATCGTTGCCGGATCAACATCAATCCCGGCTACTGTCCGCCCAACGACCAGTGGTTCGAGGTCGCGCCGGATCGTTTCGACTTCGGGCAGTTCGGGCACGCACCGATTGTCGATTGGCTGCCCGCCGAATGTCGATGGCGCGACCGAGCGGCGCGGCGCAGTTACGCTGTCGCCCGTGATTACGCACCTCCAGGGCCAGCTCGCCCGCATGGACGCTTCCGGCCCGCTCGTAGAAGTCGATGTGCAGGGGGTGCGGTACGAAGTACTCGTCCCGAGCGTCCTCTGGCCCGAAATCCAGGCCATCGCCGGCGACGACGAGCTCGCGGGCGAAAGCGGCCCAATCCTCGGCCTCCACATTTTCTACCACGCCACCGCGAACAACCCCACGCCGGTGCTCGTCGGCTTCCTCCGCCGCGCGGAACGCGACTTCTTCCGCAAGTTCACCACTGTCGAAGGCATCGGCCCCGCCAAAGCGGTCAAAGCGATGAACATCTCGGTGAGCACGATCGCGCGCGCCATCGAGCAGGAAGACCGCACCGTCCTCTCGAAAATGCCCGGCATCGGCGCCCGCAGCGCGGACAAGATCATCGCGACGCTGCGGGGCAAGCTCGTCGCGGAAGCCGCGATGCACGACGCCGGGGTCGCACAGCCAGTCGACGCTGCGCGCATGGAAAGCAAGCGCGCGGTCGCCGACGCCGTCGAAGCGATCGCCGCCCTCGGGTACTCACGCTCGGACGCCAAGCGTCTCGTGGAGGAGGCGCTGGAGGCCAACCCCGAACTCGCCGGCATCGAAGCGATCACCCTCGCCGTCCTGCGCCGCCTGGACCAGCGCTAGGGGCGAAAGCGGCGTCCTGCTACACTGGAGTCCTGCCCTCGTAGCTCAATGGATAGAGTGTCTGACTTCGGATCAGAAGGTTGTGGGTTCGAGTCCTACCGGGGGTACCAACACCTTGATTCTGAACCTCCAGGCCGAAGACGAGCTCGTTCAGACGCAATGAGCCGACGGAGCCGGCGTCGAATTCCAAAGGGACGCTCTTGACTCGTCCGCCGATTCGCTTTCCGGACGGGCTCGCCGAACTGCGCGGGCGCCCTGGGAAGCGACGATGTCCGGCTGATTCGCGCCTTGAACGTAGCTTTTCGTTTTCCGGTCAACCACCCGCCTGAGCGGCGAGATAAAGGCCAGGGCGCAGCGGGCAGAAAGCCGCACCAGAGACGTACACGGCCCTACGAGTCCACACCCACAGGCAACGCGAACATCACCTTCGTACCAGTAGAACCCG
>CAYTBM010000027.1:0-18990 GCA_964436025.1 uncultured Anaerolineaceae bacterium
CCGGGCCGCCGCGGCGCCTCCCGGTCGCCGGAGTCGTGGGGAACCCGTCCACGCTTCCGGTGTCCGTCACCGTGGAGAAGGGGAAGGACGTCCGGATCGCGGAGGGCGAACTCTCGAACTGGTGCGCCGGGCCGGCGAAGCTGTTTATCGAAGCTTCGGTGCCGGCCATCCGCAAGGACGGCCCGCCCACCGTTTCAACGAGCCTCGGCACGGATGTCGCAGCGCTTCCCGGATGCATCGATTCAGCCGCGCCGCCGCGGTTGGAAGTCCACGCGCCCTAATTCGAAACGTTCGGAACCACGTGCCAGAACTGGAGCTGGGCGCCTTGCATCTCGTCCGTGCGGCCGCGCGGGCCGCCGTCCATCGGCACCTGGATCGGGTGCCTCATCAGGCCTTCGCTGCCGGGACAAATGTAATTCGTGTCGAACCCGTAGTCGTAGTACTGGACCATCACCACGGTGCCCCCGGCGAATGCGTATCCTGGCGTACAGCGGCTCGCGGCCATCTGGATGCCCTGGGCTCCGGCCGTCCAGACGGCGATCCCGGGAGACTTCCATTCGCCCGCGATGAGCCGGAACTGGTACGGCGTGCCATAAATGCCGGCCGGCAGCGAGCGCTGCTTGAAGTACTCTACGGCCCCGCGGAGCACCTGTGAGTTGTTCTGCACGTCGCCCGACCAGTAATTGCCGGTCTCCACGTCCAGCCACCAGTGGGAGGGCGTCACACGCATCATCTCGGCGCGTGTAACCACGTCTTTGGCGAGGTTCCAGCCGTAGTTGTAGCCGCGGCACCAGCCGTCGTCTTCGGCGCAGGCGCCATACGGCCCGACAATCGCCATCGACTCCCCGGGCTTCGGAAACGCCGTGTTCAGGTACACCGCCGGCTGCATTTCCACGCGCTGGGCCCATTGGTACTGGTGTAGGAAGCACGGGTTCACCGTGAACGGCTTGCCGTTGTTGATCCCGATCACCGCGAAGGCGACTGGCCCGGGCGGGTAATCCTTCCCGCATTGCGGCCAGGAAATGTCGAAACCCGGCACCGATTCGAGCACCGACGCCAGACTCTCGGTGCTGCTCGCCGGAGTCTCCCCGCTATCCGCTTTCGAAACCAGCACGTGCCCGGCCCCGAACCACGCCGCGACCACCACCGCCCAGGCCAACATAATCCCCCGCATCCTCTCCCCCAACCCTTTCGCGCGTTCGCGGCAGGGTATGGATCACAGCCCGGGTAAACATCAACTGGACGTAAAATCGTGCCGTGCTTCGTTAAGGAATTGCACGCTCGCGTACCAAACTCATATCGCCCTCGAGGCTTTGCCATGCGCTGGACCGCCGCGCCTGACCCGGCCCCGGCGCTCTCCCGCCCCTCGCCGGATGCCCAGCAACAGTTTGCCCAGGCGCGGGCTTGCCTTATCCAGCTCGCGCACGAACGCCAGTGAAAAGAACAGTCCGACGAACGCGTTCGCGTGCAGCAGCAGCCAGTAGTTGCTCCAGTCCGCTCCGTCTCCGAGAAGCTCTTTCGTGCCGAAGCCCATGGCGAATGGAAGGTGCACGAGGTAGATCGGGAACGCGTACCGCGCCAGGCCGATTAGTGGCCGCGAAGCCGGACGAAGGGCGAGTACACCTGCCGCCGCGTGCGGATAGACGAACATCCCGCCGCAGCTGAAGAGGAAAATCGTCACGCCGAAGTAGCTCACGGGCCAGCTGTCCAGCGCGATCCCCCTGTAGAGGTAAACGAGCGCTACGGCGGTCATCCCCGCTGCCGCCAGCATCGCCGTCCAGCGCGGCACGCGCGGAATGCCCGCACGTCCCAGCGTGTAACCCAGCACCGGGAAGAACACCCACGCCGCCGGGTTGCGGTACGCCAGCGTGGCGAATAGGCCAGAAATCGCGCCGTTCCACTCGTATGCTGCTATGGTCCCCAGGTTCACTACGAATGACGCGGCCGTCAGCGCCCACAGGGTGCGCTGGTTCAACCGGTGCGCCTGCGTGAGCACCACTCCGAACACCAGCAGGAGCCAGATGAAGTAGAACTGCCCTGAAATATCAACGAGCGCGAGGTCGCGCCACACATGCCCGCGGTCGTCCGGGACCAGCAGCCGGTAGAGGAGCGTCGCCGCCATCCAGAGGATGACCGGGAGCCAGACCGAAGCGAACCGGTGCCGGAGATGCCGCCACGGGGTCTCGACCGGACCGGCGCCTTGCAGGTACGCCGAAATGAACAGGAACAACGGCACCGCCCCGTGTGCGAACAGGTGGACGAAGTGGAGCAGGTTGAGCCCGCCGCGGCTCGCCTCCGGCCACGGCGTGAAGTACGCGTGGAGGTAGACCACCGCGATGATCGCGGCTCCGCGGAGCAGGTCGAACTCCAGGATTTGTTCGCGCCGTTTGCCTTCCACGTGATCCAGTATGGACCCGGCCGTCGACCGGGCTACCACGGCTACCAGTCTTCGCGCTCTATCGCTTCGAGCGTCTCGAGCAGCCGCTCGAAATCGATCGGTTTGGGGAAGAAATAGTCCTCATAGGAGGGCCGCGGGCGCGGATAGGCGCTCATCAGGGCCACCCGTGGGCGCCAGCCTCCGCCACGGGCCAGCCGCATGGCCAGCGCGGCGCCGGTCTCGTCCGGCTGGTGCACTTCAGCCAGGACCAGCTTCGGGCGAAGACTGCCTATCAACCCTTCCGCGTCGTCCACCGTCTCGCACGCGGCGCACTCGAAGCCGGCTCCCTCCAGGACCAGGCGCAAGACGCGCCTCACCGCGGGATCGGTGTCCACCACGAGCACGGGCCCGCGCGTGCGTTGAAAGGCGCCGCCCCCCGTCGGGGTGGTCGCTGCCTGGTTCCGGTTCACCCGATTCATTCTCGCCGGAACAATCGTCACGTCCGAGACGCGCAGGACCCCGCGAGCATTGCAAAAACATTACAAACGGGCGCCGTCCGGCGCACTGCCCGCGTGGACCGTTCCCATGTCCACCGCCACTCAGCGCCAGCGAAGGCTTCGCTGGATGCCCTCTCCACGGCTTGAGTGGACAGCGCGTGGACGGCGAGTGACAGGCCGATTGGAACTTCGTAGGAACTCGGCAAACACCCGGAAAAAGGGTTTGCAACGCGTGTCCGCCCGGTGAACATGTGATGGACGAGCGGGGTACATAGGGAACGGACGGTGAACAAATGAGTGCAACAATCCCGCTGGCAATGATCGTCGATAGCGACGAGGACGTGCGCCAGTTGATGCGGACAAAGCTGGAAACGGGTGGCATCGAAGTCATCGCCGAACGAGCACACGGAATTGCCGCACAACAGGCGATCCAGGACATGCATCCTGAACTTATCTTTGTCGCCATCGAGCAGCCGATGCAGCGTGCTATGCAAGTCGTCGACTTTGCACGCGCGGCGGCGCCCGAGGCCCTCATTGTGGCTTACGCAGGGTCATGGTCTCCGGTGGTCGAACGCCGCCTCATGCAGGCCGGCGTCAATGACTTCCTCCACGGAAAGATCACCCGCGATCAGGTCAAGGCGATCGCTTCCCGGGCGGTGCGCAAAGCACACGTCCAGCCCGCGCCCGGCGGTTCTGACGAGGAGGGCGGCCGGATCATCGCTGTCGTCGGCCAGAAAGGCGGCGTCGGCAAGACCACGACAAGCACGAACCTCGCCGCCGCTATTGCTCTCGAGGGCAGCAAGAGCGTCGTCCTCATCGACCTCGATACCCGTTTCGGCGATGTGGCGGTCATGATGGACGTGCGCGCGGATTACACCGTCTCCGAAGTCGCCCGCGACCCCGAGTTCCTGGACCGCGATGTCTTCAAGCAGGCACTGCTCCGGCACGACTCCGGCGCGTATGTGCTCCCGGCACCCCGCGATTACCGCAGCTGGTTGAACTGCTCGGTCGAGCAGTTGCAGACCATGGTAAAGTTCGCCGCCTCCATCTTCGACGTCGTCATCCTCGACACGCCCGGCACCTTCAACGACGTGGTGGGCGCCGCCGTCGACCTGGCCGATCGCGTCGTCGTCGTCACCAGCACGGACCTCACGAGCCTCAAGAACACGTCACTCCTCGTTGAACACCTCGAACTGAAGGGCCTGAAGGATGACCAGGTGCTCGTGAACCTCATCCACGGCCATGACGTCCCGGGCAGCGCAACGAAGACCGATGTGGAGTTCGCCATCAGCCGGCCCGTCAACTTCGAAGTCCCGTTTGACCGCAACGTGCGCAAGGCCAGCCAGGTCGGCGTCCCGGTGGTCATGTACCGGGCCTCAGCTCCCGCAGCCGCTGTTTTCAACGAAATCGCGGGCAGTCTCGCCGGGATCTCCTGCGCCCCGGTTGTCCAGGGCCAGGACGCGGTGCGTGGGCGTTTCTTCCGGGTCTTCGGCAGCCGCAAATCGGCCAACTCCTCGGCCCGGCGCGAAGGCGTCGCCGTCTAGCCGCCTCTTTCATTGCACCCTACCTCTCCAGCGAGGCCCCCGGACTTGAGCCGCCGGGGGCCTTGTTGGGCGTCCGGCGATTGTCGATTGTCTATCCGGTGTTTGCCACGCCAACCGGCTTAACCTTCGAGGTTCCGATCCCCACGCGACACCCTGCGGCGAGTACTCAAGCCACAATCCGGCAATCGGCAGTCGCGGATCCCTCAGGCGTTGCGCACAGCCTCGAGTGCCTCCTCGCTGAAGCACTCCGCCGGCAACAGGTCAGGGCCAACCATCGCCGCCCCGCGAGCCATGGCCAGGGTTGGATTGGCCATGATCCTCAGCTTGCGCGCGGTCGCCTCCGGGCCGAATTCCGCGTGCACGATCGAATCCATCGCTGCTGCCACGCGCAGCCGGCGCATCCGCTCCCGTCGCTCCTCTTCGTACGGCGCCAGCAGCGCGTCGTCCCACGTCGCCGCCCCGAGGAGCAATTCGCTCACGATCCGCACGTCGCGCAGCGTCACGGAGAGGCCCTGCCCGATGATCGGGTCGTTGTAGCCGGCCGCGTCGCCGAGCAGGACGAGGCCCGGCGCCACCGGCGAACTGACCCACGTGCTGTGGTTGGGGATGGCGTGGCACGGCCCAGCAATGCGCGCGTTCGCGATGCACTCGCTGTTCGGCACGGAGGCCAACCGGAACGCCGCGAGGAACTTCTCTCCGGCGTCTCGCCCGGCCAGCCGGCTTTTCTGGTCGATGGGATAGCTCAGGTAGAGCCGCAGCTTCCCTGGAGATTGCGGGAAGACGAAGTACTGAACATCGCCCTCCGTACCCATCGACTGGACGTCAACGGGCCACTCGTCGGCGCCCTCCACCAGCATTCCGGCGAAGTAGTGGTGCGTCGGCTCCTGCTCCAGTTCGATGCCGGCCTGCCGGCGGACGACCGAGCCCCGTCCGTCGCAGCCAGCCACGAGCCGCGCGTTCGCTGTCTGGCGCTTCCCGCCATGCGTGTACTCCACGGAGGGGGCGCCGCCGCCATGGGCCACGATCTCCTCCACGCTGCGTAGCGCCGCGGCGCCCGCTGCCACAGCGGCGTCGAACAGCGCCTGGCAGGCTTGCGGGTGCCCCAGCGAAAGCGGCCCGGGCACCCCGGGCAGCATGGCCAGGTTCAGCGCCCGCGATTCCCCGGCTGCGGGGTCCAGCCCGTCCCCGTACTCGATGTGGCGCGGGATGTGATAGTCGTTTGCCGTGCACAGGTCGGCGTAAAGCCCGGTGCGCTGTGCCTCGAGCACGCCCCATGGCGCAATCCACTCGCCGCGCACCACGTCCTCGAACTGGGTGGACTTCTCCAGCAGCAGGACCTTCCGCCCCCCGCGCGCGAGCACCGTCGCGAGCCCGCTTCCGGCGATCCCGCCCCCAACGATGATGATGTCGTATTGGTCAGCCATGGAGCGGAATGGTACGGAAGCCACACCCCGAGCGATACGCCCGGTGCCCTACACTGACGGGCCCATGCAGCCCGTCATCTATCACCTCATCGGCACGCCAGCTGTCGGGAAGTACACCATTGGCAAGCGCTTGTCTGAACTCGCCGCCGCGCGCTTCGTAGACAACCACAGCATCGCCAACGTTGTCTTCAATGTCATTGCTCCTGACGGTGTGACGCCACTGCCGGCCGCGATCTGGCCGCGCGTCGGGCAGGTGCGCGCCGCCGTGCTCGACACCATCCGGAACGTCGCTCCCCCCGGGCTTTCGTACGTGTTCACCAATTACCTGCACGGCGAGAGCCCCGCCGAGTTCGCCCTGTTCCAGGACCTGATGGAGCTCGCTGAAGCGCGGGCCAGCCTGTTCGTCCCCGTCCTCCTCCGCTGCGACACCAGCGAACTTATGGCTCGGGCCGCAAACGACTCCCGCGTCGAACGAATGAAACTGATCGACCCCATCCTTATCGCGCACATGAACGACGAGGTTGCGCCCTTCCAGACGGACCATCCACATGCGCTCACAATCGATACCACGGCCCGGCCCGCGGAGGAATCCGCGCGCCTCATCGTCGACTGGGCGGAGCGGCTGCAGTCGAAGCGATAGCGGGCAAGCTCGTTTCCTTCTGCCGACGCGGTCCTCCCAGTTCGACTACGATCGGAGTCCAATCGAGGGGGTGAACTGATGGTCCTGGACCGAACCATGACGCGGCTCAACGGCAAAGACGAAGACCTGTCGCAATACCGCGGCAAGGTCGTGATGATCGTGAACACCGCGAGCAAGTGCGGCCTGACTCCCCAGTACAGCGGCCTGCAGGCCATCTACGACCAGTACCGCGACCGGGGCTTCGAAATTCTCGGCTTCCCTGCCAACAACTTCATGGGCCAGGAGCCCGGAAGCGACGCCGAGATCTCCGAGTTCTGCGAGATCAACTACGGCGTGAGCTTCCCGATGTTCTCCAAAATCTCCGTCAAAGGTGACGACATGCACCCGCTCTACAAAGAGATCACCACCTTGCCCGAACCGGTCGGCGGCGATGTGCTCTGGAACTTCCAGAAGTACCTGCTGGACCGCGAAGGCGACGTCGTCCGCAGAATCGGTCCCCAGACAACGCCCGAAGATCCCTCGGTCACGTCGGCAATCGAGGAACTGCTGGGTTAGGCGAGTCGGCCAACCGAACATCCTGCTTTGCATAGTCGCCCCTCGCGCCTTCTCGCCGGTTCCGCTACCGTGCCGTCCCGCCGGTGGGGAAGCGCCGGCCCACATGGAGGCCACTGGGCATGCCCGAATCCGCAACCGAACGCGACGCCGCACAACGAGCTCGCGCCGATGTCGAAGCGCTTGTCGCTGGCGATGACCGACGGGATTTCGAATTCGCCGCGCACGGCTTCATCGCCACCCGCACCGACCCGGTCATCCTTCGCGAGGGCGGCGCTGGGGTTGCCTCGGACCTCCGCGGCTATGACTTCCTGGATGGACCCCCGGCCCCGACGGTGAACCCCAGCCTCTGGCGCCAGGCTCAGATCCTCACGAAGCACGGGCTCTTCAAGGTCATGGACGGCATCTACCAGGTCCGTGGCTTCGATGTCTCAAGCGTGAGCTTCATCGATGCCGGCGCTGGTTGGGTTGTCGTGGACCCACTGACCGGTGTCGAACAGGCCCGCGCCGCCTTTAATCTCGTCACCGAACATCTCGGCGCGAAGCCGGTCCTGGCGGTGATCTACTCCCACAGCCACACGGACCACTACGGCGGCGTGCGTGGCATCGTCTCGCCGGAAGATGTCGAAGCCGGCAAGGTCCGGGTGATCGCTCCGGACTGCTTTCTCAAGGAAGCCGTCTCCGAGAACATCATCGCCGGGCCGGCCATGTTGCGCCGCGCCCGCTTCCAGTTCGGCGGTACGCTCCCTCGAGGGGCCGAGGGCGAAGTTACATCGGGCCTCGGACCGGGCATCCCAACCGGCACTCCCTCCCTCATCGCCCCCACGGTCGATATCACGCACACCGGCCAGGTACTCACCATCGGCGACCTCACGGTCGAGTTCCAGCTCACGCCCGAAACCGAAGCCCCGGCCGAGATGAACTTCTACCTCCCCGCGAAACGCGCCGTGTTCATGGCTGAAAACGCCAACCTGACCATGCACAATCTGCTCCCTGCCCGTGGCGCCCTCGTGCGCAACGCCAAGGGCTGGGCCGATTACCTGACCGAGGCCATCCGCCTCTTCGCCGGCCGCAGCGATGTGATGTTCGCCGCCCACGGCATCCCGCGGTTCGGCCAGCAGGAGATCACCGCATTCCTGCGCTCGCACCGCGACGCCTACAAGTACCTGCACGACCAGACGGTCCGGCTCATGAACAACGGCCTCACGCCGACCGAGATCGCCGAGGAAATTCGCCTGCCTCAGTCCCTCTCGAAGCAGTGGTACAACCGCGGCTACTACGGGACCATGAGCCACAACTCCAAGGCCGTCTACCAGCGTTACCTGGGGTGGTACGACGCCAACCCGGCGAACCTCTGGCGCCTCCCCGTCGAACAGGAATCAGCCCGCTATGTCGAGGCCATGGGCGGCGGCGCCGCGGTCCTCGGCCGCGCTCGCCAGGCCGCCGCGACCGGAGACCTGCGCTGGGCCGCGACGCTCCTCAACCACATCGTCTTCGCCGGCGGCGAGTCTGCGGAAGCTCGCGCAGCTCTTGCCGAGGTCTACACCCGGCTTGGCTTTGCCGCCGAAGCCGGCTCCTGGCGGAACATCTATCTCAATGGCGCCCAGGAGCTGCGCGCAGAGGCCCAGCCGCCGCGCCCCGCACCCTTCCGTCCTGAAGTCCTGGGTGCTGCCACGACCGCGATGATCCTTGACGTCGCGGCCGTGCGTTTGAACCCGGAAAAAGCGGTCGGTCACGAATTCACGCTCAATGTCGAACTCACCGACCGCAAGGAGAACGTGCTTCTCAGCCTCGCCAACTGCGTCCTCGTGCACGAGGAAAACGTCGTCCAGCCCGCGGCCGACGCGACGGTTCGCCTGACACGGCCGCAGTTGCTGATGACGCTGTTCGGCGCCGTCCCTGTGGAGCCGCTTATCGCTTCAGGCGCAATCGAAATCCAGGGGACCTCCGGCCTGTACGAAGCGTTGGCCGCCGCCATCGAGGCCCCGATCGGGAACTTCAACGTCGTCGTCCCCTGAGCCTGTTTCCGAAACTGCCCGCGGAACTCGCGAGGACAACGAGAAAGGCCGGTCTTGCGACCGGCCTTTCCCGAAAGGAGAGCCTTGCTTGCGAGTCAGCTGGCCGTCACCGGCTTGCCGGGAGCGGCGGGCTGATCCTTGTGCTCGAAGACCAGGTGGTCCTTGGCCATCCATGCATGGACGAAGCCGGCGACGCTCAGCAGGGCGAGCACTGCGGCGAGGATGAAGGTGATCTGAGCGATGGTGTTCGCCTTGTCACCGAAGATGCTGAACCCGTACGAGGTGAGCAGCAGGCCACGAAGGGTCTCGCCAGTCTGCTGGCTGGTCCGCTGGGCGGCCGTGGCGTCCACGTCCTTCTGACGGGCGGCGGCGGCGTCCTTGTTGCCTGCGTCGGCGAGCGCCTTCTGGTCCGCGGCCAGGGCCGTGCGGATGGTGCCCATCGTTGCGTAGGTCTGGCCTTCCAACGAGGTCAGCGTCTGCTCCTGCCCGCCGATAGTGGCCTTGATCGGGGCGCTGAACTTCACGCCAGCGGCGCCGGTCTCAATGTGGAGGCCGATGTAGTACTTCGCGTAGCACTCGGCCTGCGCGCCGGTTTCCATCAGCTTGCCGGCGTACTCCGTCAGGCAGCTTGAACCGGGCTTCCAGTTCTTCTCCTCTTCAGTCAGCTTGTCAGCCTGCTGGAAGTAGATCTTCTGTGAACCGAGTTCTTCCTTTACGTAGTCCTGGCCCCAGTTGTACTGGTCCATAAGGACGAAGCCAAGGACGAGCATCGCAAGCGCGATCACCATGCCGCCACTTGCGAAGATGATATCCAGAGTCCTGCGTTTCATTATTCAATTACCCCGTGTGTGCCGGCCGTTTCTCTCGCTGCCGGCTAATGTGCTTCTGGGTGGTTGGCCCCCGCTAGTGTTGGCAATGAGTGGAGCCCTCCTTCTCCGGTGAACTCGTTGCATTAGCAATTTACGTCCGCTTTCCGGAGGTGCATGCGTCCATTGGGGACACTCCTCGGGTACGCTCGTGCCTTTCCCATAGACCCACTGGACCAGGCCACGAGGCCCACTTGCCCACCCCGGCGCGCCCATTCGGCGCCGCGTACACTTCCCCGAAACCTGCGCGGCTACCTGGCCGCCGGAATTCGAGGCAGCGCATGCGCATAGGGCTCATGGTCGAAGGTCAGAACGGGCTGACCTGGGAACGCTGGATCCACATCCTCAAACTGGCCGAACGCCTCCGCTTCCCGACCGTCATGCGTTCCGATCACTATTTTATCGGCCGCCAGCAAGACTCTTTGGAAGCCTATCTTTCCTTCGCGGTCGCAGCCCGCGAGACCTCCACCATCCGCTTCGGGCCGCTCGTCTCCCCGGTCACGTTCCGTTCACCCGTGGACGTTGGCCGGATGGCCGCCCAGCTGGACCAGCTGAGCGGCGGCCGCTTCGTCATGGGCCTCGGCGCTGGCTGGAACGAGCCCGAACATGTCGCCTACGGCATCCCCTTCCCGCCGGTGAAAGAACGCTTCGACCGCCTCGACGAAGCCATCCAGGTGATGAAAGGCCTCTGGGGGCCCGGATCGGCAACCTTCGAAGGCAGGTTCTACCGCCTCCAGGGCGCGGATTCCATCCCGAAACCGCCGCCGGCCCGCCCGCCCATCCTCATCGGTGGCGGCGGCGAAAAACGCACGCTCCGCCTCGTCGCCAAGTACGCCGACGAGTGGAACTCCGTGAACGTCTCTCCAGAGGTCTATGCGCACAAGGTGCAGGTTCTCGAACAGCATTGCGAGACGGTCGGCCGCGACCCATCGACCATCAAGCGCTCGATGATGACGTTCGCCGTCATCGGTCCAGACGATCACTCACTCGACCGCGCGACCGAACGCATGATGGGTATGTGGGGCGCCCCCGCGGGCACAACCCTCGCCCAGTACCGCGAAACCCTGCGCAGCCGCGGCATGATCGTCGGCGCCAAGCAGGAAGTCGTGGACGCCTGCGGCCGCTACTCCGAACTCGGCATGGGCGAAATCCAGTTCCAGCACTTCAACTTCGACGACGACACCGTCCCCGAATTCCTCGCCAACGATGTCGCTCCCGCAGTGCGCTGAACGCGCATCCGAACCGCGCACGGCGTTGCGCGTGTGGCTGCTCCCACACGGATGCCATGCGTCAGCGAGCGACCTGCTCACACGCCAGTCCGTGGCCCCACTGTGAACGAAGTTGGCGCTGAGGGCTTACAGCTCCGCCCTCACACCACGCAGCCGCCATAACCTGGCGCTAGCCGCCCACCACGTCCAACGCTCGCAACGCGCGTAACGCCTCTTCCCGAGGCAGCAGGCTCGCCTGCAAGGCGTTGTCGCGCGCCTCGAACTCGCCTGTCCGCTTGCGCAACTCTTCCTCGGCCGTCCGCTTACGGTCCCACGCCGTCTTCCAGTCCTTCGCAATGCGCGCCACCGATTCCTGCCGTTCCAGGAGCGACTCTTCGGCCTTGAGTCGCACCACCCAGGCTTCCCGCGTCTGCTGGTGCTGCGCCACAGACCGCGAGAACTCGGCGGCGCCCACCGCCATCGCCGCCTGCCCCGCCGTAATCGCTTCGTCGATCGCCCGCAACGCGCCCCGCCGCCTCAGCACGGTGTCTTTGAGGGCGGCCAGCAACTCTCGCTCGGCCTGTTCGCGGCTGGACTCGACCGGCGCCTCCGCAGAAACAGCGCGCAACCGCAGCTGCTCCTCCGCCTTCTGCAGGTCGGCATCTGCCTTGACCAGCCGCCCTTCCTTGTTGTCAGCAGCCTTTGCCGCCTCGTTCTGGACTGCACTGGAGATCTCGCGCTCCCGGTTCGCGAGCCAGTCGGCTTCGCGCACGAACGTCACCGTGATCTTGCCCTTTTGGCGCGTCTTCGCTTCTTCCGGGTCCTCGCCGATGACGTGGCCGCTGCCGTCGTCCACGGATTGCACAGTCCAGCCCCGCCTGGCGGCCGCGTCCGCGTCCCACTGATATTGCTTTTCGTTGGCATACGTCCCGACGAACTGTGTCTTCGCGCGGTCGTCATACCATGCCATGAGCTTCGTTCCCCCCGCTTACTCCGCGGCGCTCTCCATTTTACAAACTCGTCGCTTGAGCGCCGGGTAAGCCACCGTGCCGCCACGCACCCTACACTCTCCTTGATGTCCGCACAGAATCCCTGGCTCGCCATGCCTGGCCGCAACGGCGACGCCTACGACGACCCATACGAACGCCGGGCCGCCGCCGGCGAAAACGTCCACGGCGAAGCCGACTTCATCACCCGCCTCGGCGCCCGCTCCGTGCTCGACGCCGGTTGCGGCACGGGACGCATCGCCCGCGAACTCGCGCGGCGCGGACTCGATGTGGTTGGCGTGGACCTTGACGACATCATGCTGGACACCGGCCGCCGGAAGGCGCCCGAAATCGAGTGGCACACCGCCGACCTCGCGACGGTCGATCTCGGCCGCACGTTCGAAGCGGTCTTGATGGCGGGGAACGTGATGATCTACCTCACCCCCGGCACCGAAGGCGCAGTTCTTGCCAACATGGCCCGCCACCTCACGCCGGGCGGCCACCTCGTCGCCGGCTTCCAACTCCGCCGTGGCGGGCTAACGCTCGAACGCTTCGACGCGCTCGGCGAGGCCGCTGGACTGGCACTGGATCGCCGCTATGCGACATGGGAGGACGATCCGTTCGTAGCGGGCGGCGGCTACGCGGTTTCGGTGCACCAGAAGCTGAAGAGTTGAGTCAGCGCCAGAGCCGGACGTCAAAGCTGAATGCGCCAGCGTCAATGGCATAGGGCAACTCGGTACCTGTGCCCGTGGCGATGTTGATGCGCTCCAACCGGCCTGTCGGGCGCAACAACAAAACGGCGCCACCGTCCAGGATCATCGCAGCCCAGGCTCCGCCAACATCCCAGTGCGCCAGTTCAGCCCCCGTGGCGGCGACGACGACAGCCAATTCTTCGATCACCGCTCCGTTATTGTCCAGCGTCACGTCGAGCGCGAGACCGTCGGCGTAGCTGGACAGCCAGCCGCGGGGAGGGGCACCGGGCCCCATGAGCATCAGTTTCGAAGGGAAGGACTCCACGTCAATGCGATACCGGTTACCGCCTTCTCGTGGCAGGCACTTCGCAACAATCCCTGAACCTGCGGGCCCGGAAGCAGAGGCTGGAGGGGCATCAATGCTGACCGATGGGACACCGCAGCCGATCGGGAGCTCTGCCTCAAGGTCCGCAGGCGCCATGGCTTCCAGGTCCACAGCGCGGAAGATCATCTGGTCGCAGACCGCCTCGTCGCCGCCTGAAGCGCAGACGGTTTTGTGCTCCACCCAATAGAGCCACTTGCCGTTGGTCGACGCGTAGACGGCGCTGTGGGGAATGGTGAAGTCAACGCGCTGCTGAGCGAGTGGGATGTCGGCCCTCAGTTCAGGGACATTGAGGTCGAAGACTAGGACGCGCCCATGCCAGGTCCCTGCCGCCGGATCCCCGGTCCAATCGGAGAGCAGGACCTCGCCCGTGGTGGGCCGGACGCGCGCCATCACGGAGTTGCCGGCCTCGATGCGCGCGGCGACGCGGCCATCGCGGTCGAGCACGTCAACGCGGCCGGGCTGTGTCTGATAGCCCACCGCCAACACCATCTCGGAGGCAGGTGGAACCCCCTGCCCGTCGTCCGCCATGAGCAACCGCCAGTTGTCGCCGCGAGCCGCTTCTTTCAGTGGGGGTTGGGCCCGGAGCGGTGTGGGGGTGATGCGCGGCGCCTTCGCGACCAGGTCAACGGTCGCGGCGACGCTCGCGCTTGCCGTCGAATCGGTCCCGGGAGCGACGGCTCCCCGGTCATCTTCCGAGCGTCCCCACGCCAGCGCCACGGCGCCAGCCGCGACAACGAGGGTCGCTGCGAGCCCTCCCGCGAGCGGCAACGGCGCCAGCCAGCCAAGCCGCCTGGCCCGGCGGCCGCCGTGCCACGCGGCGACAGCCTCCTCACGAGAATCGACCCCGAGACGGCCGAAAATCTCCCGAATGTGCCACTTGGCCCCTTCCAGGCTCAGTCCGAGGCGCTCTGCGATCTGCCCGTTCGTGGCGCCCTCCGCCATCAGGCGAAGCACATCCTCCTGCCGCGCCGTCAGGGTGACGCGGACTGAAGGGTCTGAGGAGGCTCGTTTGCTCGCCATGAGCTCACCGTAGCTGGCCGGACCAGCGTTGGCCCTACACTATCGTGGATATGCCTAATTGTCGTGGAGGCGGCCTCGTACGCTGTCCTTCGATGCGCAACTTCGTTTCCGGGTTGGCTTCGGTCTCCGCGGAGCCAGCCGTGGTCAACCCGTGAATATGCTCATGATCATTGGTTCTCACGTCTCTCGCCTCCTTTGTTCCTTCCTCTCTTTGTGGCGAATATGTGCCCGTGCGCGTCAACATCTCCAACCGCTACCCGCGCGTCATGCAGCTACGCGACGGTTCCCAGGCGACCGTCCGGCCGATGAGCCGCGCCGACGAATCCGCCCTGGTCGAGTTCTTCGAAGGCATCCCGGAGCGCGAACGCTACTTCCTCAAAGACGAAGTCACATCGCGTAACGTCATCCGCGACTGGATCGAGAACCTCGACTTCGATTTCGCCGTCCCGCTGCTCGCGTTCGAAGGCCACCACATCGTCGGCGACGCGGTGCTGATCAGCCATCGCTCTGCGTCCCTCGCCCACGCCGCCGAGATCCGCGTGGTCATCGCACCCGATTGGCGCACGCGGGGCCTCGCCGTGACCCTCATGAACGAACTCCTCGAAGTCGCTCGCCTCGCCGGCCTTCGCGAGGTGCTCTTCGAATTCGTCCGCGGCATCCAGTCCGGCGCTATCGAAGCGGCCGAATTCCTGGGCGCCGAAGTTGCCGGCGAACTGAAGGACTGGGTTCGGGACGAGGCGGACAAAGGCCACGACGTCGTTTTCCTGCGCCTCAAACTCTGATACCGAACTCGGGCCCGGGCCGCTGGCCAGGCGCCTGCGGGTCATGTGCCGGCCTGCAAGCTCGACCTGGCACTCTGCGGCGCCGTGCTTCGAACGGATTTCGTGACACATTTCACATGGATTTCATCGCTAACGACGGGTCGCTGTGTCGTGCGCGGATATACTGCTTCGGGTAGGGGGACGCACGATGCGAACCGTGTTCCTTGTTACCCGCCACCCGGATGTCGCCCGTCTCGGACCTGAGCTCGAGCACTCAGGCTTCTCCGCGCCGGCTATCGCCCCGGAGCGCCTGGCCAACGACGAGCTGAACCTGGGCGCCGATGTCGTCGTGCTGGACCTGCGCGACATCCCGCCGGCCGCCTTCAACATCCTCAGCGCCAGTTACGCCGAAAACGGCGTCATCCTGATCGTCATCGCCGCACCAGAGCAGATGGACCGCGTCAGCGTCGACCTCCCAATCGACGACTTCGTGATGCTGAGCGCGCCACCCGAAGAACTCGCCCGCCGCATCGAGCGCGCGCTCTGGCGAAAGCACGGCGTGGACAGCGAGAACTTCGTCCGCTGCGGCGCCCTCACTCTCGATCTCTCGAACTACCGCGTGACGGTGGACACTGAGTCCCTGGTCATGACCTTCAAGGAGTACGAACTCCTGCGCTTCCTCGCGATGAACGCCGGCCGGGTCTTCACCCGCGAACAGCTCCTGAACCGAGTCTGGGGTTACGACTACTTTGGCGGCGCTCGCACGGTTGACGTCCACATCCGCCGCATTCGCGCCAAGATCGAGATTCATGGCCACGCCTTCATCGAAACCGTCCGGAACGTGGGCTACCGGCTCGTCGCCGAAGCGAAAAAAGACCCCACCGAGTAGCTGCCGGGCGGGCGAGGAGATTTGGACTCCCGTGCCCACCCGGCCGATCCGGGAGCTTAGTCGTCGCTTTCCTGGCCGAGGACGGCCCCCGTACTCGCGTCCACCTTGACATCGCTATTCCCAACATCAACGTTGAAGACGAGCGTTCCGCGCCAGTACTCGAGGTCCACTTCGTCGACCTCTCCAGCGGCTGCGGTCTGGGCTGCGGCGATTGCCTGGTCCAGGCTGATGCTGGCCTTCGGCAGCAGGTCCTTTCCGTCGTCGAGCACGCCGCCCTTGCCTGCGCGGGCATCCTGCGCCATGGCGAACGCACTCACCGCGAGTGCTCCAGCCATCACCGCTCCAACGGCGCCGGTGACCACCTTCTTGCGTTGGTTCATCTTGTCCTCCTTGTCGGATCCGTAGGGCCGGCGGCGGCGCCTGCCGGCGGCCGGTCAGCCGAGTGAAAGGGCGCGAGGGTGGCGGTAGATGCGCCCCACCACAAACAACACGCCCGCCAGGAACGTTAGTCCCGCCGCGAGGGCGGCGGTACCAAAGGCATCGTCGTCAATGCCCCCGATCTCCACGCCGTTCATCGCCGCGCCGGCGAGGCAGGCGCAAGCCAGCAAGCTGAATACGCCCACCCCGATCAACAGGGGCGACACCACCAGGGAGGCGTTCGCCTTCGCTACCACGAAGACGACGCGGCCGGCACCGAGCACCCAGCCGAAGCGGGCGCCCCGGCCGCGAACCTCGGAAGACTCGACGCAGACCGCGCGGACCCACTCTCGGCCGTTGGGCGGGCAGAGCCGTGCCAGTGCCTCGATCCAGCCGCTCGCGCGGATCACGTCTTGCCGGTGTTCCTGGCGTTCCATCAGCTGGCCTCCGCGGCGCTCATCCCCGGTTCGGCGCGGGGCGCCTCGCGAACGGACGCTACCGCTTGTTGCGCCGCTCGGTGTCCTTCCGGGCTCAAGCGGTAAAGGTGCCGGCGAGGTTTTCCCGGTGTTGGCTCGGCCTCCCACTCGGCTTCCAACCACCCCGCACCCTCCAGCCTGATGAGGATCGGATAGAGCGTGCCGGACTTGAGCCCCGTCTCCCGGCTGAGATCGTATCCGTGTCGCCAGTCCTGGTGGGCACGGACGAGTGCGCTGAGTACCGCCACCGTTTGAGGGGAGAGCTGGGTGCGGCGTGCCATTCCCTCAGTATCTACATATGTAGAGAAATGTCAAGCAGTTGGCCTACCTGAAGTTGGGTCATCGCGAGCCACGCTCGAGGGAGCCCTGATGGGCACCGCGCCCGCCTGACCCACGACTTACCCCTGCGCGCGTACGCTTCATCCATGGCCCGCCATGCTTTTCTGCTGCTTCGCCTTGCCGCGGGCGGCCTCGGTAGCGCGACCCTCGTCGTGGGTACGGTGTTCGCGCTGAGCGGCGGCGATGCCACTCCCACGGCCGCTCCCCTGGCTACTATCGCCCCGGCGCCGGCAGTGGAGGCCGCCGTTCCAGCCGAATCGCCGACCACGGCCGCCACCGTCGAGACGGCGACGCTCGAAGCCGGGACGCCCGGCGAACCACAATCGACCCCGGCGGCCGCGCTCGCGCTGGCCGTGCCCGTGGCCGCTGCGCGGCCCGCTTCACAGCCACCGCCTGCCGCCGAAAAGACGGCGACGCCGGCGACCGACACGGACGTCCCTCTGTATAGGGACACGCAAGTCCTGGCGATGGCGGCGAACGTGGCCATGCCTTCCGGCAAGACGTTCGAGCAATGTGTCGCCCTTGGCCCGCACGGCGCCCGCTGGCCGGTGCCGGTGCACCTCTACTACGAAGGCATGGGCAAGTGGCTCGTCGAGACTCACCTCGGCGAAGTCCAGGCCGAATTCGACGAAGCCACCGCCACCTTCCGCGTGAAGCACTTCGCACCGGAGGGGGAGGAATGCCGGTAGGGATTCACGATTTGAGAGAGGCGGGCTCGGCTTGCTGGCAGAAAGTACCTGAGGGCGGCGCGTTCCCCTTCGCGAGCATCCTGCAACCCTGCCGCCCTGGTGCTTGATCGTTCCGCCACGGCTCGCGTCCTACCCTGAAATCAGCCGAAAACGAAAGGAGTGCACCATGGATACCTCGAAAATCAAGGAGCACATGCCCGTCGTCTGTTCCAACAATGGACAGTTCGGCACGGTGGACGGGCTCGAAGGCGACCAGATCAAACTGACGAAGGACGCCCAGGGCCAGCACCACTACATTCCCCAGAGCTGGGTCACGCGTGTGGACGACAAGGTCCATGTGGACCGTCCAGGTGATCAGGCAATGCGGGAGTGGAAGACGAGCGTCGGAGCCTCCCGCTAAAGGTCACACGCTCAAACGGAAGAGGGAGCCAGCAAATGGCTCCCTCTTTCGCGTGCGAGGGGCGAGGCAAAACGAAAAGGTGATAGGCGAAAGTATTGCGACCCGCGTTAGAACAGTGGCCGCGTCGCGGCGCCGCGTGATCCATTACTCTTGCCCGCATCGACTAACAGCATATGCCGCCGAAGGGAAACAGAGGAGATCGGCTGGTTGAACAAGCCTGAACGAGCCTTCCCGAACCTGTGCTCGGGTGCTGGTTCGAGGCTGGTTCGCGCTGGTCGATTGCTGGTGGCTCCTGGTTCGGCGTTCGTCCGGGGCTGGTTGCGGAGTGGTGAGTGCGGTGCGGCGGGCCGGGTCGCCTGCGTTGTTTCGGGGGGGCGGGGCGGGAAGGCTGGAGGCATGGGTTGAGGTTGGCGCGCAAGCGGCGGCAAATGGAAGGGACGGATGGCGCGGGGAGGGCGCGTGGCTGCTTCTCATTCCTGACGACCGGCCCGCAGTTCGGTACCATCAATCCGGCATGCAGGAATCCAAGATGGTCCACCTTGCGAACGAGATCGCCCGCTTCTGGGCGGCATACCCGCATGACGAGGCGGTCGCACAGGTTGCAGGGCACATCCGCAGCTTCTGGGAACCACGGTTTCGCCGGCAGTTGGTAGAGTACGGCCAAACCGGCGGGGCAGGCCTGCACGACCTTGTCAAAGAGGCCCTGCAGCAGCTCGCCCCTTCAACCTCATCCAGCTGACGAAGGACCCATGCCCTGTGACTTCTGAATCCGCGACTGGCATCCGCCAGATCCTCGACGATGCGCGCGCC
>CAYTBM010000028.1:0-6615 GCA_964436025.1 uncultured Anaerolineaceae bacterium
GTCAGCGCGATGAGCTCCTCGTGGTATTCGAACCAGAGCGTGTGATAGCTGTCCTTCAACGGTGAGGCGATCATCGTGTGGTCGCCGGAGCGAATTGCAGCGAGTGCCGCCTCGAAGCGCGGCGCATAGGCGGCGAGCCGCGGCGCCTTCGCGCTTACTCCGTGCACCACCGGTGTAAATGCTTCGTGGAGCGACGCCATCTCTTCGAGCAACCAATTCCAACGCTCGTGCCCGCTCCCGTTGATGCCGGAATGCTGCACTTCGGTAACGAGCTGCTTGAACCGCCCGTTGAGCGCGACGAACTGCTCCCACTCTGCTTCGAGGACGCCCGCCTCCAGGGCGGCCGCCTCAAGCGCGATTTGTTCGAGCACCCAGCCGCGGCCGTCGGGCGTGAGCGCATAGCCGCGCGGCGTCGTCTTGAGGATGGCCTGGTGCGTTTCGAGTCCCGCCGCCGTCGCAGCCTCGTCGAGTCCCAGGCACGCCGCGAGGCGCTCCGCGGAACAGAGCCCCTTCAATTGGATGGCGCGGAGAAATTCGAGGTCGCTTACTTCGCGGGGCGTGGGCCCGGTGACCGCGGGTCCCGAGGTCTCCCGTTCGAGCGCCCAGGCACGGAGCTTGCGCGCTTCGGGAAGATCGAGGCCGGCCGCTTCGCGCACGTCGCCGGCGTACAGATGGCCCGTGGTCCCGTCGACCGTGACCGTGTCTCCCTCCGCGTAGAAACCGGTTGGGGTGCGCAGGCCGGCGCGTTCGACCGTCGCGTCGGTGAGGCTGCAGACGGCGGGGATGGCCCAGCCGCGGGCCACGACGGCCGCGTGGCTGACCATGCCGCCGAGGGTGGTGACGAGCCCGGCGCACACCACCATGCCGTGCACATCCGAGGGCGAGGTCTCCGGCCGCGCGAGCACAACGGCGACGCCGGCAGACGCCATTTCCGCCGCGCGGTCGGCGTCGCAGCAAAGCGCGCCTGTGCCGACGCCCGGGGAGACGGCGAGGCCGCTTGCGATGGGCGAATGTCCGGCGGCGACCCGCCCGAGCGTCGCCAGCTCGCGCAGCGTGTCTTCGTTGGCACGCTGTAGCGCTTCTTGTTTTGTCAGTGGGAATTCCGGGTCTTCGGCCATGGCGACGGCGATGCGGACCGCTGCCAGCGGGCTCCTGCGGCCAACGCGGGCCTGCAGCATATAGAGCTTGCCGTCACTCACGGTGAACTCGATATCGCACATGTCGCGGTAGTGGCGTTCGAGCCGTTTGCACATCGAGAGCAGTTCCGCGTGCACGGCGGGCAACTGCGCGGCCAGTGCGTCCAATCCGCCGACCTTGTGCGTGCCGGCGACCACGTCCTCGCCCTGCGCGCGCGCCAGGTAATCGCCACGCGGCTCGCTGTCGCCGGTTGCGGGGTCGCGGGTGAAGGCGACACCAGTGCCGGAGCGGTCATCGAGGTTGCCGAAGACCATAGCCTGCACCGTGGCGGCGGTGCCGAGGCTCGCGGGGATGTTCTCATGCTGGCGGAAGACAATCGCGCGCTCGGACTGCCAGGAGCCAAAGACGGCACGGATGCCGCCGAGGATTTGCTCGAAGGGCTCGGCAGGGACGCCGCCGTGGGGCCGGGCGAGGTCCCTGACCCGCTCAGCTGCCGCGAGGATGCCAGTTTCGCTGCCATCGTTTCTGGCGGCCTTGAGCGCGGTTTCATGCTCGATGCCGAGCACGATCTCGGCGTACATGCGGTTGAAGCGCAGCCAGGTGTCGGCGGCGAACACCCGGTTGCCGGACTCGCGGGCGAGGTGTTCGCGGATTTCCGGCGTCATGCCCACGTTCAGCAGGGTGTCCATCATCCCGGGCATCGACACCGGCGCGCCGGAGCGGACGCTCACGAGCAGCGGGTTCGCCGGGTCACCGAAGCGCCGTCCCGTTTGCCTGCCGAGCCGTTCGAGATGTTCGCGAATCTGATCGTCGAGTCCCTCGTCCCAGCCGCGCGCCAGGAACTCGTTGCAGACGCGGGTGGTCACCACGAACCCCGGCGGCACCGGCAGGCCAAGGTCGCGCGTCATCACGGCAAGCCCTGCGGCTTTCCCGCCGAGGAGCTTCGGCGGTTCGATGCCGGCCGGGAGCGGGTCTTCGAATGCGTGGACAGCGGGCAATTCAGACTGAGACATCACGGCAACGAAACAATGGTGACAGTGCCGGCGTCGCCGTTCACGGTGACGGTGGCGCCATTCGGGATCCGCCGGGTAGCGCTCGTTACCGAAGGCACGCAGGGAATGCCGAGTTCGCGGCTGACGATCATGGCGTGGCTCTGGGCGGCGCCGACATCCACGACAACGCCGCCAGCCGAGACGAAGAGCGGCGTCCAGGACGGGTCGGTGATGGGCGCGACCAGGATGTCGCCCGGCTCAAGCGCGGTCGGGTCGATGGGATCGAGGACGACGCGGGCGACACCGGTGACCGAGCCGGGGCAACCGGGGAAGCCCTGGAGCACGTCGCCTGCCTTCACGGCCTCTACTTCGGTTGCACCGCGCGCCGGCCAGGTGGCCGGCTCGGTGATCCTGCCCCAGAAGACGAACGGTTCCTGCAGGTTCGCGTAGGCCGCCATGAGGTCCCGCCGGCGGGCGATTTCAGCGCGGAACGGTCGTGGGTCCTCGATCCAGTCGTCCATTTCACTCGCGAGGACCAGGCCGAAGTCGTTCACGTTGTCGGCAAGGCCCTGCTCTGCCAGCCGCTTGCCCAGCAGGTGCATCGCCATGCGCGCTTCCTGGATCAGCTTGACGTTGTTCGTCTTCGTGCGTTCGCGGCCGGCCTGGAAGAGGATGGCGGCGCGGGCGGCGGCCTGGAACATGGCCTGGGTCGCGGGATCCCCGGCCAGCATGTCGCTGATTTCCTTCGTGACCCGTTCGCGTTCCTCGGCCATGGCCTTGTTGCGAAGCGAAGGGTCGGCCTCCGGCGGGGCGAGCCGCATCCGATCGATCGCGGCGAGCGCAAGTTCCGGTCGCGTCTCCCAGGTGTTGTACATCGGCTCCCACTCGTTCGGTCCGCGCGCGCCAAAGTCCTTGATGAACTGCTTGAATTCGCCAAGGAAAGCCGAGCCGGATGCGCCGGCGGCTCTCAGCCGGTCCAGCAGTCCGTCCACGCCCTTGCCGAATTGCGCCGACAAGACCGGGTCCGCGGCCACCAGCCGGCCGAGCTTCCACATCGCCATCGAAGGCGCCGCCGATTCGACGTCGCCGACGCCGGAGATCAGCTTCATCTCGTCGCCCGCGCGGCCGACGGCGGCGCAGATCTGGCTCAGCGCACCGACCGGCACGGTCGCCAGGAAGGTGATGAAGATGTGCTCGGAGAAAAACCGCCCCAGGTAGGTGATGTAGAGGTTCTTCGCGAACTCCCACAGCTCCTGGTTCGACATCGCCTCCAGGTCCGGGCGGGAGGCGCGGATGGTGTCGACCAGCTTCTCGGAGTCCGCTGGCACGTCCAGTTTGTCGGCCGTGAGCGCCCACTGGAATGTGGCGCCGATGGCGGCGGTGCGCTCTTCGTTCTGGTCACCGGGCGCCACCTCGTAGGGCGGGATGCCCGGCTGCGCGCCGAAAAAGAGGTCGTCCATCATCTGCGCCGTCAGGCCAGGCCCGCGCTCGCCGAGAATGCGGGTCACCGAGGCGTTGAGGTAGCAGTAGCCGCCGAAGACGCCGAGGGTCTCCATGTTGTCCGGAGCGAATTCTTCCTGCGTGAAGGCGCCCATGCGCACGAGGGCGTCGCGCCAAGCCTGCTCGGTGTGGTCGCGCATGAAGAGGCTGAAGGTGAGCGGGGCCACCGGGTCGGGGAAGACTTCGCCCACGTTGGCACGAGTCCAGAGCGGATACCGCTCACTTGGCTTGCTCGAGACGATCCAGGGTTCCAAGCGGCAGTACCTCGCGCGTTTGCTATCGGAAGTGCCGGAGCTTACACCACGGCTGATTTGAGCCATAGAGGCCATGAATTTCGCGGAAAGGCACGAAGCGTAGACTCCGCCCATGCCCTGGCTCGATGTCCCGTCCGCACGGCTCTACTACGAAACGATCGGCGAAGGTGATGACCTCGTCTTCGCGCACGGCCTGGGCGGGAATCACATGAGCTGGTGGCAGCAGGCGCCGTATTTCGCCAGCCGCTACCGCTGCACGGTCTTCGCGCACCGTGGTTTCGCGCCGTCGACCGAAGAGCCCGGCGGGGCCGGCGCGCTCGCCTTCGCCGATGACCTCGATGCGCTCTTCGACCACCTGGGCATCCGCCAGGTGCGCCTCGTGGCACAGTCGATGGGCGGCTGGACTTGTCTCGAGTGGGCGTTGCGCCACCCGGAGCGGGTGACCGCGCTGGTCATGTGCGACACCACCGGGACGCTCGCACACCCTGACTTCCGGGCCATCTGGGCGGCCCAGCCTCGGAGCCGGGAAGCGGGCCTGTTCGAACGCCACATCCACCCGGCGGGCGGCGAACGGATGGCGGCCGAGCAGCCCGCGCTGCACCACCTCTACTGGCAGATCAACGACCTGGCATCGACCCTGGACAAGGATGCGCTGCGGCGCCAGCTCGGCGAAATGCGCACGCGGCCAGTGGAAGCGCTCGCGGCGCTGACGATGCCTGTGCTCTGCATCGCCGGCGAGGAGGACATCGTCATCCCGCCCGAAACCGTCCGAATCATGGCCGGCGCTCTCCCCAACGGGCGGTTCAAGAGCGTCCCCGCAGCCGGGCATTCGGTGTATTTCGAACGCGCGGCCGAGTTCAACCGCATCGTCGGCGCATTCCTCGAAGAAACCGCCACTCAGGGAGGCCAATCATGATCGGTAAGCCGGAACACGATGCATTTGTCCGTTCCATGAAGTCGGCCATCGTCACTTCGCTTCGGAAGGACGGGACGCCGGCCACTTCGCTCATCTTCTACGCGCTCGACGGAGACGAGTTGCTGTTCAGCACCACCGCCGACCGGCTCAAGGCGAAGACCCTGAAGCGAGACCCACGGGTCGCCGTGACCGTGCTCGACGAGGGGGCGCCGTACCGCTACGTAAGCGTCGAAGGCACGGCGACGGTCATCGATGGCGATATTGTCCCGGACCACATCGCCATTAACCGCGCGATGCGCAACCAGCCGGACTGGCAGCCTCCCGAGGGCTACGAGGCGACTCTTCGGCAGCAGGGACGGGTGGTCATCCGCGTGACGCCGACGCGGGTCAGCGGCGTGGTGAACCGCGGCTAGGCCGGCGTGTGCTGGGGGCAGCGATAGCGCTCAACGTCAGTTTTCTCGCAGACGAGCGTCACGTCGCGCGCTTCCACGGTGAAGATTGATTCGGGCGTCAGGCAGATCGGCCCGCCGTCCGGCTTTTCGCGTACCACTTCGAAGCAGTCGTCGTAGATCGTGCCGACTTTGCCAACGCGGCGGCCCCGAATACCAAAGACCGCCATGCCGGGTTGGAGGCGCTGCATCGAGAGCGAATCATACACGTCCGTGTAATTCGCGTGTGTACGCCAGCGTATGGAATGGGCATCAGCGCTTGAATGACCGCGCAGCGGCGCCCGCGGCGGCCGCAACGGCACCAACCAGCACGCCGAGACCACCGGCAAACAGGATGTCTCGTTGCGGGGAATCGTCACCTGCGGTGAGGTTCGGGTCCGGAGTCAGCGCGGCTGGCGCGGCGGTGGCTTGTGGGGCAACGGACACGCTCGCGGCCTTCACAACGGGCGCAAGGCCGGGGGCTCCACGCCAGCCGTCGCCAACCACCACCGCGCCGATCATGCCCATGTGGATGGCGCAGTAGTAGGCGTAAGTCCCGGGCTTGTCGAAAGTGGCGGTGATCGCCTGGCCTCCCGCGATCTGATCGAACTTGCCCCACTCGAGGGAAGCGCCGGTGACGCTGTGCGGCTGAGCGCTAGCGTTCGTAAAAGACACGGTGGAACCTGCATCCGCGTGGAGGACGGTCGGTGAGAAGCAGGAATCGGTCATCGTCACGGCGTTTCCGGCAGCTTCTGTCGGAGGTTGGCCGTGACAGCCTCCGCCGCCGGCGGACGTTTCTCCGGGGGCCAGCAGGTTGGCTCCAACGACGGCCGCGAAGCTCGTGGCAAGGATCATGAGGCGGGTGTGGGCGAAGGCGGACATGGCATCCCTCCGAGGATTCGAATGAGGTACACCGTTCGGCGCGCACCGGTTCCCTACGGCATCTCGGCGGCGATGCGCAGCGCATCCTCCAGCGTCTCCGCGCCCTCGATCCGCCGGTACAACCCGCCCGCGGCCCAAACGAGGGCGTTCGCGCCGGTCGTGCGCTGCGTCCGCGCAATGGGCGTGCCCTGCGGATCGAGCACAGCAACGACGCGCTTGCCGCCACTGATCCAGTAGCCATCGGCGCCGTTCACCCTGACAGTGGAAACGACCGCGCCGCCATCGACGCCGATCATTTTCCCGATCAGCGCAGTGCCGAGCGGGAACTCCCAGACCTGGACTTTTTCATAGTCCGCGACAATCACCGTTGGGCCATCGAGGAGGACGTAGAAGCCGCGCGGCTCTCCCAGGGACGCGGGCAGCCGTGGTTCGAACCCGGCCAGGGTCACGGCGTCGCGGCGGCTGACGCGTTCGCCGTAGCGCGCCAGCGGCTGAGGGCTCGGCAG
>CAYTBM010000028.1:6715-18454 GCA_964436025.1 uncultured Anaerolineaceae bacterium
GCCACGAGGACCAGCGCCGAGAGCGCCAGGCCGGCGGCGCGCCACTTCTTTGTCCCGGGGTGGCGCGGAGCCGGGCGTTCAACCGAGGCCAGCACACGGCCGGCAAGATCCGGCGTGGGTGGGTACGCCAGCGCCGGGCCGAGTTCTTCGAGGAGCGCAACTTCCCAGCGATGGTCAGTCATTTCCGCCTCCTCCACCCGGCAGCAACGCGGGGAAGTCCCGTTCGATCACGCCGCGCAGCCTGCCGCCGGACCGGCTCAGCCGGGACTTCACTGTGCCCGGCGCCTTGCCGATGACAGCGCCGATTTCGCGCTCGGGCAGTTCGAGGAAGTAGCGCAGATAGAGCACGACACGGTCATCCTCGGGCAGTGTCCGGATGGCGGCCCAGAGCTGGCGCTGGCGCTCATCGAGCAGTGCGGCATGCTCCGCCGCCGGCTCAGTCTCGGGCGGGCGCTGGAGTCCGAAGCGTTCGGCGAGCCGCCGGCGCCTGCCGGCGCCGCGCACCTGGTTCAGCGCGAGGTTCGTGACGATTCGAAGCAGCCAGGGGCGGAACGGCTCCTCGCGGCGGTACGTGGCCAGCGACCGGTGCGCGCGCACAAAGCCATCCTGTGCCACCTCCTCGGCGGCGCCCGCGTCACGCGTGATCAGGTAGGCCGCCCGAAACGCCACCTCCTGGTAGCGCTCGACCAGCGACGCGAAGGCGCGCGCTTCACCGCCAAGGCTCGCCGTCACCAGCGCGGAATCGTCCCAATCCGGGGCCATCCGCGAGTTGTACACCGCGCGGCGCGCGTTGGTTCCCCAGGGGCTATTCCTCGGCCGCGAAGCGCTCCCAGGCGGCCTGTTTGCTAACGCCCAGCGCCGCGCCGATACGCGCCCAGCTCACTCCGCGCCGGCGAAGGACGCCAACGTGACCGGCGACGGCCGCTTCGGCGGCGTGGATTCGGGCGGCGTGCGGGGCCAGCAACCCGAGCACTTCGTCGTCGCTCAGGCGGCCCCAGTCGAGAAAGGGGGCCTGTGCTCGTGGTCCGCAAGTACGCGGTTACACAACTCGACGCACGCATCGCAGATGTGCACGCCGGCGGGCCCGGCGATCAGCTTCGCGACCTCGTTGGAGCTTTTGAGGCAGAAAGAACAGTTGAGCGTGGCGGGCATGAGAGGGCCTCCGTCAGGGTGTGCCTGACGGTACGAGGCGTGGGAGGTTTCGTCAAGCGTTTCTTGACGGCCTATTCGATGCCGGCAGCCACAGGCACCGGCGCCACTCCCATCCCGCGCCCGATGCGCCGCAGCGACGGTTGCCGAAGCACCACGCCGCTCGTCGCCAGCAACGTGAGCCAGGCCAGCACCGCGAACGTGACGGGCAGGCCAAACGTCTGGCCGAAGGCGCTCACCGGGGCTGACATCAGCATCGAGCCGCCCATGGCCAGCGGGAACAACCCGAGGACGCGCCCGCGCATTTCGTCCTTCACCGTCTGCTGGACCAGCGTCGTGGCCGTGACCATGGTGCCCACCAGGCAGAACCCGAGGCCCATGTTCACGAGCGCGGTGAGCGGCACGAACCGCGAATGAGCAAAGCCGACCGCGCAGATGCCGAAGCCGATAGTCGTCAGGCAGAGCGTCAGGCCGCGGGTCGCGTAGGTCCTTCGGAAGGCGAAGAAGAACGACGCAATGAAGGTGCCGATGCCCCAGGTCATAGCCATGAAGCCGAACTGCGCCTTCGAGAGCCCGAGGATCTCGCGCATCCAGATAGGCCCGAGCGTGCCCGGCCCCGGCATGCCGATGCACTGCATCGCGAACACCGCCGCGATGACGGCGAAGATCGTGGCGTCAGACCGCGCGTAGGAGAGCCCCGACCGAATGTTGCCAAGCATCCCTTCGCGGCGGTCCGCCGAGCCCACGCTGCGGTAGCGGAGCGCGGCGATCATCGGGAGGATGACCAACCAGGCGAGCAGCGTCAGCGCGTAGACGTGGCCGCCCTCGAGGTTGCTGTTCAGGAAGCCGACCAGCGGCAGCGCGAGCGGGAAGGTGAGCTGCTGGGCCACCATCTGGAGGGTGATTGCACTGGCGAGCTCCTCCATTCCCACAACAGCCGGTGTGCTGGCGGTCCGCGTCGGTATGTCGATGGCCATGTTGCCGGAGGCGGCGAAGGTCAGCACGAGCAGCAGGACGATCGTCGCGCTGCCAAGGGGCTCCATGATCATGAGGAGCGCGATCAGGGCGTTTATCGAGAGAGCAGCGCATTCGCAGGCGAGGAGGACCTTGCGGCGTTCGAAGCGGTCGGCGAAAGCGCCGCCGATAAGGCTGAACAGCAGCATCGCGCCGCCGCGGCTGGCACCGAGGAGGCCGACGAACAGCACCTCGTGGTCCGGGTAGGTGTCCTGCACCCAGAAGACCTGGGTGATGAACTGCATGGGCATGACGAAGCTCACCACGCCGGAACCGATGAGCAGCAGCCGGAAGTCACGATGGGCGAGTGCGCCGCGAGCCATGCGATAGTTTGTCAGACCGCAACCAGCGGGAACAATCAGTCGCGGCTGACCGCGACCGAGTAACTCTTGAAGGGCAACGACGGTTCTGGTTCCGGCTGCGGTTCGGGCTCCGTGACATCGTCCACGGCAATCGTGCAGCCCATCACGTCGCAGCCCTGGAGGATGTCGTCCAGCAGTTCCTGGTCGATGCGCGAGCCGCTGTTCACGCTGCCACCCTGCGAATGGATGCCGACGATCTTGCCGAGGTACGGGCCTTCCTGCGCTGACCAGATGGCCGACCCGCTTTGGCCCGGGGCCGTATCGATGTCGTAGTAGAGCGTGAATTCCGCCACCGTGAGGAACGCCGGCCGGATGAGACCCCACATCGTGCCTTCCGGCTTGTCGCCCGGGTAGCCGACAATCACCGGCTGGAAGAGCGGGTCCTCCAGGGCATTCGTGCTCAAGACCGACACCGAAAGCCACCCTGTGTAGAACGACAGGCTGTCGTCGGGCATCTTGATCACGCCCCAGTCCCAATCGCTCGAGCCGGTCTCCGTGTAGGCGTCCGGAACCCACCAGTCAGCGGCGTAGTCGTAACCGAACGGTTCGTAACTGCCGTCCTTGCCCGGGATCACGCGGATGTTGAACGAACTCCAGTCGCCGGCGTCAGCGTCCCAGAGGCAGTGGCCCGCCGTGAGCAGAGCGTCAGGGCCGATGAATGTGCCCGTGCAGGAGGCGATGACGAAGCCGTCCTCGTCCTCCAGTTCAAGGTAGGCGATGGTGCTGAAGGGGAACGCCGTCGTGTCGCGGATGCGTATGCGGTCGTCGGCGCCGATGACGGACTGGCCCGTCACGACGCCGCCATCGCCCGCGCGGGCGTCCAGGGAGCCGAAAGAGGCGCCGAGCATCACGAGGATAAGCGCCGCCGCGAGCGTAAGGGGTTTTCGCATGAGCGCGAAGTCTGCCGAACCTGCCTGTTTGGCGCCAATGGACAATCGCGTTGCGCCCGGGTGGCCGCGGCTCCAGCAATCGCGCCGGCGTGCCGAAACCCACAGCGGACGATATGCGCATCGAGAACGACTTCGAAGACCAGGTTTCGCGGGAATTCCTTGCCCGCCGCGCCGCGATGGTGGCCGAACTGAGCGGGCGCACGGCGCCGACTCGATCGGGGCATCGCGCGACGGCGCCGGCTACGCAAGTCGCCGGCGACGAGGTCCACATCTCTCCGGAAGCCCGGGCGGCCGTGTGGACGAAGGACGGCCCAGCGGGACAACCGCTTCGCCCCTTTCCGTCGCCGTCCGAGGTCGTCGCGGCGCTCCGCGCGCTGACCGAACTCCCCCGCGGCGCATCTCCCGGGGCCGCACTGGACGTCCTGCGCGTCGTGCTGGCCGGCCTTGCGCGTGGCCTTCCGGGAACCGCGCCGACCGAGCCTCAGACACCGGCCAGCGTGCTCGCCGACGCCGTGGTGCGCCTCCTGCTGGAGCCTCGCAGCTCCGCCGGGACACCCCCGCCATCGCAGGCGGAGGCGGCCGCCATCCTCCAGGCCGTGCAGAACCTCGTCGCCGCGGGGGTGGAAGCGTCGGCTGGTCAGCAGACCGTCCTCGAACGGGCGACGGCCGCCCTGTTGCTCGCCGTCTTGCGCTGGCGAGGGGCCGTCAGTCCTGCGCCGGCGGAGGGGCCGCGAGGCGAAGCATTCCCGCCGGCGCTGCTCTCACTCTTCGCTGGTCAAGCCACGCAAACTCGCCCGCGGAGACGCAGGCGCCGCGGCGACGAACCTGACGGCGCTACGGATGAAGAGACCGAGCGGTGGGACGGCGACCCGGAAGAGGGCGCGGGTTACCGGTCCAGCCCGTGGCGCACGTAGGTCCCCAGGAACGCCCGAGGCTCGCGGACCGCGGAACCGAGATGCTGCCCGAGCATAACGAGGCCCACTCCGATGTGGCCGCGTGCGAAATGCGGGTCGACGATGCGGCCGCGGTGGCGAAGCGACCAGCGCGCCCAGCCCGCGGCCTCTCGCGGGGATAGACCGCCGCTCAGGGCCTGGCCCGCGACCATCGTCCAGAACCGCACGCTGTCTCGCCAAACCAGACGCGGCGGGTCGAGGTCCCGGGCACGCGCCAGCTCCCGGCTAAGCAGTTCGCGTTCGCCCACCGCGTCGAGGTAGAGGTACCAGGGGAGGTTGAACCCGCGCGCGACCTCGAGGGAGATGCCGTTGTAGCTCCGCGGGTTGAGGTCGATGAGGAGCTGCCGCCCGTCGCGCTCGACAAACTCGGCTTCGAAAATGCCGTGGAACCCAACCGCGGCGAGCAATCGCTCGAGGTCCGTGGAAAGCCCTCGGTCTACCTCGGCGGATTCGAAACAGAGCCCGCTGCCGAACCGCAACGGGTACTGCAAGAGCTTGCGGTGGGCCGCCATCACGATCTCGCCGGCTCGGCTGCGGTAGCCCCCGACGTGATAAACCTCGTGCCGCGGGCGCACCGCGTATTCCTGGACGAGCGGATGGGCCAGCAGCGGCTCGGTCTCCAGCACGCGCGGCTGGTAGCGCACTTCGCGCCTGAACCATTCGACCGCGCGGGCCAACTCGGAGGGGCTTCGCACAAGCCGCCCACGAAGCCAGTGCTCTATGCCAACGCGCGTCTGGGGCTTGACCACCATCGGGAACGGACCGCCGGGAAGCGGCAGGCCAGGCTCGGCCAGCCAGGTACGCGGCGCAGCTACGCCGGCAGCGAGGCAGCGCTCGTACAGCCGCGACTTCACGAGCAGCTCCTTCGTGACGGACTGATCGGCAGACTCGCCGATTCCGCGTTCGCCCAGCCACCAGACCGCGTCGTCGTTTCCCGGCAGGATGACGGCGGCTTCCGGGAACGGGTTCGCGGCGCACCAGTCGTCGAGCCGCCTGTCCCAGGCTGCCGGCGCGTTGAGCACGCTTGCCACGTCACGGCTCGCTTTGAATGCCGCGGTCGAGCCCTGGGCCACGGCGATAACCTCCACGCCGCGCCCTCCCAGCGCCCGGCTGACTTCGAGCCCTCCCGGAAGGAGGACTGCAGGCCTACCGCCGGCCACGGGGATGCCTCGTCCGAAGGCGTGCGGTGGCGGCCGCAAGTCCTTGGCGCCACCACGTGCCGCGCGCCGCTCGACCGGCAAGGCTGCGCGCCGTCCGAGCCGTCCTCCAGCTGAGCGGTTCATTGCCGAGTGGCCCGACCCAGCGGACGTGCGTGGCGTAGGTGAACTTGTACGCCTCACCGCCAAGCAGGAAGTCGAACTCCCGGTCGCCGGATTCGAAGCTGCGCCGCACCAGGTGGTACGTCAGCAACGCGCCCGGCGAGTAGCGGCCGGCGGCAAGGTCAAAAGCCGGCAGGCGGTAGAGAAAGCGGCCGCCGATGCGGCTGCCGGCGTGGGCCGCGACGAGCCTCCCGCCGGCCCGCAGGCTGGCGAGCTCGAGCAGGCCGCGCGACGCCATTTCTCGGTAAAACGCGCGGTTTCGCGGGCTTGCGAACAGATCGACGAGCCCGGTCCGCCGGTACTGCGCCGACTTCCACGCGGTCAGTACATCGAACACCGCGGGATCGCGGTCGTTGAAGCAGACTTCCACGTCTCCGTGGTCCCGGGCAAGCGCGCGCTCTTTCCGCCGGAGGGTGGCGAATCCGTCGGTGCCGGCCGCGTGCTCACGGCGCTGGAGGTATTCGTCCCATGTCCCTGGGACCGCACTCCAGTCAATGAAGGGAGCTGGGCTGAACGGCGCGGGCAGGGTTTCGCCGGCGGCGGTCGTCTTCAGGCAGACGGAGTCGAGGTACGGCACTGGGGTGGGGCGCGTGGAAGCTTCGACCGGCTCGAGGAACAGCGGGAATTGCCACAGGCCGTTAAGCGGCCGCCCCGCTGGACTCACGAGGGTCCGGAAAGCCTTGCCCTCGCATTCGACGATCGCTTTCTTCCAGCGCGGCCGGTAGCCATCGCGAATGACGTCGAGCATCTCGTCCGTGCTGAACGCCGGCCACCCGGGCGGCCGCTCTGTGGAGGCAACGCCTGGCGAGGGAAGCGGCATGCGGTCCTTCTTACCGCCGCCCAGGCCGCCTGGCAAGCGCGCCGGCTGTCCGCGAGGCTTCCTTAGCGGTTGCGGATCCCCGCCGGCCTTGCGATGCGCGCCCGGCCAGCCCTCCGCCGGTAGTGGGGCGCTGCTATTTGACGACGAAATAGCGGGCCTCGGGGTGGTGGGCCACCACGGCCGCCGTCGTCTGCTCGGGGTGCCACTGGAACGTCTCGCTCAGGTCGACGCCGATGCGCTCCGGATCGAGCAGGACTCGCATCTTCGCTTGCTCCTCCAGGTCGGGGCAGGCGGGATAGCCGAACGAGTAGCGCGCGCCCTGGTAATGCGCCTGGAACAGTTCTTTCATATTCGGCGAATCGTGCCCGGCGATGCCGAGCTCTTCGCGCACGCGCCGGTGCCACATCTCCGCCAGCGCCTCGGCGCTCTCTACCGAAAAGCCATGCCAGTGCAGGTAATCCCGGTACTCGTTGGAATCGAACAGCTGCTGGGCGAACTCACTCGCTTTCGACCCCATGGTCACGAGCGTCATCGCCACCACGTCGAATGGAGGGCCGCCGGCGGCCGCCTCCTCCACCGAACGGAAGAAGTCGGCAATGCACTTGCGCGCTCCCGTGGACTGCCGCGGGTACTTCAGGCGGACCGGCTCGCCAAATGGCCTGCCGTCTTTGACGTCCGGCCAGCAGATGAGCTCGTTCTTGTCGGCGAGGCAGGGGAAGTAGCCGTACACGACTTGCGGCGTGAGCAACTGGTCCGAAATAGCGCGTTCGGCCCAGCGCCGAAAGACGGGCCGCACCTCCGCATCGACGAAAGCGTCGTACTCCTCCTCGGAACGGTCATTGCGATGGTATTGCCACTGGCCGCGGAAGAGCTGGACTTCGTTGATCCACGGGTAAATGTCGCGGAGGGGGATTCCCCGGACGATCCGGCTGCCCCAGAACGGGGGGGTGGGGACTGGCACGTTCCGCGCGATTTCCGTGCGCACGTACTCGTCGAGGTTCGAGGTGTCCGTGCCGGGCACGGTCACCTGCACCGGGTCATAGACCGAGGGCGCGGTCACTTCGGCGCCGCCGCGCGTGAGAACGGGCAGCGGGCGACCTTCGCGCGCGGCGGGGACGACCTTGTCCAGCGTGGCGAGCCCTTCGAAGGCGTCCTGCGCGTAGTAGACCGTCCCCTTGTACAGCCGCCGCAAGTCGTCCTCGACGTAGCGCCGCGTGAGCGCCGCCCCACCAAGAATGACCGGGTAGTGGAAGAGTTCGCGGCTGTTTAGCTCCTCCAGGTCCTCGCGCATGACGACGGTGCTCTTCACGAGAAGGCCGGAGAGCCCGATAGCATCGGCCCCAACTTCCTGCGCCTTCTCGATGATGTTCTGAATGGGCTGCTTGATGCCGATGTTGTAGGTCGTGTAGCCGTTGTTGCTGAGGATGATGTCGACGAGGTTCTTGCCGATGTCGTGCACGTCACCGCGTACCGTCGCAAGCACGACTTTGCCCTTGGTCGAGCCCTCGACCTTTTCCATGTACGGCTCGAGGTAGGCGACGGACTGCTTCATCGTCTCGGCGGACTGCAGGACGAACGGAAGTTGCATCTTTCCCGCGCCGAACAATTCGCCCACCACGCGCATGCCATCGAGCAAGTGCTCGTTGATGATCGTGATGGCATCGAAGTGGCCGAGCGCCTCCTCGAGGTCGTCCTCCAGCCCGCGGCGGTCGCCGTCGATGATGCGCTGCTGCAGGCGCTGCTCCACCGGGAGTTTCGAGCGGTCAACCTTGTTCTCTTTGGCTTCGGTGACGTTTTCGAAGAGCGAGATGAAGTGGGTGAGCGGGTCATAGCCCTCGGCACGCCGGTCGTAGATCAGGTCTCGCGCGGTGTTGAGCTGTTCTTCCGGGATGCGGTTGAGCGGCACGATCTGCTTTGCGTTGACGATTGCCGAATCCAGCCCGTGGTCCACTGCCTCGAAGAGGAAGACGGAGTTGAGCACCCGCCGCGCCGCCGGCTTCAGGCCGAAGGAGCAGTTCGACACCCCAAGCGTGGTATGGACTCCCGGGTACTCAGCCTTCATCTGCTTGATGGCGTTGAACGTCTCCATCGCGTCTTTGCGCAGGTCTTCCTGGCCGCCGGAGAGCGGGAAAGTGAGGAAGTCGAACAGCAGATCGCCGGGTTCCATCCCGTATTCGTTGACCGCGAGGTCATAGATGCGGCGGGCGACGCGGAGCTTCCATTCCGTGGTCCGGGCCTGGCCCTCTTCATCGATAGTGAGGGCGATGGCCGCGGCGCCGTGGCGCTTGATCAGCGGCAGCACGCGGCGAATCTTGCGCTCGCCGTCTTCGAGGTTGATGGAGTTCACGATCGCCTTGCCCGCGTACAGCTTCAGCGCGGTCTCGATGACTGGCGGCTCGGTGCTGTCGAAGACCAGCGGCAGGGTGCTCTGCGTGCGCAGCGCCGAGGCCACGCGCTCCATGTCCGCGACGCCGTCGCGTCCCACGTAATCGACCATGACGTCGATGACGTGGGCGCCCTCGGCGGCCTGTTCACGGGCGACGGCGACGATGCCGTCGAGATCTTCCGCGAGGAGCAGGTCGCGGAATGCGCGCGAGCCGGTGGCATTCGTGCGCTCCCCGATGACGAGGAACGAGATGTCCTGTTCGATTGGCACGCTCTGGTAGATCGAGGAAACGTTCGCTTCGTAGGCGGCCCGTTCGCCGCGAAGGAACTCGGACCGGGGCGGCCGCGACTCCGGCGCACGCCGTCCTATTGCTTCGATCGCCGCCTGAAACATCGCCGGAGTGGTGCCGCAGCAGCCAGCGACGATGTTCGTGCCGAACTCGTTCACGAACGTGTGCTGGTGCTTCGCGAACTGTTCAGGCGTCAGCGTGTAGCAGGCTTGTCCGTCGATGACTTCCGGCAGCCCGGCGTTCGGTCCGATAAAGACCGGCCGGCGTGAATGTTCGGCCAGATAGCGCGCGTGCTCGATCATTTGATCCGGGCCGGTCGCGCAGTTGATCCCGATGATGTCGACGATGTCGAGTGGTTCGAGGGTGGTCAGGGCGCAGGCGATGTCCGACCCGAGCAGCATCGTGCCCGTGGTTTCGATGGTGACGCTGGCGATGACGGGGATGCGCTTGCCGGTGGCTTCGAAGGCAGCTTCGCAGCCGGCGAGGTACGCCTTGGTCTGGAGCAGGTCCTGGCAGGTCTCTACCTTCAGCACGTCGATCCCGCCCTCGATGAGGCCGATGGCCTGCTCGCGAGAGCCGGCGACGAGCTCGTCCCAGGCGATGTGGCCGAGGCTCGGGAGCTTGGTCCCGGGGCCCATGGTCCCGAAGGCGTAGCGCGGGTGTTCGGGCGTCGAAAAGCGGTCGCGGACGCGGCCGATAACCTGCGCGGCGAGGCGGTTCAGTTCCCTGGTCCGGTCCGCGAGGTCGAACTCAGCGAGCACCACGGGATTCGCGCCGAACGAACAGGAGTCCACGGCGTCGACTCCGACCTCGTAGAAGGAGGAGTAGATCTTTTCGAGGACGGCCGGGTTTGAGACGTTCAACCATTCCGGGCAGCCGTCGTGCGCTTCGCCGTCAGCCGAAACGTAGGCCTCCGGGCCCAGATTGAATGACAGCAGCGTCGAGCCGATTGGCCCAGCGGAGTAAAGCACCTGCTCCCGCAGGCGGTGCATCAGCGGGTGGTCAAGAGGCCGGTACATAAAGCAGGCACCCAGCGTAGCACAGGCAACGGCCGGCGCAGCCCCGCTTCAGGGGGTGTCCTGCCGCGCGGCGCTGGGGATTGCAAGCCGGCGTCGCGTACAATCCGAACATATGAGCGATCGCGCCACGGTTCTGCACGTCGACCTCGACGCCTTTTACGTGTCGATGGAACTGTTGCGCAGGCCGGAGTTGCGTGGGAAGCCAGTCGTGGTTGCGGGCGGGCTCGGTAATCGCGGTGTGGTGAACACCGCGAGCTACGAGGCGAGGAAGTTCGGCGTGCGTTCCGCCATGCCCGTCAGTCAGGCCCGGCGGCTCTGCCCACAGGCCACATTCCTCGCCTCGGACTACCGCTACTACAGCGTGGCTTCGAAGCAGTTCCACGCGATCCTGCGGGACTTCTCGCCGCTGGTGGAACCCGCGGGCGCCGACGAAGCCTACATGGACGTTGCCGGGACCGAGCACCTCTTCGGCTCGCCCGCGGACATCGCGTCTAAAATCAAACAGCGCGTCAAGGACGAGATAGGCATCACGGCTTCGATCGGCGTCTCCGTGAACAAGCTGGTCTCGAAGGTCGCGAGCGATGCCGGCAAACCAAACGGGCTGGTGGTGGTGGAAGCAGGGACTGAGGCCGCATTCTTCGCGCCCCGGCCGATCCGCGAGCTGCCGATGGTCGGCCGCAAGACCGCGGAGGCGCTGGGATCGCTCGGCATCCACTCCATTGGCGACATCGCCAACACACCGGAGGCCGCGCTCGTGGCCAAGTTCGGGAAGCACGGCGCGGAGCTTCGCCAGCGGGCGCTCGGTGTCTTCGATGCCCCCGTCGTTGCCCAGCGCGGCGACGCGAAGTCCATCTCCCGGGACATCACCTTCGATAACGACGAACCGGACGGCGATCGGCTGCGCGCGGTGCTCCGTTCGCAGGCCGAGCGCATCTCCAAAGAGCTCTCAACCACGGGGAAGGCGGCGCGCACCGTCAGCCTGCGGTTGCGTTTCCCGCCCTTCGAGACGCTCTCCCGTTCCTTCACGCCGAAAGTAGCCGTCGACCTCGCGGACGACATTTACGCGCACGGCGCGGCGCTGTTCGAGAAAGCGTGGGACGAGAACGAACGGCGGCCGGTGCGACTGATCGGCCTCGGCGTTCACAACATCGTCGAGCGCGCGCGCCAGCTCCGCCTCGGCGAGACGCTCGAAGCGGACCGCCTGCAAGGCGCAGTGGAAACGCTGCGCGACAAATTCGGAGACCTGTCGGTGCTCCGCGCGCACGAACTGAAGCGCAACCCGTACCGCCATCGCGGCGGCGAGTACATGCCACCGTTCAGCGCGCCGAAACTCGGGCCGCCAGTCAGCCCGGACCTGGAAGTACGCGAAGCCCTCGACGAACCGCCGTCGTTCGAGGACTGACGACCAGTGCAGCAGCGTGCACCGGAAGCAACGCGTGCCTGCTACAATTGCGCAACTTTGCAGAGGTTTGGAACGTGACCAGTGCGTCCCCCCGCCAAAACTGGCTCACGCTCGGCGCGGCGAGCGCCCAGATGGG
>CAYTBM010000029.1:0-18442 GCA_964436025.1 uncultured Anaerolineaceae bacterium
GCCGAGGACCCGCGCGTCCGCTGTGTCACAGCACAGGTGGGCTTCGCCGACGGAGGGAGGCGGATGCGCGAGCGCCCCGCCGAAGAAACCGCGCCGCTCCGGGCGATGATCGAGGCCGAGCGGGCAAAGCGCGTGCTCACGAACGAACCAACGCTCGTCGATCCACTCCAACTCCTGAACGACCCCGAGACCGTCGCGTTCTTCAGCGAAGCCCGCAAGACGCACCCGCGGCTCTCGCGGCCGATCTCGATGGAATTCCTGGAATCAACGATGGAGCACAGGCCGATCAGTGCCGCCGGCGACCTGGTGGACTGCCCGCTGCTGCTCATCGCGGCGGAACTGGACATCGTGACGCCTGCTCGTGATTCCAAAGAGCTGTACGAGGCCGCGCCGGAGCCGAAGCGGCTCGTCGTCCTGCCGGGGATCCGCCACTACGAGATCTATGGCGGCGAGCCGCTGCGCCGCTCGGCGGCCGAGGCCGTCGCCTGGTTCACGGAACACCTCTAAGCTCCGAAACACGGTCCCGGCTCTACGCCCTGACGTATTTCTCGCCGTCCCAGGTTATCCAGCTCCCGGCCGCGTCAGTCGTCTGGCCGCGGACATCGAGTTCGGTGCGGAGGAGCTGCAGTTCTTCCTCAGTGGGCGGTTCGAGGACCTGGACTTGGGGCGCGAGGAGCGGTTTCCACTCGCACTCCGCGAGGATCTCCTCAACCGAGACCCACGGTACCCGCGCGCAAAGGCGAAGCCGGCGATCTTCGTAGTCATACATCGCCCAGGGCGTGACCACGCGCCACGGTCCGGTGTCTCGCGGGAGCCCGGCCCGCTCACGCGCCCCCGGGCTGCCATCGAGGAAGCCCGGCGAGGAGATGAAGTCGACCTGCTTCACGAACTTCCGGCGCTCCTGGTCCGTGATCAGGATGGTGCGCCAGCAGCAGGCGGCGATGGTATCGGCGCCGCCGGGGCCTCCGAAGCGGCGCCCGGACCCACCGTACTCTCCGAGGAACGTGGAGTTGATGTTGCCGTGCTGGTCCACCTGCAGGGTGTTCAACACGCCGTAATCCATGTGGCCCAGTTGCGCGTGCAGGCCGGCGGAGTTCATCGTGCCCCACGAGAGCGCGTGGTGTACCGCCCGCGAGGCGACCATGGTCATCATCGGTTCGAACGGCAGCAGCGGTTCGGGCGATACCACGCCGTCCTCGGTGACGTACTGGGCGTCCGGCGCGTAGAGCTTCTGCCCGAGGAGTACTGCGTAGAGCGGTGTCCCGCCGCCCGCGGCCCAGTATGTGCGGCCATTCTCAACGAGCCGGGCGACGGTGCACATGGCGACTTCGCGTTCGGAGAATGCTTCGGCCCTGGTCATGCGCTGTACCCATCCTTCGCGGTTTCACGCGCCTTCATCGCCTCGAGTTTCGCGGCTCCGGCGCGCGTTTCGAGCATCTGGGCAAAGGTCTCGAACGGGCGCACCCACTTTTCGAGGTACGGCTGCACCTGGTCGCTCATGATCGCCCGGAAAATCTCGAACACACCTTCCGGGTCGGACCCGTAGTAACCCGGGCAGGTGCCGGGATAGCTGCCAAAGGGCGAGTGCACCACCGCATCGACGGCGTAATACGGGATGGTCGTGGCCCCCGGGTTCCGCCGGATCTCGGCCGTGTCGACGATCTCCTCGGCCGAGACGATCACCTTCTTGGAAGCGAGCGCCGACTCGACGTCGGACACTCCAGTGCCGAAGACCCGGGCATTGCCGTACACATCGGCCTGGTGGACGTGGATCATTGCCACATCGGGGTTGAGCGCCGGGATGATCGAGATGGGGTCGCCGGTGTAGGGGTCCACGATGAGCTTGGCGCCCGAGTGGTCGAACCCGTCGGTGCCGCCGAACGAGCGCACGGGCAGGAAGGGCACGCCCATCGCGCCGGCCTGGAGACGGAGCGTCATGATGACGTTGCTGTACTCGAAAACCTCCAGCCGGCCTTCCCTCAATGCACGCTCAATCGGCGGCGAGGAGAGGAAGAACCCGCAGTCCGCCCGCGAGACGCACCCCGCGTCCACGAGCAGCGCCACGTCAACGTAGGTGAATTTGCCCGCCGCCCAGAGGCCCTTTTTCTCCTGGCGGATCACTTCGTGCACCAGTTCGTTTGGCCCGCGCATCAGGTAGTTGCATTCGTAGGTCAGGTAATCGCCATCCGAAACGAAGCGCTCGACCGCTTCGCGCGCGGTCATCAAGCGCGGCTTGAGCGCGCGCTGCTTGTGATCGCGGATGTGAGCGCGAAACCCGTCGGGGTCGACTCGAAGGTACGGCGCCGTGCCCTCGCGGAGGATGGTCAGTGGGCGGGTCGTGGCCGGGGCGGTCATAGGCTGCTCCTCGCTAAGGGCTCACGGTCATCGCTCATCTCACCAGCACCGAAACGCACATGGCCGCGGCATCGGAACCGATGTTCCCTCCGCCGTTGTGCGCGAGGCCAACCTTCGCTCCTTCAACCTGGCGAGGGCCGCTGTCGCCGCGCAGCTGCTCGGTAAGCTCCACGATCTGGGCGATGCCGGTGGCTCCGACGGGATGGCCTTTGCGCAGCAGCCCACCAGACGTGTTCACCGGGATCGGCCCGCCGAGCCGCGTCGCGCCGGTGTCGATCAGCTTCCCGCCGTCGCCCTTCGCACAGAGGCCGAGCGACTCGTACGCCATCACCTCGGCAGGAGCCGAGGCGTCGTGCAGCTCGATCACGCTGAGATCCTGGGGGCCGAGCCCTGCCTGGGCATAGGCCTCCTGCGCGCAGAGCTCCGCAGCGCCACCTTCCTCGCCGGGTGCATGGTCCCATCCGGAGTGAAGCGCAATCGCCGCGACTCGCACGGGCTTGACGAGCCCCAGTTCGCGCGCCTTCTTCTCGCTCACGACCACTACGGCGGCTGCGCCATCACCGATGGGCGAACACATAGGGCGCGTCAACGGCGGCGCGATCATTGGCGCTGCCAGCACGTCTTCCACCGAGAGCGCGTCGCGGAATTGCGCCCGCGGGTTCAGGCTCCCGTGGAACGAGTTCTTGGCGCTGACTCCGGCGAACTGCTGGACAGTCGTGCCGTATCGCTTCATATGGTTTCGCGCCGCCGCCGCGTAGATGTCCATGAACATGGACCGGTTTTCGCCCGCGCCCTCCCCGGAGGAACCGGGGGCGGCGTCTTTCGCCCCCGCCTTGAGGCGCGCCATGATTTCTTCCATCGCCTCGACATCCACGGCGCCGCTGAAGGCCGAGAAACTCTTGCGCTTGTCTTCGTGGTACAGCTTCTCGACGCCAACCGCGAGGACAACGTCGTACAGGCCGGCGCTGACCATCGCGGAAGCCTGGTGGAATGCCGTGGAGGCACTCGCGCAGGCGTTTTCCACATTGATCACCGGGATCTTGCCGATGCCGGCCGCACGCAGGACTACCTGACCCCGGATGCACTCCTGGCCGGTGACCAGCCCGGCTGCGGCGTTGCCCACGAACGCCGCCTCGATGTCGTCATTCGTCAGGCCGGCGTCGCTGATCGCACTGCGCACCGCTTCCGAGCCGATCGACTTGAGTCCGCGGTCCAGCATCTTGCCGAACCGTGTCATCCCAACGCCTGCTACCACGGCGTTCATCTTCATTGCGTCACTCCTCAGATCAGCCCGTTGCCCTTGATGCCAAGGGCGTTGCGAAGGTACTCCAGCTCAGCCTCGCGCCAGGGCGCCGGCGCCGGCGTCTGGAACATCCCGTCGCAAGTCAGCTCATCGACCACTTCGGGACAGCGCGGGAACGGGTTCCCGTAGCCGTTGATGTGGAAGAGGCTCTCGAACGGCTGTCGCGGCCGCTGGCCGCCGGCGTCCGGGCTCTCCGCCGGGTAGCCGACGGTCTGGAGAATGAGGATGCGGGCGGAATCGGGGAGGCCGAGATTCTGTTTCATCTTCTCCGTGTTGCCGCCACCGAGAAGGCAGGTGCCAAGCCCCTGCTCGAACGCCATCAGCGTCGCCTGGGCGATGCCCTGGCCGCAGTCCATTTCATTCATGCCGGGAGCCTTGAGGTGCTCCTTGATGCCGCTGAAGAACGGGATGAGCTGCCGCTCGAGGGCTTCTTCCTTGTCCTCGCCGAAGCCGAGCGCCCCCGCCTTGAGCAGCTCGCGCAGGCGGTCCGATTGCTCGTCCACGGCGGCTGTTTCCACGTACCAGACGATGACCACCGGTGCGAGCCGGATCTGGAACCCCGCCACCGGAGCAGTGATCGCCTTGATCACCTCCGGGGGAGCGGTGTCCTTGAAGACGACGACGGCACGGAGCGACTGGACGTTCCCCCAGTGGGAGGCGATACGCGCCGCTTCGAGCATGCGCTGGATCTTCTCCGGCTCGACGGGTTTGTAGGGCAGCATGAAGCGGATAGACCGCCGCTTGCCGATGACTTCTCTGAGTTCCAATGGGGTCTCCTTCTTCGCGAAGTAGGTTCAGAGCCGGCTCGCGCCAACAAGGCTGAGGAGGTCGTTGCAACCGTCCTCGATCATCGAGGCGCGCGCGTCGCGCATGAGCTTTTCGATTGGGAACTCCCGCGTCAGGCCGTTGCCACCGAAGATCTGCAACGCCTGGCTCGCCACCTCGAATGCGGTTGTGGTGGAGAACACCTTCGAAGCGATGGAGTACTGGATGAGCGGTGGGTTCGTCGCGTTGTAGTGCGCCACCCGGCGGGACAGCGAACGCGCGGCCTCCACCTGGGTGAACATCTTGAAGATGCGGGCTTTCACGCTCTGGTGTTCGATGATCGGCACGCCGCCCTGCACACGCGTCTTGGCGTAATCGAGGGCGTGTTCCAGGGCAGCCCGGGCCACACCAACGAAGATCGTCCCCATACTGGCGTTGGCCCCGGTCAGGATCTGTTCGACGACGGCTCCGTAGGCCTCGCAGCCAACCACCATGTATTCGGCGGGGATGCGCACGTCGTCGAAGAAGATTTCGCCCTGGTTGAGCGCGCGCTGGCCGAGCTTGTCCGTGGGTTTGCCGCGAGAGACGCCAGGCAGGTCCAGCGGCACGACCGCAACGCCGCCGCCGCGGAAACCCTGGGCCGGGTCAATCGTGCAGAAGAGCGCGGCAACCGTGGCGATCGACCCGTTCGAGACCCAGCCGGACTTCTGCCCGCGAATGATGTAGTCGTCGCCGTCCCGTGTGGCGATGCAGTTGGCGCGAACTTTCGCGTCGCTGAAGTGCGGTTCGGTGAAGGTGAGGCTGTCACTGCCGTGGTCGGGTTCGGTGACGGCCCAGCAGCCGATCTCGTCCTTCCCCGAACGCACATAGCGGTCGATGAGCGCCTGCCTGCCGGACATGAGGGCGAACGTCTTGTGGAAATTCGAGACGCCCAGGCTGATCGCGAGCCCGGAATCGCCCCAGCCGAGCTCTTCGCTGGTAATCGCGCGCAGCCTCGCGCGTTCGAACGGCGACAGCTCGGCCATGGCCAGTTCCTGGTCCGCGAGGCCGGTCTCCCGGTACTTCCGGAAGACGTCCCAGAGGATCGAATCCGAGGCGATCACGTCCTGCGGGTCCTGCAGCTTGTCCAACTGAGCGCCGAGTGGGCGCAGCACTTCCTTCGCGAAACGGTGCGTCGAATCGCGCACGGCGCGTTCTGTATCCGAAAGTCCAACTTCGATGTCGGTGATCACCTCGCTGTGCTCCCTTCGTCCTATCGACGAGACGGTAGGAGCGGATCGAGTGCCATCGATATGACGGTGATCATGACGAGAGGGGCGCCGGCGCCGGTACGTTCGCGTCAGCGGCGGCCGGGGACATGGCCCCGGCTCGCCGTGCTGGAGGCAGAGATGTTCGCACCGTCGATCAACGTGGACCTGGAAAAACTCAAGGGCAGCGAAGAGGCCAAGCCAGCCGCGCGCAAGCCCAAGAAAGTCGCGGCGCGCGGTGGCGCAGCGGCAACGAAGACGGCACAAAAGCCGGCGAGCAAGTAAGCCCTCCGGCGCCTGAACCCACGGACTGGACTTCGAACGAATGACGACGGCAACCGCAGTGCGCCCGCCCCTCAAGCGGCTCCGCCCCCTCGATGCGTCGGCGCGCCTCGAGGAACTCCTCTCGCGGCCTTACGAGTACCGCTCCTGGGAAGACGTCTACCGTGACCAGTGGACGTGGGACCGCGTGGTGAAGGTCACGCACACCCGCGTGAACTGCATATCCGCCTGCTCGATTGATGCCTACGTCAAGGACGGCATCGTCTGGCGCGAAGAGCAGAATGCCACCTACGAAAAGTCCTTCGCCGATGTGCCCGACTTCAACCCGCGCGGCTGTCCCATGGGCTGCGTGTACTCCTCCGTGATGTACGACCCCACCCGCGTGAAGTACCCGATGAAGCGGGCCGGAAAACGTGGCGAGGGCAAGTGGGAGCGCATCACCTGGGACCAGGCGCTCACCGAGATCGCTGACAAGCTCATCGACGTCGCTGAGACGGATGGACCGGACTGCATCGTTTACGACAACGGCACCACCAACCTCGACTTCGGTATCGGTTCGCCGATGGAGTCGCACCTTTTCGCCACCGGGCTCGGCAGCACGACGATTGACTCGTACGCCGGCGTGGGCGACCTGCCGACGGGACTGATCCAGACGTGGGGCCTCTATATGTCGGAAGGGACTGCCGACGACTGGTTCCTTTCGGACTACATCCTTGTCTGGATTGGGAACCCTTCGTACACGAAGGTGCCCGAAGCCCACTTCATGTGGGAGGCGCGCTACCGCGGTGCCAAAGTCGTTAGCATCGCGCCCGACTACAACGCCTCAACCATCCACGCCGACCGCTGGCTGAACGTCCGCTTCGGCACGGACGCGGCGCTCGCCCTCGGGATGGTGAACACCATCCTGGCCGAGGGCCTGTACGACGAGGCATACGTCAAGGAGCAGACCGACCTGCCATTCCTTGTGCGGACCGACAACGGCCAGTACCTGCGCGAGTCTGATGTCTACGAAGACGGCAACGACGGCGTGTTCTTCGTCTGGAATGCGCTGACCGGCCGCAAGGAATCGCCCACCGGGAGCTGGGGCTCGCCGTATTCGACTATCGCCGCTGACGAAGACCTGGACCCGCAACTCGAAGGGGCCCACCGCGTGCGCCTGAAGGACGGGCGGACGGTCACCGTGCGTCCGGTCTTCGAACTGCTCAAGAAACGTGCGGCGGAATACTCCCCTGAGACGGTGGAGAAGATCACCGGGGTGGCGGCGAACAACATCCGCACCGTGGCACGCGAATTCGCGGCCGCGAAGTCGGCGATGATCTACTCGTCCTGGGGCGCCTGCAAGCACTATCACTCGGACCTGTTCCAGCGCGGCATGGCGTACATGTGCGCGCTGACCGGGAACTCCGGAGGCAAGCCAGGCACCGGCATCAAGGTCTCCACGTGGTGGCCGCCGCCAAACGGCGCCCTCACTGGCGGCGGGATGGGTGGTCCCCAGGTCCGCCTGAACACGTCTCCCGTCCCTGAGCTCCCGGTTGACCGCGTCAGCGTGCAAGAGCTCTCGAAGGTGACCTTCCAGGCCGGCCGCATGGGTCATGCCACGCCGCTCATTCCCTGGCTCTACGCCCACGACCCGAAATGGGCCGAGGTTGCCTCCAGGCAGGAGTACAACGACCCCAGCCTTCCGCGGCCTGCGAAGGAGTACATCGACGAGGCGCTCGACGCCGGCTGGCAGCCGATCTCGCCGCCGCGCGGCAAGAAGCCGCGCTTCCTGTACTACTCGGGCCCCAACCCGCTCCGCCGTTGGCCCAATCCGGCGGTCATCCGCGACAGCCTCTGGGCCAGCATCGACACCATCGTCACCCTCGACTTCCGGATGTCGACCTCGGCACTCTACTCAGACTACGTGCTGCCGGGTTGCGGCTACTACGAAAAGCCGGGCATTAAGTACACCAGCACCTATGTCCCCTATGTGGTCGTCGGCGACCGCGCCGTCCCACCGCTCTACGAATCGAAACACGAGTGGGACGTCGCCTTCCTCCTGGCGAAAAAGATCCAGGAGCGGGCTATCGCGCGCGGCACCCAGCCCTACCGGAACCGGCACGGAGTGGAGTACCACCTGGAGCGGCTGTACGACGAGATGAGCGCCGGCGGCGTCTATGAGGCGGGACCCGAAGGAGAAGAACGCGCGCTCGACTTCATCCTCCAGAACTCGGCGATCACGCGGAACAGCGGGCTCGGCGAGGGTGCCTGGGCGAAGGCCGCCGAGAAGGGCATGGTCAAAATCAAGGCCGTCCAGCCATCGGCCCTCGCGGTGCAATTCAACTCGGTCTACAGCGATTACACCGAGGACCGGCCCCTCTACTCCTGCGGCTGGTTCGTAGAGCGCAAGAACCCGTGGCCGACGCTCACCGGCCGCCAGCAGTTCTACATCGATCACCAGTGGTTCCGGGAAGCGGGCGAGGAACTCCTGGTCCACAAAGAGCCGGTGAATGCCGGCGGCAAGTACCCGTTGCGAATGACCGGGGGCCACACCCGCTGGAGCATGCACAGCATCTGGCGGGCCAGCGAAGAGCTGCTCCGCCTGCAGCGCGGCGAGCCCGTCGCCTACATCGCGGTGCGCGACGCCGAAGCCCGCGGGATCCGCGACCACGACCGCATCCGCGTCCACAACGACGTCGGCAAGTTCGAGGTCCGAGCCAAGGTCTCGCCCGCCGTCCAACCCGGCACGGTCATCGTCTACCACGCCTGGGAGGGGTACCAGTTCAAGGACTGGGCCACGCAGAACGACGTGGCGGCAAGCCCGATCAAACCGACAAACCTCGTTGGCGACTACGGCCAGCTCCACTACCGGATGGCCTCGTACACCATGAACCACGTCCCCAAGGAAGTGGCCGTCGATATGGAGCTGGTGGAGCGAGCCGAGTGAATACCGCAACCACCACGCGGATCGTCGCCGCAAGCTTCGCGCCTGACCGTACCCTCGCGCTCGGTCCGCATGGTTCGGACTGGGGAGCGGCCCAACAGATAGATATACCGCTCGAGCCAACACCGCTCGAGTCGCAGCCGTCGGCCTACGTACAGGCAGCGTGGGCCGAACGCCAGCATGGAGTGACGCCGTCGGCATGTGTCGCGGCAGCCATCGCCGACGGCGTCCTCCGTGTTCGATTGCGCTGGACGGCGCTCAACCCTCGCCCCGCAATCACCGATAACAACGTCTTCGCGGATGCATGCGCACTCTTGTTCCCCCTGAACGGGGAAGACGCACCGCTCGAAACGATGGGTAACACCGCGAACCCGGTGCAGGCATGGCAATGGCGCGCGGGGACTCCGACGCCGTTCGTCCTCAACGCCTCCGGGCCTGGCACATCGACCCGCCAGTCAGCCGCCCACGGCGTCAGCGTCGATGCGACCTGGAACGCCGGTGAATGGTCGGTCGTGTTCGCACGAACGATGGCCGATCCGGGCGTCCCGCTGAAAGCAGGCGGGCAGATCCGGTTCGGGATCGCGGTCTGGCAGGGCGCGGCCGAAGAGCGAGCGGGTCTGGCCGCGCACACCCCGCGCTGGCTGGCGCTGGCGCTGCCCCGGTAACCACTGGAGGAGAAGAGATGGCCACGAAAGCGTCTTCGCGCCCGGCCAGGCAGCTGGCCATGGTGTTTGACCTGAATAAATGCCTCGGCTGCCAGTCCTGCACGATCGCCTGCAAGACCCTCTGGACAGATTCGCCCGGCATGGAGGCGATGTGGTGGAACATCGTCAACACGATGCCCGGGGAGGGCACGCCGCGCGGCGCGTTTTCGCACGGCGGCGGCTATCGCGCTGGCAAGCCGGTCCCGGGCACGTTCCCTTCACTCCGCGAATTCGGCGAAGCCTGGGACTTCGACCACCAGTCCACCTTCGGTGAAGGCGAGCGCATTCCGCTGCACCCCCGCAACCGCGACGGCAGTGAGCCCGAGTGGGGCCCCAACTGGGACGAGGACCAGGGCGGCGGGATCTACCCCAATTCGTTCTTCTTTTACCTGCAGCAGGTCTGCGCCAACTGTTCGAAGCCCGCCTGCCTCGAAGCATGCCCGCGTGAGGGCCTCTACCGGCGCGAAGAAGACGGGATCATCCTCATCGACGAAGAACGCTGCCACGGCTACAGGTTCTGCGCCGAGGCCTGCCCATACAAGCGCATCTACTTCAACCCGCAAAGGGCGATCGCCCAGAAGTGCATTGCTTGCTACCCGCGGCTGGAAGCCGGCGTGGCGCCCGCATGCGTACGGCAATGCCCCGGACGGGTTCGCCACATCGATTACATGGACAACGTGGAGGGGCACCCGCACAAGCTGGTAAACGAGTGGAAGGTGGCGCTCCCTCTGCGGCCGGACTTTGGCACCGAACCGAACGTCTTCTACGTCCCGCCACTCTCGCCGTCCGCATTCAACGCGGCCGGCGAGTTCGACGACTCGGCCCGCCGCATCCCGGATGACTACCTGCGCGAGCTGTTCGGGCCCGGCGTCGACGCGGCGCTGGAGACGATCCAGCGGGAACGCGAGAAAACGGCCCGCGGCGAGCCCTCCGAATTGATGGACGTTCTTATCTCACGCGATTGGAACGACCTGATGGGGCCGTTCACGCAGAACCCGGCCGAACTCCAACGCCCTCCCGCGAGGAAGTGAGCGATGAGCGCACACTCGCTCGCAGGCGCGGAGGCGCGCCTTTACGCCATCCTCGCCGAAGTGATTTCCTTCCCCTCGGACGAGCTCGCTGACGTCGTGGCATCCGGGCTGCTGGCCAGCACGGTCGCTTCGCTCCAGAACCATCTGGAATGGGCTCCAATCGTGCCCCTGGCACACGACCACGAAACGGGGCCCGCAGCGAACGTGCTCGAGTCCGAGTACATCTGCCTGTTCGACGTGCCGGACCGCGTGTCCACGCCGCTCTATACCGGCGTCTATGCGCCACGCCGCAGAGATGCGATGGAAGAGCTTCTGCGTATGTACCGGCACTTCGGCCTCACCGTCAGCGACGACGCTCACGACCTGCCGGATTTCGTGCCGACAGTGCTCGAGTTCGTTGCCTTCCTGTCGAACGGCGCACGGTCCGCATCCGATGAACGGCGCGGTTCGTGGGAGCGCGCCCAGGCGGACGTCCTCGAACGGCACCTCGCGCCCTGGGCGGCGCAGACTGCCGACCGCCTCGCGAAGCGGGAAGCGCTCCCGTTCTACCAGGCCGTCATCCAGACGATCGCCGTGCTTGCCGCGGCCCGAGCGGACGACCTGCGAAGGCGGCACCCGGCCGGCGCCGCGATCCAGGGCGCCTAACGTCCAAGCAAGTAGATCATCCCGTTAGCATCGGACGAGGCCATCATCCCTGTCCGGAAACGGTTGTCCGCGAAGCGGCCGGTCGCCGATGGGCCCTCTCTGTCCGTCATCAGGGACGGAGAGAACACCGTGACTTCAGCCATCTCCACGAGTTCCCAGAGCGCCTGGATGGGCTGCCCCGAGCGCGGGTCAGACGGGACCACGTGAGCGTTAGTCATCGGGAGGCCCACCGACTCGTCGATATACCAGGAAGGGTGAGAGGCGAACACCGGGCCGGTCTCCGCTGTCCCCCAGAAGGTGAGCGCCGCGCATTCCAGCGCCTTGCCCACACGGCGGCGCTGGTCGGGCTCGAACGGGCCATCCACCGCGAGGAGGGCGGCGTTCAGAAGGCGCCGCGAGTCCTTCGCTGCGCGCTTCGCCTCCCGGCAGGCGTGGGCGAAGCTCTCGATGCCGGCGATGGCGTATTTCACGCCATGGCGGGGGATAAGCCCGAGGAGCGTGTCGGGATCGGCGTTGGGCGGGGGTATCACGAGGGCCGCACCGAGGTGGAGCGGCAAGAGCACCGCCATCAACCCTTCCCAGCGGGAAAGCGGGAGCGTGGAGAGCCACGGTTCGGAGAGAGGCGCATCGAGGAAGGTCGCCATCGAAATGGCCATCGCCAGCAGGGAGCGGTTGGAATGACTCACCGGCCCCGCGTCGCCTTCGAGAACGACTGCCGGCAACCTGGGGTCCAGTCCCGCGGCGGGCACCGCCGGCGTCTGGGCGGCAGGCTCTCGCCCGGCAACGACGGGCGCACCGAGCGACTGGGCGACGACTGCTGGATCGCCCCCAGTTATGTGCAGTTTAACCCTTGCCGCCAGCCCTGCCAGCAGCTCGAGCACGTTCTCGCGCGCGAGTGTTCCGGGCAGTACGGCCAGCCGCGATTCGCCGGCCGCCACCGCAAGCGACTGCGCGCGCCGCTCGACTTCCGCGAGCAGGCCTTCGTACGAAAGCGTCCCCTCGGAGTCGATGATGGCGGGTTGCTGCGGGCTCCGGCGTGCGTTCCTGGCGACGCAGAGGTCATAGATGGAGTACGGAGGCACGCCCACAACGCGCGAGGTCCCGGTAGGCCAGTACCACGAGGGCGTGATTGCGATGGTCTTGGGCACGGGACCTACCTCCGAGAATCAGATGAGCCCGCCGTTTCGCAGTGAAGCGGCGATACCGATGCAAAGGATCGAGACGACGAGTTCGAACTTGAGCGCGCGGTCCATGTGCTTGATCGCGCGTCCGATTCGTTGCCGTTCGGCCGCGATCGCTTCGCTCGTCATGTCGGGACGGGAACGCTTGCGCTGGGCGGGATGCAGCCAGAACGCCATCGAAGTGACCGTTGCGAAGAGCGCCAGCCAGCCAATCGCGAGGAGAAGCATGGTCCGGCCGTACGGATCGTCGAGGCTCAGCGATGGCGCACCCGGCCGCGCGGCGAGGTCCGCGTCGCTCAAGCGCAGCAACATCGCCAGGCCGGTCACGCCAATGACCGAAAGGGAAGCGAGCGCGAACCAGCGATAGCGGGTCCCGGCGTTCTTGCACACCACGCCGACCTGCGACGGCGGCATGGTGCGCTGGGCGTAACGGAGCACCCATTCCATCGTTATCGATCCACCGACATAGACTGCCCAGGCGACCGCATGGAGGGCGGCGAGCAGCGTATCCATCGAGACTTCCTCCCCGGATGGGACGTCAGAGCAGGCCTCCCCACTTGAGCGACGCGCCAAGCAGCGCGATGACGACAACGATGACGAGGTCAGCCCGCGTGAGGCGCTGAATCCAGGTGGCGGCTTCCAGCCGCGCGCCCTGGTTCGCTGTGACCTGCGCGGCAGAGGTCCCAGGCGTGATCTTGCCGGCGAGCCTGGGGCGGAAGCGGAAGGTCACGAGCGCGCCGTTCACGGCCAGAGCACACCAGAGCACGAACATGACAAACACCGTGCGCCCGTAGTCCTCGGAGAGCACGAGAGGGGATTTGAAGAACGGCCAGGTCCAATCGAGCATGTCGAGCCGTTCCAGGCGAAGCACACCGGTTACGAGGATCAGGAGCAACGAGCCCCACGCCAACCAGAGGAAGCGGTCTGACGTCTTCTGGCCCATGACCTGCGCCTGGGCCGGCGGGATCGACGCCTGGGCCGGGCCAAGCACGAATTCCATCGCCACGGCGCCACCCAGGTACACCGCGATCGAGAGGTCATGGAAATAGCCGAGGAACGTGTGAATCAGCAGTTGAGGGTCGTCAAGCATGGTTGCCTCGCTCGTACGGGTTCGGTGTCCCGGGGTGCCATTCCTTGAAGTGCGCCAGCAGCTGGGCAGTCGCCAGGTAGGGCTCTTCGCCGCCGGCGTGGAACTTCCGGTAGTAGTCCAGGTCCACGTGGTGAACCTGGCAGGAGAACTTCGCCCGGACCGGGTTGATGTGGGACGGAGCGCTGCCGTACTTGTCCATGATGTAAGCGACCGTATCGATCGCCGCCTCCACTACCCAGTCCGGGATGTGCGCCCGCGGGTGCTGCAGGATCGCTTCGCGCGCCTCAGCGTTGAACGGCCCGTTGTTCCGCTCAGCCCAGTTGTCGACGGGCGAAAGGTGGGCGCCGCGCTGGTAACGCAGCTCGACGACGTTGCGCACGAGTGCTTCGGCCGTCGGGAACTTCCGCGAAGGAGCCATGCGCGCGTCGAGCACGCCGGGAAGCCCCTGGCAGGTTGCCGTCTTCGACGGATTGCGGGCGGCGTCGCGTTCGAGGAACGAGAAGCCGAGGCCGGCCGCCACTTCCGGATAGGCGCCGAGGAGGAGGTCGTCGGAATAGCCGCCCATCGCCCACGCACCGAGACCCATGGTCTCGCACGCCAGGCGGATGTTCTGGACGACGCAGGCGACCTCCGTGACGTGCTGCATCAGCGCCAGTTCATCGAAGATCGGGATCGGGAAGCCGACTTCGAGGAAGCCCGGCCTGATCCACTGGTCGCAGCCGGCCGGTTTGTTCGTCTCCGGGTCCTGCAGGTAGAAGCCGCCGAACTGGTAGGACGAGAGCAACAGGTTCACCCACTCCAGACCAACATCGCCGACGGGAAGGAACCACGTGCTGCCCGGCCGGTTCGCGTTGTACTGCAGCGCGCCCATGGTGTTGACGTTGTGCGTGCCCGGAGGCGCTGTCGCCCACGCGACATCCGGCCGTTTCGGCGAAAGCGTTGTGCGGCCCGAGCGATACCAGTGGAGGATCTTCCAGTAGTCGTCCGGACCCTGGATCTCGACCGGCGCCATCCGCTCAGTGCCAGGCCGGTAGAGGTGGACGCCCTGGTCGTTAATGATGAACAGGTCGACAGCCTGGTCGTTGCTCGAGGCGGGAACGGTGCGGCCGGCCCAGGAGAGCAAGCTCGAAAGGTCGCCCTGGACCGGGATGTCGGCGGTGATGATCCCGTTTGGGCCGAGGGCGGCCCAGGCGACGAGCGCCTCCTCCACTTCCGAGAGTGGGCGTGGACCCGTTGCGGATTCGAACGCGAGAGGCCCTTCTTTCTGGCGGACAATCATGTGGCTGGACCAGTCGAACGACTCGTCTTCGCCGGTTTCGCTGCGATAGCCGAGGCCGATGCGCCGGGTGCGGAGCGTCGAAAGCGATGCAAACACGCCCTGGCCATGCTCGAAGGCGCGCGCGATGGCCGCGTGCTCCTCAGGCGTCAGCGCGATGGGTTCGATGGCTTGCGGTGCGGTTGGAGCGAGAGTCATGCTCGAGAAACCTCCACGAAGACCCCACGGTCGGCGGGGACGGGCTGCCAGCCGAAGGGCAGATAACGCAGGTGGCCGTAACGGCTGACCAGGTGGAGCCACTTGACCATGCCGGGCTCAACCTCGTTCGAGCCCTTCCAGTCTTCGAACATGTGCGGCTCCCAGCCGTTGTAAACGATCAACTGGCCCGGCCGGACGCGCGGCGAAACGCGAGCGCGGATGGTGTAGCTGCCCCGGTCGTTGGTCACGCGGATGCGGTCGCCGTCTTCGATTCCGCGGGCGCAAGCTTCGCTGCTGCCGAGGATCGCGAGGGGCTCGCCGCGGTGCGTCCCCGCGAGGATCGAGTTGCCCATCGAGACGGCGTGGACCGTCCAGCGCGAGTGCCCGCTCGTTACCATCAGTGGGTAGTCACCACCGATGGCCGGGTTCTCCTTGTGGCAGGGAAGGTCCTCGCCGGCTTCGGCAAACCACGGGTGGTCGATGAGGAATTGCGCCCGCCGTGTGAGCGTAGGGAACGGCACGCCATCGTCCACGTGCCATTCGAAGGCGGTGACGGTCTTGTCAGGCTCCACGTTCGCCGCGAGCGAAAGCCCCGGCGCGAACATGCCGAGCCCGGAAAAGCGCGCCGTGCCCCGCTCGCGAAGCGAGCCCAGGCTGCCGTGCTCCGGCAACGTCCCCGCTTCGATGCTGTCGCGCAGCCACTCGTCCATGACCGATTCTTCGTTTTCGTAAGCGCCGTTTGCCGAGAAGGCGTCGCCAATGGTGTCGAGCCGGCGAGGCTGGCGCCGGCCATCGAGGTACTCCGTGACTCCGGCGTCGACGCAGCGCTCCTGCACCTTCTGGGCGAGCGCCCGGAAGATTTGCCACTCGGTCCGAGCTTCGCCTCGCGGTGGGCGCGCCTGCTCCGAAAAACCAACGTGGAACGAGTGGGTGATCGCGTACTGCAGGTTCGGGCGCTCGTACTGCATCGCCGCCGGAAGCAGGATGTCGGCTTGCAGCGCGGTGGCGCTCATCCGGTTCTCTACCACGACCACCTTCTCCAGCTTCGGCCAGAGGTTCCGCAGGAGGGTGTCGCTGCCGCCGCGTTGGCGGCGCACGGGGTTCGTGGCGACGATGAACAGGACTTGCGGGTCACTCGACGGTCCCGGCTTGACCAGCCCGCCCCACCAGCCGCGGCGCGATGCATCAGAGACGTATTCGGCGAACGGACGGGTCATCGCCGGGTCCGACCACTCGGCGGTGTTCCACGTGTCCTCGTATCCGCAGTGGTAGAAGTGGAAGAATGCCGGCGGGCTGGCCGTCCCGGCCGCGACGCCGCGCTGGAGCAACTCGTACCCCAGGATTTCGTCGGAAGCTTCCTCGTCCTGCCCGCGAAGCGCCTCCACCGCGCCCTCGAGGCCTTCCATAACGCGGATGGTCTCGGCCACCCCGCGCTTCTGCTTCATGCCGAAGAGCATGTAGCCGTCCAACCCCGCCAGCGCGAGCCCCTGGATGCCCGAGCCCGGCCGGCCCCAGTTGCCGGTCAGCGCGAGGAGGAGGCACATCGCCCGTTCCATGAGGTCGCCGTGGTAGTACTTCGGGGTGTTGAAGCCCTCGATGATCTTCGTGCGCTTTCGGGCGGCCTCTCGGGCGAGCTCACGGATCACCGCCGGGTTGATGCCGCAGATCGGTCCCGCCTTCTCCGGCGTGTAGTCCGACAGGCGTTCGCGCAGCAGCTCGAAGACGGTGGTGACCTCGATGGTTGTCCCGTCCGCTGCCGGCACCGTGAACGAGCCCTCGAGCGCCGGGTCCGCTTCGTCCAGCATGAGCGAACCGCGGGGCGCCAGGTCAGCTTCTCCGGCTGCGCTGTCCCACCAGAAGAACTGGTCCTCCCGCTCGCCCGGCACGAGTTCGGGCCCGCGCACGAACCTCCGCGTGGCACGATGCACCAGCAGCGGCAGATCGGTCTGCGATTGCACGAACTCGCGGTTGTAGAGGCCCTCTTCGACGATCACCTGGCACATGGCCAGCGCCAGCGCGGCGTCAGTTGCGGGCCGGATCGGCACGTACGTATCGGCCATCAGCGCCGACGGGCTGTAGTCCGGAGCGATGCACACCACCCGCGAACCGTGGTACCGCGCCTCCGTGATGTAGTGGGCGTACGGAATCGAGGTATACGAGGGGTTCGAATGCCAGATCAGGACCAGTTCTGAGTGGAACGTGTCATCGACCGAGCTGGCGCAGGAGAACTTGCCGAACGTGATGTGGTGGCCGGCCGGGAAGTCGTTGATCAGCCCGTTGGCATCGAGTGTCGTGGCGCCGAGCAACCCGGCGAACCGCAAGTACGCGGCCTGTGCCAGCAGGCCGCCCTCCACGGTTTCTTCGAACACGACGGATTCGGGACCTTCATAGTCGATGGCCTCGATCACCGCGTCCGCGACCTCTTCGAGCGCTTCATCCCAGGAGATGCGCTCCCACTCACCGGAGCCACGCTCGCCTTTGCGCCGCATCGGGTACAGCAGACGGTCCGGCGAATCGAGCTGGACGCTCCAGGCGCTGCCCTTCTGGCATGCCATGGGGTTCATGTCCGGCACGCCTTCCTGGACCTGCTCAAACACGGCTGCCGGCTCTTCGAACTGGATTTCGCCGGCGCGCGTGTACACCCGGTATGGGCACGTCGCCAGGCAGTTCAAGCAGTGCGTGCCAAAAGTCGCGCGCTCCCAGCTCCAGCGCTGGCGGTATCGGTCGGAAGCTGAAATGGGGTTCATCGCTTCACTTCGCTTTTGCCGCTGGTGTGCCGGTTATCCGACGAGGACGCCGGACACGTACTTCGCGTCCGCGGCGGCGAACCCCGCGACCGTGTCGACCACCCATTGCCAGTACGGCCAGGCGTTCCCCCCGCGGGTGTTCTCCACGAGTTTCGGCAGCCAGCCGGTCAGCTGGCGCTCCAGGAAGTCGTGCTGGGCGCGCCGGTAAGACGTCTGCAGCCGTGGGGACGAAGAGACCGCCTCTTTGTAGGTGAGGTACTTCATGAACTCGAGCTCGGTGGCCAGGTGGTCTGCGGGCCGCGGGTCCTCGGCTGACGTGGTGAGTCCGAAGTACTCGTAGAAGCGGACCACCTCCTCCAGCCGCTGCATCCGGTCACCGCCGTAGGCGCCCCCGAAGAGCGAAGCCGGCGGGCCTCCCTGCGAGCCGACTTCGAACACGCGCAGGAACTCCGCCTGGAAGTCTTCCCGGCTGATCGACGGCTCGATCGCGGCGTTCCCGAAGGCGAACGGGAAGCCGAGCAGCTTCCCGGCGTCGGTCAGGCGGTCGCCCCACTCGCCGGCCAGCGCCGCCGTGTAGGCATCTTCGTCCGGGACCGAAACCATGCGCGCCAGCAGTTGGTACACGCCCGTGCGTGCGGTCACGTCGTTGTCGGGCAACTCCATCTCCTGGAGCGCTTCGCCATCCACCTGGAGGC
>CAYTBM010000030.1:0-18110 GCA_964436025.1 uncultured Anaerolineaceae bacterium
CGCCGGCCTTGAGCAGCGCGGTGCCGCCAACCGCCTGCGAGCGGCTGCCAAATGTACCGATGCCCTGCTTCACCACGCCCGTATCGCCGTGCAGGATCGTGATGTCGTTCATCGGGATGCCGAACTGGTCGGACAGCATCTGCGAGAACGTTGTCTCGTTGCCCTGGCCGTGCGGCGATGCGCCGGTTGTTGCCGTGATCTTGCCGCTGCGCTCTACCGTCACGCTGGAGTACTCCCAGCCGCCAGTTGGCAGCGAGGCGGACGGGCCGAGCCCGCAGACCTCGACGTAAAACGCCAGCCCAACGCCCACGATGCGCCCGTCTGCTCGCATACGGTCACGCTCCGCCTTGAGGCCTTCCCAGTCGGCATTCTTGAGTGCGAGGTCGAGTGCTTTCTCATAGTCGCCCGAGTCGTACACCGCGCCCATCTGGGTGGCGAACGGGAACTGGTCCGGCTTGATGAAGTTCTTCCGCTTCACTTCGGCCGGGTCCATGTTCAGGTGGCGGGCGACCATGTCCATGGCTCGTTCGACGAAGTACGTGCCCTCCGGGCGCCCCGCGCCGCGGTACGCGTCCGTGGGCATCTTGTTCGTGAACACCTCCGTCAGTTCCGCGCGGATAGCCGGAATGTCGTAGGTCCCGTTGAGCATGAGCATCGTCAGCGTCGGGATCGCCGCCGTGAGGATCATGTTGTACGCGCCGATGTCGGCGATGAGCTTGATCTTCAGCCCGACGACCTTGCCGTCGTTCTTCGCGGCGATGTCCACATAGGCCAGGATGTCCCGGCCGTGAATCGTCGCCTGGAAAGCCTCCGAGCGATCCTCGATCCACTTCAGCGGCTTGCCCAGCTTCTTCGAGAGCGCCGCGGCGACGTAGTCCTCTCCGTAGATGTTGATCTTGCAGCCGAACCCTCCGCCCACCTCCGGCGCGATCGCGCGGACCTGGTTGTCCGGCGTCCCCGTGAGCGCGGCGATGAACGTCTTGAGGATGTGCGGGTTCTGGGTGGAACTCCAGATGGTCAGGAAGTCCTTGCCCGGTTCGTAGTGGGCCACGACTCCGCGCGGCTCCATCGCCGTCGGCGCCAGGCGGTGGTTCATCATTCGCTGCGAGATGACGAAGTCCGCGCTGGCGAATGCTGCGTCGACGGCAGTGTTGTCCACCGTGCCGGCAACCGCGTCGAAGCCTGTCCCCCCGGGCACGTACGGCACGGCGAGGTTGTTCGGGAAGGCCTCGTGGATGACCGTCGGGTCGCCGGTCATGGCCCGCTCGGGGTCGATGACGGCGGGCAGGGACTCGTATTCGATTTCGATCGCGTCAGCCGCATCGCGGGCGAGATAGCGGTCTGCCGCGACCACTACGGCCACCGGTTCGCCCTGGTAGCGCACGCGGTCCACGGCTACGGAGAAGTGATCCGGCGACGGGAACGGTGTCCCGATCGGCATCGGCGGCAGGAACTCTTTGAGTTCCGCGCCCGTTATCACCAGTTCTACGCCCGGCATCGCCCGCGCGGCTGAGACGTCGATGTTCTTGATGATGCCGTGGGCGATGTCGCTGCGGCGAAACGCCATGTGCAGCATGCCCGGCAGCTTGATGTCGTCGACGTAGGTGGCCTTGCCCTGGATGAGGCGCGGATCTTCGCGGCGCTTCACGCGCTCGCCGATCATCTTGGGAGTAACGATCGCCATCTGGTCTACCCCTTGTTGGCCGCGTACTTAATGGCGTTGACGATGTGCTGGTAGCCCGTGCAGCGGCAGAAGTTCCCGCTGATGCCTTCCCGGATTTCCTGCTCGCTTGGGTTCTTGTTCTCGTTGAGCAGGTTGATGCTGGACATAATCATGCCAGGCGTGCAGTAGCCGCACTGGAGCCCGTGCTCCTCCCAGAAGCCTTCCTGCACAGGGTGCAGTTCGCCGCCTGCGCCGACGCCCTCGATCGTGGTGACCTCCGAGCCGTCGGCCTGCACGGCGAACAGCGTGCACGACTTGGCGCTCTTCCCATCAACAAGCACCGTGCACGCACCGCACTGGGTGGTATCGCACCCGATGTGCGTGCCGGTGAGCCCCAGTTGCTCGCGCAGGAAGTGCGTCAGGAGCATGCGCGGCTCCACCTCCGCCGACTGTTCGGCGCCGTTCACCGTGAGCTTGATAGAAATCGGATCTGCCACTACGAGGGCCCTCCTCTGATTGATTAGGGAGCGGTTAGCTCCGTGCTTCGACCTGCTTTTCCATGGCCTTCATGAACTGGCCGATCATGAGCTTGGCGGCGCCGCCGAGAAGACGGCTGCCAAGGCGCGCGATGGCGCCCTGGGCTTTCACGTCGCCCACATACTTGACGAGGGTGCCAGCGCCATCGTCCGAGAGCGACAACGTCGCATCGCCCTGGACGCTGCCGGGCTTGCCATGCCCATTGACGACTAACCGGTAGCTCTCACCTTCTACCGGATCGGCGACTTTGACGTTGCCCGAGTAGGTGCCCTTGATGGCCGCAATGCCCACCTTGATCGTGAGGTCATAGGAGCGCGGTCCGACCTCCTCGAACTTCTCGCAGCCGGGCATCGAAGCCTGGAGCGCCTTCGGGTCAAGGAGCGCAGCCCAGACTGCCTGGCGGGGCGCGGAGAACCTGTGATCGCCGGAAACTTCCATAACGCCTCCCGATGAGGTTGAGGCGCGAAGTGTACGCTGCCGCACGAGGAAAACCAGTCCTGATCGCGCAGCAAAACGCGTAAAGGGTAAATGCGCCAGCCGCACGGTATGCGGGCGCCAAAACGGCCGGCGTTGCAGCCGGCCGTTTCGATACTGCACAGAATGCGGATCAGGGGATGTCGGGGATCCATTCGAAGATGCCCGCGCCGATCGGCGCGTCTGCGTAGCTCCCGGACGTCGCGATGATGCCCAGGATTAACACCATGACTGAGAACCCGATCAGGTTGGCGATGACCACCTGGGTCGAGTCCGCATTCGTGACCGACTGCGTCGCATAGATAGACATGACGAACAGCAGTCCGATGGGGACGATCGCGAACACCGGATAGAGGACCGGGATGAACATGAGGAGCGAAAGCGCCAGCGGGATCGAGGCGTACCCCATGGTCCGGAATAGCGCCTGCAGGTCCGCCGAAGCCTTGTACAGCTGGACCAGGACGACGTACGAGATGAGCACCCAGACGCCGTAGAGCAACGCGAGGAAGATGCCGCCCATCAGGAACGTGCGGAGGAACAGGCCGTCTGGCTTGGAATCGAAGTTGATTTGAATGAAGAGGAAGGCGCCAAGGCCAGCCAGCAAAGCCGACACCGCGATGGTAACGAGCGCCGGGATGAGTTCGTTGACGTCGTCCCGGACTTCATCGAAGACCGAGGTGTCCAGCCGCGCAAGGCGGAGGATGCGATTGATGACGAGGTTCGGGTCCATGCTGCCTCCGTGCATGAGTTCCGGCCGTCCGATGGGGTGAATGCACCGCCGCCGGCTGTCCCTGGCCAGGTGGCCGCACTATAGCATGCCTTTACCTCATGCGGGGCAATTCGCGAGGAAGCGTGATCATTTCCTCACGCGAGCGGTTTCTGGTGGGGCAGCCCTGGCCGCCTCGGGTATGCCTTGTGCGTGCGGCCGGACTTGCGGAAGACCACGACGGAGAGCGTGCTGCTGATTTCCTGACGCATTCGCTCGTTCGCCACCAATCGGCAGCCCAGGACGTGGCAGGCCTTCGCCGAAGCCGCGAGTTCGGCCTGCAGCCCGCTTCCCTTCGGCAGCCCAATGACACCCTCGTCACAGGCGAACGGGGCCGTGTACTCCAGCAGTTCAGCCAGCTGTGCCACCGCCCGCGCCGTCACCACGCCGGCAGCATCCCTCAGGGGCCCATGTCCCGCTTCTTCGGCGCGGAGCGCGTGGACCTCGACGTTGCCAAGCCCCAGCTCGCCGGCGAGATGCTCGAGCAGCCGTGCTCGCTTCTTCAGCGGTTCGATGAGTGCGAAGCGGCGTTCCGGCGAAACAGCCGCCGCCACCATGCCGGGGAAGCCTCCCCCACTGCCGACATCGACAACGAAGTCGGTTGGGGCAATCGCGTCGCTGCGAAGCAGGCGCCAGATTTCGAGTGATTCGGCGTAGTGACGTTGGATCGCCTCTGCCGGCTCCACGGACGTGACTCGCGTATGCTCCGCGGCTGCTTCAAGCAGCCCGGCGTGGCGTTCGAGCAGCGGAAGCCAGCGCCCTGGTTCTTCGAACGTGGGAAAGAGGTCCGGGAGGTCGTGCCAGTTCATTTCCGGGGTAAGGCCGGCGGCACGATCATGGAATCGATGATACATTGAGAGCATGACCAAAGAATCCCAGGGTGCACCGGTCGTGCATAAAGCCCTCGGCGAAGCCCTCCAGGAATACCTCTCCTCTCTCAAGCCCGCGCAGTACCACGAACAGGAAAATTACGTTCGCAAATACGTCGAGCATGCCGATCCGGCAACCGACGCTTCGACGCTGACCGGCAGCCGGGTGGAAAGCTACGCGGAAAGCCAGATCCGCGCGGCCGACCCCAATGCGCAAAAGCGCGTGGAAGCCCTCAAGAGCTTTTTCCAGTTCCTCAAAAAGAAGAACTACACCACCGCGAACTACGGCATCAACGTCCGTGTCCGCCGCACCGGCGGGCGCACCGGTGCATCAGCGGTGCGCATCGAAGAAGCCCCCGTCGAGATGACCGCGGATGGTCTGGAAGCGCTCAAGAAAGAGCTCAGCGAACTCGAATCGAAAATCCCGGACCTCGTGAAGTCGATCGAGCATGCGCGCGCGGACGGGGACCTGCGAGAGAATGCGCCCTACCATGCGGCCCGCGAAGCCCTCGCCTTCACCAACGACCGCAAGCAGCGCATCGAAACGTCGCTCAAGCGCGCGGTGGTTGTCGACCGTTCCGGGCAGGACGAAGGCCTGGCGGTGCTCGGCTCCATGGTCACCGTTACGCACGTGGAGCGCGGCCGCCAGGAGACGTACCAGCTGGTGAGCTCCCGCGAAGCGAACGCCCGCGAACGGCGCATCTCAGTGGAATCACCGGTCGGCCAGAAGTTGCTCGGCAAGCGAGTGGGCGAAGAGGTCGAAGTCGAAGCACCGCAGGGCACCATGCGCTTCCGCGTCGACAGCGTCTCGAACACGAATTAGCGGCGTTACAGGTTGTAGAGCGCCCTCGCGTTCTCCCCGAGGATCATCCGTCGGCGAGCCTCGCTCAGGTGTGCTGTGCTCTCGAAAATCTGGTCCAGCGCGTCGGCGCTGGAGTCGATATGCGGGTAGTCCGAGCCCCACAGGAACTGGCGCTCGCCGATGATCTCCATGCAGGAATCGATGTTCTTTTCGCGTGGTTCCACCACGTAATACACGTTCCGCTTCATGTACTCCGATGGCTCGAGCTGCGTCTTCTCCGAATAGCCGAACATCTCGTACTTCTCGTCCAGCCGGTGCGCGATGTATGGCGCCCAGCCCGCGCCGGCTTCCACGCAGAGCAGCTTCAGTCTCGGAAAGCGGTCAAAGTGGCCGCTCATCACCCAGCTCGCCATGGCCGGAATCACCTGGTACGTCGCGCCCATGCCGAACCCGAACGTCCGGCTGGGCTCGACCAGCAGGTTGTGGTGGCGCGTCGGGTTCTCGAGGATGCGGTTGAACCGGACGATGACGTGCAGGCACGCCGGTAGCCCCGCGTCTTCCAGTTCGTGCCAGAGGGGGTCGAAGTCGGGATGAAGCGGGCTCCGGCCGTTCACTGGCTCCGGCGCGACGAAGAGCCCTCGAAATCCGGCCTTGAGGCAGCGCTTCAGCTCGGCGTGAGCCAGTTCCGGGTCGTGCATGGCGACGTGTGCCATCGGGAAGATCCGGTCGTGCTGATCTCCACGGAAGTCCTCGCACCAGCGGTTGTAGGCGCGTGCATAGGCATCCGCGAGCTTCGGGTCAGGCGTGTCCCAGAGGATGCCGATGGTGGGAAACACCACTCCGCCGGCTATGCCCTTGTCGTCGAACATACGGATGCGCTCAACTGTGTCGAAACTGGGGAGCGGCGCGGCGTCCAGGTAGGTCATGTATGGGAGCTGCGATCGCGGCACATCGACGCCGCCCAGCCCCGACAGTCCCCCGCTCATGATCACCTGGCGGTCGATGATGAGGTGTTCATCGGCCGCCATACGCGCCTTCAACTCCAACGCCATCTCGGGGAGGTTGCGAAGATCCTCGCTGGCGGCCTGGGCTCCGGTGGCCGGGTTCATTGGCCGGATGCCGCGCTGCTCGCCGTCACGAAGCGGAATGCTGCGCGTGATGCGGATGGCGCGAGGGCGGAACTCGGGTTCCAGGTACTCGTCCCAGAGGTCCGGCGGTTCGAGCACGTGCGAGTCTCCGTCGATGACGTAGTAGCCGTCACGTCCCATGTCAGGCCTCGACCGGGCGGCGGTAACTCTGCCGGGCTGACGCCGTCCACCCGCCATCGACGCAGATCGCCTGGCCAGTGACGAAACTGGATTCGTCGCTGGCCAACCAGAGGGCCGCGTTCGCGATGTCCTCTGGCAGGCCGGCGCGCGGGATCGGCTGGGCGTTGACCAGCCCGGCCGCAACCTGCTCCGGTGGAACCGGATGGGCGAACGGGTTGTTGTACAGGATGGGCGTCAGCGTCCCGCCGGGGCAGATGCAGTTGGCGCGAACGCCACGCTCGGCGTTTTCGATCGCGCAGACGCGAGTGAGCTGGACGACGCCGCCCTTGGCGGAGCCGTACGCGCCCTGACCCGGCATGCCCATCATCGCGGACACAGAAGCCGTGGTGATGATCGAACCGCCGCCGTTGGCGATGAGGTGCGGCAGTGCATGCTTCATCCCGAGCCAGACGCCCTTCAAGTCGACGGCGATGATGCGGTCGAATTGCTCTTCCGAGCAGTCGATGATCGAGCCCTCGCCACCGCCGATACCTGCGTTATTGTACATAATGTCGAGCTTGCCGAAGCCCTCGACCGCAGCGACCACGAGCGAGCGCACGTCCTCCGAGTTCGAGACGTCCGCGCGCACGAACCGGCACTCCGGGCCAATGGATGCGGCGAGCGATTCGCCGAGTTCCCGCTGAACATCGGCGATCACGATGCGCGCGCCTTCCCGTACGAAGAGCTTGGCGGTTGCCTCGCCCATGCCGCTCGCGCCCCCGGTGATAACCGCGACCTTCCCTTCCAACCGTCCCATGAATCACTCGCCTCCTTGCGGTCGCATCATAAAGACGGCGGTAAGGCGCTGGTACTTCGCCCGCCTGCCGTCTCATCCCCTTCTAATGAACTGGCGATACCGTGCTCTCAACACTTCGCAGGGACATACGCATGCCGGACCGCAGCAATCCCCTCCAGCCCAGTCCCGCGGACCGCGGCCGGAAACTGTGGAAGCCCGGCCGATCGAGCAGGATGAAGGCCGGGCTCGTCGGGTTGAGCTCCGCCGCGATCGTGTCCGTTTATGCCGCCGGTTACCTCAACACACGGGCGGACGCCACGTCGAGCGTCGCCGCGGCGCTTCCTGCTATCAGTGCCGCCTCAACAGCTACCCCAACAACTCCTGCCCAGCCCACGGAGGCAACCGGCGGCTCGATCACGCAGCCGGGCGCACGTGCCACTGCCACCCCAACCACACCACCGAGTACACAGGCCGCGTACAGGGACGGCTCCTACGTCGGCATCGGCAGTAGCAGGCACGGCAGCATCCAGGCCACGGTCATCGTTGAAGGTGGAAAGATCGTTTCCGCCGAAATCACCGGCTGCGGCACCAAGTACCCCTGCTCCAAGGTTTCGAATCTCCCCGGCCAGGTCGTCGCTCGGCAAACGGCGAACGTGAATTACGTCTCGGGCGCGACAGATAGCTCACGGGCCTACATGGGTGCAGTCGCAGCAGCACTGGCGCAGGCGAAGGCCTGACGTGGTGACGTTGACGCCGTCTCGAGTGGCTTATCACGTCGCGATGGATACGACTGTCACCATCGAGGTGCCGGGAGACCCTGCGGGCAGCGCTGGGGCAGTTCGCAGTGCGTTTGGCTGGTTCGACTATGTCGAGCGGGTCTGCAGCCGTTTTGACCCTACAAGCGAATTGTCTCGACTCTGTGCCAACGCCGGCGTCGAGGCCGTGGTCAGCCCGCTTCTGTTCAGCGCGCTACAGTTCGCCCTTGACGTGGCAGCGGCATCCGCCGGCGCCTTCGACCCCACCATCGGCGCCGCCGTAAGCAACGCCGGGTTCAACCGGAACTTCAGGACCGGGCAGGTTGCCCCCGTCGTTCGTGGTGCCGGCGCCTCGTACCGAGACGTGGAACTGGCCGAAGGTCACCGCGTGCGCTTGCTCAAACCGCTCCAACTGGATCTCGGCGCGGTCGCCAAAGGACTCGCGATCGACCTGGCGGCCAGGGAGCTGTCAGGTTTCCCGGATTTCGCCATTAACGCTGGCGGTGACATCTTCGTGCGTGGGCAAAGCACTCCGGGAGAACCCTGGCGCCTCGGCGTACGCGACCCGCGCAACTTTGATGCCCTGGCCGAGACGTTCGCTTTGGACGGCGCCGCACTCTGCACATCGGGTGACTACGAACGCCGGATCGATGCCACTGGTGCCCACCACCTGTTCGATGCACGTTCGGGCCGAGTAGTGCAAGCGTGCGCCAGCGCGTCGGTCATTGCCCCTACCGCCATCGCAGCCGATGCGCTGGCGACGGCGGCATTTGCTCTCGGCCCGGCCGAGGGCATCGCCTTCCTTGAAGCCCAGGGCGTCGAAGGTCTGATCATTACGCCCGGCGGCGACCGTTTCGAAACGCCGGGCCTGCGGGAGTACGTCGCGTGACCGCGCTTCCCGCAACGCAAACGGTCGACTGGAAGCCGCTTCGGCGCGCGGTCCGCAGCCCGAAAGGCAACCTCCTGGTCCTGCTAGGCGCGCTCACCGTTGTCGCAGCCTACGTCGCCGGCGACTCGGTCGTCCTGCCGAACATCATGAACGCCGTCGGCGCCGCCGCGCTTACGGACATTGTGGTGCAGCGCATCGAGCGCAAGCTCTGGATCTTCCCGGCGGCCGGCATCCTCACCGGGCTCATCGTCGCGCTCGTCCTCAGCCCGTACGACTCATTGATGATCGCGCCCGCGACGGCGGTCCTCGCCGTCTGCTCGAAGCACCTGTTCCGCGCCCGTCTCGCGAACATCTTCAACCCCGCCGCGCTCGCCCTCGTCGTCGCGGCGCTTGCCTTCGATGCCGGGCATAGCTGGTGGGGCGCACTACCGGACTGGGGCTGGGGCGGCGCGCTGCTCGTCCTGATGGCCGGCTGGTACACGGCCAACCGGATCAACAAGCTTCCGCTCGTGCTGGTCTTCCTTGGCACGTTCTATGGACTGTTCACGCTTGCCAGTTTCACCGGCGGACCCGATGTCGGGAGCGTGTTCCGCGCGCCGGACTTCCACGCGGCACTGTTCTTCGCCTTCTTCATGCTCGATGACCCGCCTACGTGCCCGGTGAAATACCGAGACCAGGCGCTTTTCGGCGCGATCGTGGCTATCGTCGCGTTCGGCGCGTTCGAATACTTCGGCTGGCTTTATTACCTCCTCGCGGGCCTTCTGGTGGGCAACGCGTGGTGGGCAATCCAGCGGACGGTGCGCGCCCGCCGGCGGGGGCAGCGCCGGCTCGCCTGAATTTCCCGCTGTTATGGATCTGCAATACACGCCGTTGCCGATCCGGGTCGCGGTGATCCCCCGAGTTCGATACGGTAGCGTGTGGTGGGAACCCTGACGTTTAGCAGACCTGCGATCGTTGCCTGCTTCGACGGACCAGGCTTGGCGAGGCTATGACACAGCCACACGCGCACCGTGAGCTCCGACTCTTCCCGGGCGCCCCATATCCCCTCGGCGCGACGTGGGACGGCAACGGCGTGAACTTCGCCCTCTTCAGCGAGGCTGCCACCGCGGTCTGGTTGTGCATCTTTTCGCACGACGGCATTGATGAGTTAGCCCGAATCCCGCTGAGAGAGCAGACCGACCTGGTGTGGCACGGCTACTTGCCCGATGCCAGGCCCGGCTGGCTCTACGGCTTTCGCGTTGAGGGGCCGTACAGTCCGGACGAGGGCGCTCGCTTCAACGACCGCAAACTGCTGCTGGACCCCTATGGCAAGGCTGTCTCGGGCGATGTCGACTGGTCGGACGAACTGTTCGGCTACAGGGTGGGGGCAGCGTCCGACGACGAGGCTGACGACCGTGACAGCGCGAGATTCATGCCCAAGAGCGTCGTTGTCGAGGGTGCCTTCTCTTGGGGGGACGACAAGCACCCGCGCACGCCGTGGTCCGAGACCATCATCTACGAGGTGCACCTCAAGGGCTTCACCGCCCTCAACGAGCGCATCCCGGAGGAAATGCGCGGGACGTACCGTGGCCTGGCGGATTCGCAGAGCATCGATTACCTGAAGTCCCTGGGAGTGACCGCGGTCGAACTGATGCCCGTGCATCACTTCCTCGATGACCGGATCCTGGTGGACCGCGGGCTGAGCAACTATTGGGGTTACAACACGCTCAGTTTCTTCGCTCCCGAGCCTCGATATGGCAGCTCACCGGTACCGGCCGAAGTCGTGAACGAGTTCAAGAGCATGGTGAAGGCGCTCCACGAAGCCGGCATCGAAGTGCTCCTGGACGTGGTCTACAACCACACGGGCGAGGGAAACCAGCTCGGGCCGACGCTCTCGTTCCGCGGCATCGACAACGCCGCGTACTACCGGCTGTCCCAGGAAGACCCGCGGTACTACGTCGACTACACGGGCACGGGCAACACCCTCAACATGCTCCACCCGCGCACCATCCAGCTGATCATGGACAGTCTTCGTTACTGGATCCTGGAGATGCACGTCGACGGCTTCCGGTTCGACCTGGCCGCTGCCCTGGCACGGGGATTGCATGAGGTGAACCGGCTCAGCGCCTTCTTCGACATCATCCACCAGGACCCGGTGCTCTCGCAGGTCAAGCTCATCGCCGAGCCCTGGGACGTGGGGGAGGGCGGTTACCAGGTAGGCAACTTCCCTATCCTCTGGGCCGAGTGGAATGGCAAGTACCGCGACTGCGTCCGCAGCTTCTGGAAAGGCGACGAGGGCCAGCTGGCCGAGTTCGCCTACCGGCTCACTGGCAGCTCGGACCTCTACGCGAACAACGGCCGGCGGCCCTATGCCAGCATCAACTTCGTCACCGCGCACGATGGCTTCACGCTCAACGACCTGGTCTCGTACAACGAGAAACATAATGAGGCGAACGGCGAAGAGAACCGTGACGGCAGCGACCACAACATCAGCTGGAACCTCGGGGTGGAGGGCCCTACGGTGGACCCCAAAATCAATGAGTTGCGCGCTCGCCAGATGCGGAACTTCATCGCCACATTGCTGATTTCCCAGGGGACGCCGATGCTCCTGCACGGCGATGAGGTGGCGCGCACCCAGGGCGGCAACAACAACGCCTACTGCCAGGACAACGAGATCTCCTGGCAGCGCTGGGACCTCGGCCCCCGCGAGAAGGCTCAGCTCCAGTGGACCCGGCAGATCGTTGACTTCCGCAGACGCCATCCGGTGCTGCGCCGGCGAGGGTTCTTTCGTGGCCGCAAGATCCGCGGGACGCCGACCAAGGACATCAGTTGGTTCCGCGAGGACGCGGTCGAGATGACCGAGGGCGACTGGGATGATGGCTACCGAAGGGCGCTCGCCGTCCGCCTTGCCGGCGCCGCCTCAGACCTCATCGATGAACGCGGGAACGTGCTCCTCGACAATTCAATACTGATGCTGCTAAACGCGAGCAGCGAGGATGTCGAGTTCTCCATCCCCCCGGACGGAGGCTCCGCCAGCTGGCTGCTGGCTTTCGACACCGCCTCTCCGGGGAAGGCTGCGGGCAGCGAATCGGCTGCGCCCGGAAGCAAACGGACGCTCCCTCCGCACAGCATCGTTGTCTTTGAATCTCCCGAGAAGGCGCAGGCCCCGGCCACGTGAAAGAGCCCGGCCGAGTGGCCGGGCTCCTGTGGTTCGGCTCTGCCGCTGTCTAGCGTGTGACATTGGCGCGGCGTCGTTGGGCGACGAGGCCGCCCGCCCCGGCGAGCATGCCTGCGCCGATCAGTGCTGCCGCGAGCAGGAGAAGCGCGTTGTCGTTGCCCGCGGACTCGACGCCGGAACCCGTGGAAGGCGGCCCAGGAGGCGCCGGGAACTGCGCCCGCAACTCACCGCCGGGATTCGAAACGGTGTGCACGTTCACGTAGAGCGTGCCCGCCCGAAGCGCCGACATGAACGCTGCCATGTCGCCCGCCATCGGCCCGACAAGATCAGCCTGCGTAATGACGCCGCTCTGGTTGAGCGAAGCGACACCGCTTCCGCCACCAAGGTAGATGTTCGCGACGACCGGCCCGTTGGCGCCGGCTGGGCCCGAGTGGATGTGCGCCAGCGTGATGCCCGTGCCCGTCCCGGACGCTGATAGCGTGTACGCAAGCGAGTTCGCGCTCGCGGTGGCACGGAACGTCCCCGTCCCGCTCGAAGTCACAGGCGGTACTTCGTTGGCGCCCGACAGCGTGAGGCTAATCGGCGCCGAGCTTCCCTGCGTAGGCACCGATGTGGCAGGGACTGTCGTGGCCGTCGCGGTCGGCGGCACAGTTGTCGGAGTTGCTGTCCGTGTCGCGGTGGCAGTGGCCGATGGGCTGGCTGTCGCCGAAGTAGTGGCCGTGGCAGTCGCCGTACTGGTCGCCGGCGTCATCGTGGCGGTCGCCGTTGCCGTCGCCGATTGGGTGGCCGTCGTCGTTGCGGTCCCGGTGGCGGTTTCGGTCGCCTGGGCAAACGCTCCCTCGACGCCCGCGCCCCCGGCGAGCAGCCCGGCGCCGATGAGTGCGGCCGCAAGACCTCCGGTGAGCCAGGTAATAGTGCCTCGGTTTCGATTCTCCAAGTTCGCCTCCATTCCTCCGCCCCCTCGAGCGCGGAATCCACTCACCTTATTGAGTTCCACGGGTGCGACTGATCAACGAACGGAATTCGAGGCTTGCAACTATCTATCAACATTGCCCGGAACCGTTGCGCAAGAAAAACGGCCCTCGCATGAAGGGCCGTCTCTTTGTGCGCCGCGGCGCGGATTATTCGATGTCGACTGTGGCGCCGGCTTCCGTGAGCTTCGCCTTGATGGACTCCGCTTCTTCCTTGCCGATGCCTTCCTTGACCTTCGCCGGGGCAGCCTCGACCAGGTCCTTGGCTTCCTTCAGGCCGAGGCCGCTGACGACCTCGCGGATTGCCTTGATGACGTTGATCTTGTTGTCGCCGAAGCTCTTCAGCACGACGTTGAATTCGGTCTTCTCTTCTTCGGCGGCGGCTGCAGCCGGGGCGGCGCCACCAGCGGCCGGGGCGCCGGCGGCCATCATCATCGGCGCGGCGGCAGTGATCCCGAACTCTTCTTCGATCGCCTTGTTCAGGTCGCGGAGTTCGAGGAGGGTCATGCCCTTGATGATTTCGAGTGCGTCTTCAACCTTGGCCATTGTTTGAATCTCCTAACTGGGCTCGGGTTAGCCGGTAGCTTCGAGCTGATTGGCGCGCGCCTCAACGAGGCCGGCAAAGTTGCGAATGGTCGACTGCAGCAGGCCCGCGAAGTTGTACAACGGGCTCTGGAGCTTGCCCACCACGTCCGCGATGAGCTGTTCCTTCGGCGGCATCGTCGCCAGGCTCTCGACCTCGGCGCGGGAGAGGACTTTGCCCTCCAGCCAGCCGCCGTGGATCTCGATGTTGAGGCGCCGCGCGCGAAGGTGTTCCGTGAGCGCCTTCACAGGGGCGATAGGATCGTCATAGCCGATCGCGAGGGCGGTTGGGCCCTGCAGGATTTCGGCCATGTTGTCCCGGCCGGCGGCGCGTGCGGCCATCCCGGCGAGGGTGTTCTTGACCACCTTCACCTCGGCTCCGGACGGGCGCAGGGCGCGACGGAGTTCGGTGAGCTGGGCAACGGTCAGCCCACGATAGTCGGCGCTGACGGCGATCGAGGCGCGCTCCATGCGCTCCTTGATGTCGGCCAGCATCGCCTCTTTTCGTGGAGTCGGCATAGCCACCTCCGGTGACGAATGCGGCGGGATCGAACCCGCCGGGTGCGGTAGAGCCCGGAAACCAAAAATCCCCGCGCGATGGCAGGGATCGAATCATCCTTCACGGGGGAAGGGTGGAATCACTGCCTCGACAGGCGCCTGTTCGGCATTACCCCTCTCCTTCGATGGAAGGAGTCGCATGAGGGACCTGTGGTCTCTGGCTCTTGAGTTGTCGGTATGCACGGTATCAGGTTTCCGGTTTCAGGGAAGTGGTCCCGCGCGATGTCCTCCCTGTTCCGCTACCATCCATTTTGTGATCGAACTTACCAAACGCCTCCTCGCTGCCGCGGAGGGCGGCGACCCGGTCTTCCTGGCAAGCGTGCTCGAACCCGGGCCGCGGGACCTTGAGGCGGGCGCGCGGATGCTGGTCGAACGTTCGGGGCAACGGCTGGGAACGCTCGGTGATGCCGTGCTGGACGACGCTGTGGCAGCCTTCGCGCCAGAAGCCTTCCCCAAACACATCACGCAGACGCTCTACGTAACCCCCGATGGCCTGACTGACCGCACGGTCCGCGGCGCAACCGCCATTTATGTGGAAGTGGTGGAGGCCAAGCCGGTATTTCTCATTGTCGGCGGCGGGCACATTGGCCGTTCCCTCGCCCGGCTTGCTGACTTCATCGACTTCCACGTCGTCGTCATCGACGACCGCGAGGACTTCGCCAATTCCGAGAAGATTCCCTGGGCCGACGAGATCCTCTGCGAAGATTACGAAGCCGCCCTCGACCGGTACCCCATCAACTCCGCCACCTATATCACGCTGGTGACCCGCGGCCACAAGCAGGACGAGCTCTCGCTGCGCCATTGCATCGGCCGTGGCGCGGCCTACCTCGGGATGATCGGTTCGAAGCGTCGCACCGGCGCGGTGCTGCAACACCTCGCCGACGAAGGATTCGACCGCGACGAGCTCGCGAAGGTCCGCACGCCAATCGGACTGAACGTCGGCGCCGAAACCCCTGAAGAGATCGCGATCAGCATCATGGCCGAGGTCATCATGTTCCGCCGCGGCGGCGACGGAGCGGTGATGTACCACCGCTAGGGCCCGCACCCCTGCCCCTTTTCCCGCGATGGGGCGTTTCCCGTGGGTCGCTGAAGTGCGTTACTCCATCGCCCCTGCCACCGCCCCCCGCTCCAGCAACTCCTGGCGGAGGTCCAGCATCGCGGTGTACGTGGGGATAACGAAGACGTCGTCTCCAGCTACCGTCTCCGCCAAAACGGCGTCGAGCAGAGCCGCCGGCGAGTGAGTCACCAGCCCCGGCGCCGTCCAGCCCGCGTACTTCAACCTCACCGCCAGGTCTTCGGCCCGGTCGCCGCCGGCCCAACACAGTTCGACCGATCCGGCCAGTAGCTCGTGGTCGACATCCCAGATCCAGCTGACATCCTGCCCGTCGGCGAAACGGTCGTTAAGAAGCAATGCCACCTTGAGCGCGCCCCGTCGCCGTGCTAGTTCGCGCATGAGGAGAAGGACCTGGTTCGCGCCGGCGGGGTTCTTCGCCAGGAACAGCCGCAGGTTCCGCCCCTTGAGGTCGACCACTTCCTGCCTGCCGAAAGCCGGCCGCACCGAACGGAGTCCCTCCCGAAGCGCCTCGTCCGGGACGCCGAACGCCCGGCAGGCGGCTACGGCGGCCAGCGCGTTGTATACGTTGTAGAGCCCCGTCAGCGGCATCTCCACGCTGCCGAGGCCGTCGACCTCGAACGTGGCGTCGTCCAGGTCCAGCGCGAGTCCGCTGGCCGAGGTATGGGGCTCGGGCCGCTTACTGTCACAATTCGTGCAGCGCCACCAGCCGACGTGGGCGAAGTAGCGGCGGTCATAGCGATAGTCCCCGCCGCAACCGCACCAGCGGGCATCGAAAGCGCCGGCGGTTTGGGTGGCGAACGCCGCGTCGTCCAGGCCGAACCAGTGGACCGGGCCTGCCCAGTCCTTCGCCAGTTCCGCCACCGAGGGGTCGTCCGCGTTCAGGACCAGGGTTGCATCGCGAGGAGCACCTTCGAGTGCCCGCTTCCAGAGCATCGCGACCGTGTCCACCTCGCCGTAGCGGTCGAGCTGGTCCCGGAACAGGTTCGTGAACGCGATGACGCGCGGCTGGAGCGCGGCCACGGCGGCCGGCATCGTCGCTTCGTCGGCTTCGAACATCCCGGCCTTGCTGGCCGCGCCCGGGATGCTCCCACTGAGGCCGGCCTGCGCGAGCAAGGTGCTCGCCATCCCGCGCATGAGGTTGCTGCCTTCCCGGTTGTGGACGTACGGGATCCCGGCCGCGTCAAACGCCGCGGCGATGATGCGGCTCGTGGTCGTCTTGCCGTTCGTGCCGGTGACCATCACGCGGCCGCGTCCCAGTGTTCGCCCAAGATTGGCGACGAGCCCACGGTCGACGCGCTCGGCCACCAGGCCCGGCAGCGCGGTCCCGCCGCCCCGGCGTAAGACGCGCGTTGCCACTCCCACGGACTTCCCGGCAAGCACTGCTGCGGTCGTGCGGATACGGCTCATGCGGGCATCGTCGCGTGAGGGCGGGAATGGGGCAAAGGACGCTACTGAGCGCGCGCCGGGAGCAGTCCGGCCTGTCGCAACAGCCCCAGGATGCGGTCGCGCGCGACGATGCCGACGACGCGGCCGTTTTCCACCACCGGCATGTGCAGCAACTCTTCCGTCTCCATCTCCAGGAGCACATCGGAGATCAGCAACTCGCGGGTTGCGGCGTGAAGGGCGGAACGCGGCACCATCGCCTCGCTCGCCGTGATGTTGTCCCATTGCTCGAGCGGGACGTTCCGCATCTGGTAGCCGCTAAGAATCCCGGCGAGCGACCCCTGGTCCTCGACCATGTAGACAACGCGCGGATTCAAATCGAGCACGCCACGCGCGAGCGAACCGACCGTCTGCGTCCCTTCGACCACCGGCGGATCACGGTGCATGAGGTCTTCCGCCTTGTAGAGGCGAAGTTCCCGGACGAGGCGATTCTGCTGGAGGCTCTTGCGGGCCGCATTTTCGAGGAACAGACCGAGGAAGATGAGCCAGCCGCCACCCATCGGGTCTTCGGCGATCCAGACATCCTTGCCCACGATGGCCGCGAACCCGAGCGCGATCCCGGTGAAAGCGAATCCGCGGCCAGTCCATGCGGCGATTGCCGTTGCCCGGTCATAGTTCCGCGTCACCATCCAGATGAGCGAACGGAAGACGCGGCCACCGTCCATTGGGAAGGCCGGCAGCAGGTTGAAAACGCCAAGGATGATGTTCATCAGCGCCAGCCAGACAAGCACGTAGTCCACCGGCCGCGTGTCTTGCGCGCCCAGTGCGAACCACACGCCCGTGAACACAGCGGCCAGCCCGAAACTGGTGAAGGGGCCGGCGGCGGCCATCAGGAGTTCGTGCAGCGGCTTCGCGGCCTCGCGCGTGATCTGGGCGACGCCGCCAAGGAGAAAGAGGGTGATGCTGCGCACAGGGATGCGGTACGCCTTCGCCACCAGTGAGTGCGCCAGCTCGTGCAGGATGATCGACACGAAAAACAGCACCACGCTGGCGATTGCCATCGCATAGTGCGTTGGCCGGCTCGCCGTTTCGAGGGCGTCCGGATAGAACTGTGTGGCGAGGAGCCAGGTGGTCAGTCCGAAGAGCAGGAACCAGCTGGGGTTGATGAGGATTGGGATCCCCGCGAGTGAACCGATCCGGAACGTGCGAAGCCTCATGCGGCTACCTTACTCGCGCAATGGTTAGCACGGGGTCTTTCTGTACCGTTAGCCGTGATTCTTGCTCGCCGGCGGAGCAGGGGGCGCCGCCTCTTCGTCTTCCACAACCGCTTCCCAGCAGAGATAGAAGTAGAAGAGCCCAATGAGGATGGGCACCAGGAAGGCCGGATGACCGCTCTGCACGAGGCCGATGAATCCGCCGAGGACCACGAAGATCAAGGCGACGACGTAAACGAAGAAGGCTCCCCAGCTGAAACCTAATGGCAACATGGCTCGCTCCTTATGCGGCCATCCTACAGCCCGATCTCGGCCGCAGTAACCCGCGCAACAGGGAGAAAGCCGTTAGAAGTGCCCATCCAGTTCAGAGGC
>CAYTBM010000031.1:0-3361 GCA_964436025.1 uncultured Anaerolineaceae bacterium
GCCGTCTTCCACAAGGCTCTCCACAGTCCGACGCGATCGTTCGCTCAGTTCAACCTTCATTCCCAGAGTATAGCGGACGCGATTGCCGGGCGGAGCGAAAGAGGCCCGCGAGTTGCTTCGCGGACCTCTCGATTCCGTTGCTGCGCTGTCGAGCCTTTACTCCTCGTAGTACTCGATGCCCAGGTGGGTGATCTGCTCTTCGCCCATCATCCAGCGCAGGGTGTTCTTGAGCTTCGTCTGCTGGATGAAGAGGTCATGCTCCGGGTTCAGGCCGGCCGCGGCCTGAGGGCTCTTGAAGTAGAACGAGAGCCACTCCTGGATGCCCTTCATGCCGGCCCGCGAGGCGAGGTCGAAGAAGAGTGCGAGGTCCAGCACCAGCGGCGCGGCGAGGATCGAGTCCCGGCAGAGGAAGTCGATCTTGATCTGCATCGGGTAGCCCATCCACCCGAAGATGTCGATGTTGTCCCAGCCCTCCTTGTTGTCGCCGCGGGGCGGGTAGTAGTTGATGCGGACCTTGTGGTAGATGTCGCCATAGAGTTCCGGATAGAGGTCCGGCTGGAGGATGTGCTCAAGCACGCCCAGCTTCGATTCCTCCTTGGTCTTGAAGCTCTCCGGGTCGTCGAGCACTTCGCCATCGCGGTTGCCGAGGATGTTCGTGGAGTACCAGCCGGCGACGCCGAGCATGCGCGCCTTGAGCATCGGCGAGATCACGGTCTTGAGCAGCGTCTGGCCGGTCTTGAAGTCTTTGCCGCCGATCGGCACGCCCTTGTCATTCGCAAGCTTCACCAGCGCCGGGGTGTCGACGGTCAGGTTCGGGGCGCCGTTGGCGAAGGGGACGCCTTCCATTATGGCGGCGTAGCCGTAGAGCATCGAGGGCGCGATGGTCTTGTCGTTGGCTTCCATCGCGGCCTCGAACGCTTCCAGGTTCATGTGGGCGGCCGATTCCTCGAGGAAGATCTCCGTCGAGGCGGCCCAGACCATTACGAGGCGGTCGCAGTTGTTCCTGGACTTGAAGTCGCGAATGTCCTTGCGGATCAACTCGGCGAGCTCGAGCTTGGTTTTGCCCGCCTTGACGTTTTCGCCGTGCAGGCGCTTTACGTAGTACTGGTCGAAGACGGCCGGCATCGGCTTGATGCCTTTGAGGAAGTCCTTGATCGGCTCGATGTGCTCGTGCTTGTCCAGCACTCCCGCGTTGAGGGCGGACTCGTAGGCATCGTCTGAAATCGGGTCCCAGGCACCGAACACGAGGTCATCGAGGTTGGCCAGCGGGACGAAGTCCTTGATGAGCGGCGAGCGGTTCTCGGTCCGCTTGCCCAGGCGGATGGTGCCCATCTGCGTGACCGACCCGATGGGTTTGCCGTGGCCACGGCGGGCGTTCTCGACGCCAGCGATGAAGGTGGTGGCGACGGCGCCAAGGCCGACGATGAGGACGCCGAGCTTGCCGGTGGCCGGCTTGATCGGGCGGGGTTCGGTTGCGACGAAATCTTTGGGTTCCAGGACAACACCTCTCTGGCGGGCCAGCGACATCAGCGCCCCATGCCATTGGCTGGGGATGCGGCCGGTCGTGGCCCAGTGTTGGATGGTGCTCTGCCTTCTCCCGAGCAGCGCCGCAAGCGCGGACTGGCCGCCGAAGCGCCTGATGATGCGTTCGGCGGCGTTGAGCTGTTCCCCATCCACGCCCGGTAGTCTAACGAAAATTTCGTTAACGATCGAGCAGGATTCGCTAGCGCGTGAACCGCCACCGCGTCGCTCCGTATGGCTCGACCTTGGCGACGCCGTACACGGTGTCGAACTCGAGTTCGTAGAGGTTCCACGGCGGCGGCCCGGCGCTCGGCGCGGTGAACGGCGCCGTGAAGCCTTCGCCCTCTACCTCCGCCGGCCAGCCGCCTTCCTCGCGATAGTGCTTCGCGAGCCGCTCGAGGGTCTTGCTGTCGGTTATTCGTGCGGCGGCGCCTTCGAAGACGAGGTCCAGCCCTTCGAGGGCGACGCCCAGGCTGGCGGCCGGCCGTTCCAGGAGGTCCTTCGACTTGCGCGTCCCTGGCCCACTGACGAAATACAGGCCGCCTTCGCACCAAACGGCGCCGACGCCGGCAGTGTGCGGCGAACCATCACGGTCGCTCGCGCTGAGGAACCAGGTGATGTTCTGGTCGCCGATCTCCTGCAGCGCCTGAGCCGCGCGACTCCAGGGCAAGGCCGGGTTGCCGTACTGGTCGAGGTTCCGGGTGTGACTGAGCTGAGCGTTCACCATCGCACGCCTCCTTCGGGACGAGACACGTCGCTCTTTCCACCATGCGCTCAATCATCCCGGTTGAAAACTACCGCCTCGATTCGGACGCAGGCCGGTCAGGGCACGCTTACTTGCCCGGCCCAAGGTGTCTCAGGAAAAAGCGCTCGAAGTCCTCGCGCTCGTGCGCCGGGATTTGGACATGGCCACCGGGGTTGATGTGCATTGTCTTCTGCTTCGAACCAAAGGCATCGAACAGCGCCAGTCCGGCCTCAACATTCACCAGCTCGTCGTTGCGCTGGAAGACGAAGAGCAGCGGGATGGTAATGCTGGCCGCGTGGCGGGCGAATTCGTCGGCGCCGGGGCGCAGGCCATTCAGGCCCAGCACGGCGCACTGGACGCGCGGCTCGTTCGCCAGGAACGGCACGCCGATAGAGGTCCCCATCGAAACGCCCCAGTACCCCACCGGGGCTTCGCCGACCTCCGGGACGGCGCGAAGAGCATCCACGGCCGCCTTCCACTCGGGCACGGCCTGGGCAGCCTGCGCCGCCATCTGGCGCATGCGGTCCGGGTCGATGCCCTGGGTCCGCGAGGCCATACGCGCCTCGAGGCTGGCGCGGGCCGCCGCAGCCGCCTCGGGCGTGGTGCGGTCACCGTGTCCTGGTGCATCGATTGCGGCGACCGCCCAGCGTTGATGGCGGACATACGCCCGGGCGCGCGCGAGCAGTGTGTCCACTCGCTTGTTCTGTGTGCCGCCGTGCCCCATGAGGATGAGCGGCCGGGACCCGGACGCGTCCTCCGGCGTCCAGAGAATTCCGGGCACGCGCTCTCCAGCGACCTCCAGCTCGAAAGCTCGCTCTCGTACCCCGAGATCCGTTACTTCGGAGGTGAATTGCATCGTGTCACTCCTGGATGTGTTGGGAGCATTGTTCTCATTCGCCTGCTCCGATCCAGACGCCGTTGCGCTACGGCTGCCACCAGTCCAGCAGGTCTGTCCATTCGATCCAGCCGTAAATGCCGGTGACTCCCCGGGAGCCGAGGCCGAGGTCGTCCTGCACGAGCTCCGGTGTGCCGCCTGTTGCGGGAATGCGCCAGATCGAGGCTTTCCCGGCGGCATCGATGCGCGTGAACAGGATG
>CAYTBM010000031.1:3461-17995 GCA_964436025.1 uncultured Anaerolineaceae bacterium
AAGCCGCCGGACACGTAGGCGAACACGTCAGGCCCGACAGGCGCCGAGACGCGCTCAGGGCTCCCGTCGTTCGTCCCGAGCGTGACCGGCGACCCACCGGCGGCGGGTATGACGTGTACATCCACGCTCCCCACCCACGCGGAATTGCCGAAACTCGGAGGCTCCCGGTAGAAAACCCAGCGGCCATCGCCGCTCCAGCCCAGCGGAGCCGTGCCGCCCTTCGCCGGCAGCGATTCCTCGAGAAGGAGGTGGTCATCGCCGGTGGCCAGTTCGTAGACGCGGAGCTCGGTGATCTCGAGGCGGCCGGGCGAGGTGTAGCCGGCGTAGACGCCGTAGAGGATGCGCGTGCCGGCCGGGGACCAGTACAGGCCGCCGGGCCGTTCGGGGTAGGGCGCGCCCTGGCCGCGGATCACCTTCGCGGCGCCGTTCGCCGCGTCGTAGAGGAGCATTCCATCAGGTGAAAAGAAAGCGAGGATGTCGGCGGTGGGCGACCATGCCCACGCGGCATCCGCGCCGGGCTGCGTCAGCGCGGTGAGGTGGCCGCGCTCGTCGGACACGACGAGATGGCCGGACTCGATGAAGGCGAGGTACCGGCCGCTCGGCGCCCAGGCCGGCGCGCGGTGGTCCGGGCCGCTGCGAACGACGGTGGGCGTTCCGGACGGCATGGGTTTCACGAGCAGCTCGCCCGCCGGGTTGACGAACGCGAGACGTCCGTCCGCGCCCGCCGCCGGCCAGGCAATCTCGTCCGGCGCAAGGCCGAGTGCCACGATGGAAGGCGGGGCGGTCGCGGTCGGCGTCGCAAGCGCCACGGTAGCCGTCGGGAATTCGCCCACCGCAGCATGTTCGCCGGTCTCGGGCATGTTGAGCCCCGCGATCCCGAGTCCGGCGATGACGAGGGCCAGGAGCCCCGCGCCGAGGAGCACGGGCAGTGGTAGCGAATGCTGCCGTCCCTGCCATGCCCAGAAGTCGGCCAGCTCCTGGCGAGACGAGAGCTCCAGGCGGCCAATGACTTCGTTCACTTCGGCCTTGGCCTGGTTCAGTGTGACCTTGAAGTGGTCGGCGAGCTGTTGGTTCGTTGCGCCGGCAACGAGGAGGTCAAGGACGGTGCGCTGGCGGGCCGTGAGCAATGTGATGCGGCCCTTCGCGCGCTTCCAGCCGGTATTCGCCCGCGGCATTTGGAGACACCTTACGCCTGTTGAGTTCGCGTTGGGTGAGCGGCGCGCGTACGAACGATCGCGAGAACGCGGCCCACAGGGTCATTGGCATCCTTCCTGCACGGGCGAATCCTGCACGGGTGATTGCGTCGGCAACTTCTTCGGGAGACCCGTTCCGGCGGATGGTCAGGAGCGCCGGGCGGCCGTTGAAGACGGCCGCAGCCCAACTTCGCGGCGTGACGCTGGCGCGGCGGTTTGCGGCGGTGTGCCTGGTGATCCTCGTGGCGGGCGCACTGATCATTGGGCGCTGGGTTTCGACCGAGATTGAGAGCGGGGTTGTCCACAGGACCGGGAGCCTGACGGCGCTCTACGTCGATAGTGTTGTGAGCCCGCATCTCCGCAGCCTCGAGACGCAGTCGGAGCTGTCCCTCGCCGACCAGCGCGCGCTGGAGGACCTGCTGAGCCAGACCTCGCTCGGCGACAAGATTGTCTCGTTCAAGGTGTGGTCGGCGGACGGGACGGTCCTCTTCGCGACGGTGCCGGGCGAGGCCGGCAATCGCTACCCCGTGTCGCACGAGCTTCGCCACGCCCTGGACGGCGAAGTCTTCTCCCATCTTTCATCGCTGGATGAAGTGGAAAACGAGCTGGAACGGGCGCAGTGGGCGCAGCTGGTGGAGACCTATACTCCGGCGCGCGCAGCCGACGGGACCATCACGAGCGTCGTCGAGTTCTACCAGCTGCCGGACGAGTTGCTCTCCGAAGTGCACCGATCACAGCGCCGGGCGTGGGCGATCGTGGGAGGGAGCACGGTGGTGATGTATGTGCTCCTGGTGGGCTTAGTGGCCGGGGCAAGCCGGACTATCACCCGGCAGACGGAGGGGCTGCGGGCCGCATTTACGCAGCAGCAGGACCTGGAGCACCGTGTCCGGTCGCTCAACGCCAGGCTACGCCACGCGGCCGGCACGAAGGCGCAAACCGACGAGCAAGCCTTGCACCGGCTGATGCAGGAGCTGCACGACGGCCCGACACAGGACCTCTCGCTTGCGCTTTTGCGGTTCGATGGGCTGCGTTCTCCCGATGCCTCGCGGCGGGAAGAGAACGTTGAGACTCTGGAGTTCGCCGTGCGGCACGCGCATGACGAGATCCGAAACATCATGGCCGGGCTCCGCCTCCCGGATATCGAGGACCTGAGCTGGACAGAACTTGTAGCCAGGGCCATCTTCGAGCACGAGTTGCGCACCGGGTCCAAGGTCCACTTCGATGCGGACGCCCTCGATTCTGAGCCGACGCCTGAACAGCGCATCGGCCTGTACCGGATCGTGCAGGAAGCGCTGAGCAACGCCACCCGCCATGGTGGGCGAGACGAACAGTGGGTGACCCTGGCGGCAGCGAGCGGCTTTGTGCAGGTCAGCATTCGGGACCAGGGAACCGGGTTCGACGTCGCCGCCGTGGAGTACCAGGAGGGCCAGCCGGCCCGGATCGGGCTGCGCAGCATGCGTGAGCGCGCGGAGCTTTTGGGCGGTGAGTTCGAGGTGCGGTCGGCGCCAGGTGAGGGCGCCACAGTGACCGTTCGCCTCCCCGTGAGCATGGCGGGCGACGATGCCTGAGGAATGGACCGTCATGGTGGTTGACGATCACCCGCTGTTCCGCCAGGGGGTAGTGGCCACGCTACGAGAGGCGGACGGTTTCCTCGTCGTCGCGGAAGTCGACACACTGGCCGAGGCGCGCGTGCGGTTCAGGCTGACACGGCCGGCCGTGGTGCTCCTGGATATAACACTTCCCGACGGGAGCGGGCTGGAACTGCTGCCGGAGCTGCTCGCCGAGGCGCCGGAAACCAAGATCGCGATGCTGACCAGCGCCGATGATACGGACACCGTGCTCAACTCGATGCGGGCAGGCGCTGTGGGATACATCGTCAAAGGTGCGAGCGCATCTGACCTGGTGGGCGCCCTGCGTGCGATCTGCAAGGGAGAGGGCTACACCTCCCCGGCCCTGGCCTCCCGGTTATTGCAGGCGGCGGCGAGGCACCAGCCCGACCAACTGGACGAGCTCAGCGCACGTGAGCGCGAGGTGTTCGACTTGCTCGGCGAAGGTCTGACAAACCGCGAGATCGCCGAACGTCTCTTCCTCAGCGAGAAAACGGTTAAGCACTACGTGACGATGGTGATGCAGAAGGTTGGCGCGCGGCACCGGGTAGAAGTAGCGCTCATGGCCGCACGCAACCCTGGCCGGCGCTGATCCGGGAACCTCACCTCTCTCCTCTGTCAGTGGCCGCGCCCACACGCCACCGCGCGCGGAGCTCCATGCAGGCGTGGGCCATCGGGAGAATGCGACCTTGGTCGCATCGTTTCGCGACTGAAGCAGGTGTGACCGCGGAAGGTCACGGGTCAGAGTCAAGGCGGGCCAGACCGGCGCGAGACCGGGCTTGCCCTCGGAGACTCGGATGAACGTACCCGCCAACCAGCACACCACCGCCCCGGCGCTCAGGGCCATGGGGCTGATCGTGTCTTTGCTCGCGCTCGTGGTGCTCGGCGCACTGATGAGCGCCGGCCACCGCGCCGAGGCAGCCAGCACCACCGTGCAGGTCGGGCAGCGTCCGGGTGGGTCCAGCGGCAACCAGTTCAACGCCGCATCGGTGACGGTGAACGGCGGGGATTCCGTCACTTTCAGCCGCTTCGCCGGGACGCACGACGTGCAGACCGCGGTGGTGCCCGCGGGAGCGGCCCAGTTCAGCTCTCCCTCGCCGCTGACGGCGGGGTCTCCGTTCACCGTTACGCTCACCGTGGCCGGCGTCTACACCTACTACTGCACCATCCACTCGGACGCGACTGAGGCGACGGCCGGCGGCATCGATGCGAGCATCGCCTCCGGGAACATGGTGGGAAAGATCGTCGTGGCAGCGGCCGCAACCGCCACGCCCACCACCGCGGCAGCAACCGCCACCCCGGTACCTCCGACTGCGACTCCCGCGGGACCGACGGCCACGCCCGCCAGTAACACTCCGACGGCAACGCCGGCCACCGCTTCGGCAACGGCCACTCCCGCAGCCCCGACAGCGACGCCCACAACGCCCCCGAACACGCCGACAACCGCGCCTGGCGCAACCCCCTCGGCGACGGCAACTCCGGCGCCGGCAGGCCCCGGCTCGGTGAATATCGTGGACTTTGCGTTCAGCCCAAGCGGGCTGACCGTGGCGGCCGGCACATCAGTGCGGTGGGTCAACGTTGGTTCGAAGAAGCACACGGTCACCGCGGACGACGCTTCGTTCGATAGTGGCTTGCTCTCGGCCGGCGACGCGTTCACCCGCACGTTCTCCACTGCCGGGACGTTTTCGTATTACTGCGACTTGCACCCCGAAATGACGGGCAGCGTTACGGTGACCGGCACGGGAGGCGGCTCCGCAACCCCTTCGGCGACCGCGGCCGCCCCGACAGCCACGGCTACTCCGGGGACATCAGCGCCGCTGCCTCCACCGGCGCCCGGGACCGTCCAGATCGTCGACTTCTCGTTTACCCCGGCAATGCTGCGAGTGACGGTTGGTGCGACGGTGCGCTGGGAGAACGCCGGCGCGAAGAAGCACACGGCGACGGCGAACGACGGAAGCTTCGACAGCGGGCTCATGGGCAACGGAGATGCCTTCAGCCACACGTTTGCTCGGGCCGGGTCATTCCGCTACGTGTGCGACCTGCATCCGGAGATGACCGGAGAGGTCCAGGTGACGGAAGCCGCCACGGCAGGAGCCACGGGCGCGCTCTGGCCCACCCCTCCGAGCATCCCGGCCAGCCTGATCTTCAACGAAGGATGGGACCCCATTACGCGAGCATGGGTGGCGACGAACGTCCCGTCATTGGCCCAGATCACGACCGGCAACGGGCCGCTGTGGGCGCTGATTCTTGGCCAGGTGCGCTCAGGACAACTGTTCGCACGGGACCTTCCGCCCAACATCGTGGCCTTCGTGGAGAGCCAGTACGAGCGCCTTGGCGGCCCGCCGGCTTCGTTCTACGCCGCCGCCCCGGCCGCGCCCGTGGCTCCTACCTCGCCATCGTCCCCGGCGGGCACCCCGCCGCCGGCCGTCCCCGCTGGACCGGGCGCTGTCCAGATCGTCGATTACGACTACAGCCCGCGGGTGCTGACTATCGCGGCGGGCAGCAGCGTCCGCTTCACGAACGCCGGCAAAGCGCGCCACACGGTTACTTCGACTTCGGGTGCGTTCGACAGCGGTTTGATGGTGAGCGGGGATAGCTACAGTTTCACCTTCTCAGCGGCCGGGGCATACGAATACTTCTGCACCATTCACCCGGACATGATCGGCACGGTGGAAGTGACCGGGGGAGACGGCGCTGCTCCCGCTGTCCCTCCCGCTCCGCGTGCGGCCGCCCCCGCGCCGCTGCCCGTCGTCCCTGGCGATGTCCAGGTTGTGGACTTCGATTACAACCCGCGCACGATCACGGTTGTGAGCGGGGCGTCGGTACGGTTCACGAATAGCGGAGCGGCGCCGCACACGGTGACGGCGCGTGACGGCTCATTCGACAGTGGCTTCATGGCCCGGGGCGACGCCTTCCGCCACGTCTTCAGCAGCGCCGGCACGTACCAGTTCTTCTGCGACTTCCATCCGCAGATGACGGGTACGGTGGTGGTCCTCACGGCCACGGGCGGCGCACCCCCGGCGAGTGCTGATGCCGCGCCGGCGGCGGCAAGCGGGATACCGAACGTTGCGGCGTTGCTCGGGCCGCGGGCCGTCACGGCCGGCGCGAAAGCCCAGGCAGCGACGATCATTGACTTCTCGTACCAACCAGGCTCGCTCTCGGTTTCGCGTGGCACGACCGTGACGTGGACGAACGAAGGGACGGCCCCGCACACGGTGACCACCCGCGATGGCGCCCACGACAGCGGGCTGCTGCGGAAGGGCGGCACCTATGCAATCACCTTCGATACCAACGGCACCTACGAGTATTACTGCACGATCCACCCGGACATGAAGGCAACGGTCACGGTTGCCGAGACTGAGCCATCCGCCGAGCCGGCCCGGGCCTTCCCGGCGGCCGCCGCCGCTGAATCGGTACCCGCGAAGTCATCCAACCATTCCCTCGCCCTCATCCTTGCCCTGTCCATCGCCGGTTTCACGGTGCTGGTGGTCATCGGAGCGTTCGCTGCCATCAGCGCCGGCGAGTCCAAGTAGGAGGTTAGCCATGTCCCGTCACTTCTCCATCCGCCATCACGCGGTCGCAGTCCTCGCGGCCATGAGCCTCGCTGGCCTCGCCCTGACGGCCTGTTCCGGGGATGCAACGGCCTCCGGCAAGGCAACACCCCAGCCGGTCCAGGCGACGGCCACGGTGGCCCAGGCGCCGAAGACCGACCTGCATGTGGACCTCGCGGAGTGGACGGTGACGCCGAATGTCGCCCGGCTCGCCGCCGGGACGCTCCGAATCAGCGCGACGAACAGCGGCGCGCGGCCTCACGACCTGGTGGTCATCAAAGTGGATGACCCGAAGGCTGCCCTGCCGGTGAAGGATGATGTCGTCGACGAGACGAAAGTGACGATTGTGGACCGGTTCCGCGAGTTCAAGTCAGGGGAGAAGGAGAAGTCCATCACGCTGGCGCCCGGCGAGTACCTCCTGATCTGCAACATCGCGGGCCACTACGAGCAGGGGATGACGGCGAGTCTCAGCGTCCGCTGAGTGCGCCTTTTGGCCTGCGTGGCCAGCGGCCTGCTACGCTCGTTGCACGAAACAACGCACTGGAGCCTGCCATGCCGCCCACCACCGATGTCCCCGCGCCGCCGTCCGCCATGGTCGTCGTCGCTCATCCCGATGACGCCGAGTTCATCGTCGCCGGCACAGTGGCGAAGTGGTCCCGTGAAGGCTGCGAAGTCACCTACGTCGTCATTACGAAGGGCGACAAAGGGAGCGACGACCCGGCGATGACGAGCAGCCGCCTGACCGAGATCCGCGAGGCCGAGCAGCGAGCGGCCGGCGCCATCCTCGGGGTGAAGAATTACGAGTTCATGGGCTATCCGGACGGCTACCTCCAGCACACGCTCGAACTGCGGCGCGATGTTGCCCGGCTGATCCGGAAGCACCGGCCACATACGCTGCTGACATTCGACCCGACGAACCGTTTCTTCTCCGACAACTACGTGAATCACCCGGACCACCGGGTCGCTGGCGACGTTGCGCTTGACGCGACGTTCCCAACGGCCCGCGACCGGCTGACGTTCCCGGAGCTGCTCGTCGACGGTTATGAACCCTGGAAGGTGCGCCAGGTCTGGCTCTCCGGCTCGGACAAACCGAACGTCTGGGTCGATATCGGCGACACGATGGAACTCAAGAAGAAGGCGATGATGGCGCACCCGTCGCAGCTCGGCGAAGACATCCTTCCGTTCGTGGACGAGATGGCGCGCGGTTCCGCGGCGGGCAGCGGGTTGGAATACGCCGAGGCGTTCCGGCGCTTTGTGCTCGAAGAAGACCCGGTGCACGAGTAGAGGACGTGTTACCGCGTGGTCGGCATGTCCCGCTGGCGACCGCAGGCCACCGGCTCGGGTGGCAACAGGCCCGAGGGCTAACCCCCGGGCCTGAAACCGGATGCCTGAGCCCTGGGATCTACTCCGCCGGCGTTGCCATCGATTGCGGCTGCGCCTGGGGAGCCTCGATCCCCGGCAGCTTGATATTCACCGCGGAGAACCAGTAGGCGCCGCCGACGAAGATCGCGCCGCTGGCGATGTTCCCCAGCGTTACCCAGAACAGGTTGTGGACGAATCCGGCTGCGGTAACCGTGTCCGGGTGTTCCTGGAGCAGGCTGATCCCGAGCAGGGTCATGTTGGCGACGCTGTGTTCGAACCCCGCACCGATGAAGGCAAAGAGGCACCAGAAGACCATGATCAGCTTGCCCGCCTCGCTCGTGGCGCGCATCGCGCACCACACGGCGAGACAGACGAGCCAGTTGCAGAGCATGGCGCGGAAGAAGAGGTCGCTTGCGGGGAGGTTCATCTTCGTTTCAGCCGTCTTCTGGATGAAGCCCAGCTGGGGCGCGTTTTTGAGGACGCCGCTTTCGGCCACCAGCCAGGCCAGCAAGAGCGACCCGGCGAGGTTGCCCAGGAAGCTCACCGTCCAGATTGCGCCGAGGTCGAAGGCGGAGACCTTGCGGCGGAGCGCGCCGACGGTCATGACCATGACGTTGCCCGTGAACAGCTCCGAGCCGGCCATAATGACGAGCGAGAGCGCGATGCCGAAGGCGGCGCCCATGACCGTCTTCGTCCATGGGGATGACGCCGCCGAGAAGGGTGCGCCGACCGCGAAGATGAGCACGATGCCGAGCCCCACGTAGGCGCCGGCCATCATCGAGAGCACGAAGTACCCGAGCGGGGTCCTGCGCAGCGCCAGCGCCTTCGCGGATGCGGCGCTCGACACGGCGGTAAGCGTTTCATTCATCCCACTGCCTCCAGGCTGTTGGTGCGTTCGAGGAGCCGCATTACGGAGAGCGGCACGGTCTGCTGGAAGCGCTGGCGGACCAGCGCCTCCACGAGGACGGGCAGGTCTTCGACGTGGACGTTATCGAGCACCCTGGCGGCGAGCCGGGCGTCTTCGCCCAACTTCCCGCCGACGAATACGTCGGCCGCCTCTTCCACGCGCGTGCCGACGCGGATGTTCGCCCCCTGCAGGCCGATATCGCCGACGTGGTGCTTCCCGCAGGCGTGCACGCAGCCACTCATGTGGATGCGGGTGCCGCGGGGGATCTGGATGCCCTTTCGCTCCAGGTCCGTTGCCAGGTTGAATGCGTGCGTCTTCGTGTCGATGAGCGAGAAGTGGCAGTAGTCGTTGCCGGTGCAGGCAACGAGGCTGCGCCAGACCGCCGGTGGATTGGGGCGGAGCCGCGCGAGCAGCGGTTCGGCGAGGAACGCGGAAAGCGCCGAATCGGGGACGTGCGGGATCACGACGTTCTGGTCGACGGTGAGGCGAAGTTCGGACGCGCCGTAGTCTTCGGCGAGCCTGGCGAGTTCGTCCAGGTCGTCTGACGAGATGCGGCCGACCGGGATATGGAGGCCGATGTAGTTCATGCCGACCTGGCGCTGCGGATGGATGCCGAGGTGGTCGCCGGCGATCTGCAGGCGCTCGTCGGCGCCGGCCCGGCGCAGCGGATGTTCGAGACGCTCCTCGACGGCGGCGCGCAGCGTTTCTTCGCCCCACTCGGCGATGAGCCACTTGAGCCGGGCTTTCGTGCGGACGTCGCGTGGGCCGTTATCGCGGTAAACGTAGACGAGGGCGAGGAAGAAAGGGACGACCTCCTCCGGGCGGAGGAAGACGTCGAGCGGCGTGGCCAGGCGGGGCGAAGTGCCCCCGAGGGCCCCGCCGACCAGCACGTTGAACCCGGCGACGCGCCGGCCTTCGACGTCCGCCGTGGCCGGGACGAAGCCGATGTCCTGGGTCTGGGCGTGGCCGCAGTCGTCGCGGCAGCCGGCGATGGAGACGTTCAACTTGCGTGGGAGGTTGCTCATCGCCTTTCCCGCCATCTGGTGGGCTTCGGCGACGGCGTGCAACAGCGGCGTCGAATCGAACAATTCCATCCCGTCGAGGCCGGCCAGCGGGCAGCCGAGGAAGTTGCGGATGTTGTCCATGCCGGTTTGCAGGGTGTGCACCCCGACGTTGCTGAGCCGCTCGAGCACGCCGGGGATGTCCCTCAGCCGCAGGTCTCGGAGCTGGATGTTCTGGCGAGTGGTGATGTCGGCCGTGCCGTGCCCGAGCTCGCGGGCGATGGAGGCGATCTCGCGCATCTGCAGGCTGGTCAGCGCGCCGCCCGTGAGCCGCAGACGCATCATGAACGTGCCGGGCTTCTGCGGGCGGTGGAAGACGCCGTACCACTTCATGCGGTTCAGGTCGTCTTCGGGGATGTCTTCGACCGGGGTATCTTCCGCGGCGTAGAGAAGGAGGTCGGGCCAGACATCGAGCCCATCCTTCTCGGCTTTCATTGCTTCGAATTTGTTCACAAAGCGGCCTCCGTCAGGTCACGGTATGGGTGTTTCGCGACAACGAAGTTTCCGGCGGATGAAGGCGAAGTGACGGTCGGATTAAGGAGAGATTTCGCGAGGGCCGGGCGGATTTAAGCCGGGGAGTGTCCGTGCCGCTTCGGCCGCCGACTCTCGGTCTCAGGGTCACCAATAGGCCGGCGGCCCTCCTTAGGCCGCTCCCACCATCCGCGGGGCAGAAAGCTTTACCTGGCCCTGGCTGCGGAGGAGGTTCTTCACGCTGCGGGCGAGCTCTTCGCTGATTTCGGCATGGGGGAGGTCGAACTCGCTGTCGTTGCCTTCCGCGTCGCGGATGACCAGCCGAACTTCGTCCTTGCCCGGGTTTTTCTGGAGGAGGCCCGCGACCGCGCGGAGGAGCGCCTCGTCGGCGAGGACGTCGTCAGTCTCGTAAATGGTGACTGTGAAGCGGGAAGCGTCGCCGTTGACCGGCGGCGTGACTCCGGGGCGGTTGGCTTCGGTGGTGGCGCCGCTGGGCGCGGCGTTCGCGGGAGGACGGTACTGGCCATTGCCCGGTCGCTGTGCGCCGTTCTGGTATCCGCCGTTGCCGTTCGCGGGACGCGGGCCGTTCGCGGCGGGCGCGGCCGAAGTCTCGCCCGGGGCCTGGTCCATGCGCGGGCGGCGCCTGGGCGCTTCAACCTGCCATTGCTCAGCCACAAAGCCCACCACCGATCCCTCGGCGGCGTCATAGGGCGCCGCCTTGCGCACGTTCAGGCCGATCCGGTCGCCGCGGTCGCGCACTTCGATGGAGCAGACGAGGACGCGACCCTCAGCCCAGATTTCCTCGCCGGTCAGCTCGATGGTGTCGCTCCAGACCGTGAGTTCAACCGTGCCTGAGAGGTCTTCGAGGTCGACGACGTAGAACTTCCGGCCGTCTCGTGTGGCCCTGGCCTGGACGCGGTTGACCAGCCCGCCGATCGTGACCGTCTGGCCCTTCAGTTCCATGGAGATCTCGGAGATCTGGTGGCTGCAATAGCGGGCGACATCGTTAGCGATGGGCTTGAACGGGTGGTCCGAGACATACACGCCGAGGAGATCCTTCTCCCAGACGAGCCACTCGGAAGGCGTCGGCTGGACATGCGGCAGTTCGAATCCAGACCCCGGCGTTGCAACTTCGCTCCCAAAGAGGTCGAACATGGTGGACTGGCCGCTGTCGCGCAGGTCTTTTTCGCGCTTGACTTCCTGGATGATGCGTTCCGAGCCGAGGACGAGTTCGTTCCGGTTGTAGGGCTCTCGTCCCGGAGCGCCGGGGAGGAGATCGAACGCGCCGCAGCGGGCGAGGTGTTCGATGGCGCGCGAGTTCGCGCTGCTGAGGTCGGCGCGCTTGCAGAAGTCCTCGATATCTTTGTAGATGCCGCCCTTTTCTCGAGCGGCGATGATGCCTTCGACCGCCGCCGAGCCGACGTTCTTGACCACGCCCATGCCGAAGCGGATGGCCAGGGAGCCGTCCTGGCGGCGCTCGACGCTGAAGTTGTCCATGCTCATGTTGATGTCCGGCGGGAGCACTTCGATCCCGAGCTTGGAGCATTCGGCGACGGCGGCGGCGATGCGTGCGTGGGTGTCCGGGGCGCTCTTGGAGAGCTGGAGCAGGGCGGTCATGTACTGCACTGGATAGTTCGCCTTGAGCCAGGCGGTCTGGTACGCGATGTGGCCGTAACACCAGCTATGGGCCTTGTTGAAAGCGTAACCGGCGAACGGTTCGACGAGGTCGAAGACGGCGGCGGCGTCCTGTTCTGTGTAACCGTTGGCGACCGCGCCGGCGATGAAGCGGCCGCGCTCCTCGACCATGATCTCGGCTTTCTTTTTGCCCATGGCCTTGCGCATGATGTCGGCCTGGCCGAGCGAGTAGCCGGCGAACTGGCGGGCGATGAGGAGGACCTGGTCCTGGTAGACGATGACGCCGTACGTCTCGTCGAGGATTTCGGCCAGGGCTGGATGTGGGTAAGAAACCGCGATCTTGCCGTGCTTCGAGTCGATGAAGCGCGGGATCTGCTGCATCGGTCCCGGCCGGTAAAGGGCGACCATGGCGCAGAGGTCGGAGATGTTCGTGGGCTGGAGGTCCTGGACGTACCGGCGCATGCCGGCTGATTCAAGCTGGAACACGCCGAACGTCTCGCCCTTGCCCAGCATCTCCATCGTCTTCGGGTCGCCGTCGGCGATGTGGACGATGTCGATCTCCTCGCCGCTGGTGTCCTTAATCAGGTCCACGGCGCGCTGAAGGATCGTGAGGTTCGAAAGGCCGAGGAAGTCCATCTTCAGGAGGCCGATCTTCGCCACCTGCTCCATCGCGAACTGAGTCGTGGGGATGCTGTCCTCGTCGCCCTTGCTCGGGCGCTGCAGGGGGACGTGGTCGATCAGCGGGTCGCGAGAAATGACGACGCCGGCGGCGTGCGTGCTGGCGTGGCGGGAGACTCCCTCGAGCTTCTTCGCGGTGTCGAGCAGGCGCCGCACCTTGGCGTCGGTCTCGTAGATCTCCTTCATCTCTTGCGACTGTTCGAGCGCGTCGTTCAGGGTGATGTGGAGGACTTCGGGCACCAGCCGGGCGACCCGGTCGGTCTCGGCGTAGGAGATGCCGAGCGCGCGTCCGACATCGCGGATGGCGGCCTTCGCGCCGAGCGTCCCGAACGTGATGATCTGGGCGACGCGATCCTTGCCGTAGCGTTCATAGGCGAAGCGAATCATCTCGTCCCGCCGGTCGTCGGCGAAGTCGAAGTCGACGTCGGGCATTTCGCGCCGTTCGATGTTGAGGAAGCGTTCGAAGACGAGGCGGTTCGCCACGGGGTCGATGTCCGTGACTTTCAGGACGTAGAGCACGAGGGAGGCCGCCGCGGAACCGCGGACGCCCATCTTGATCCCGGCCTTGCGTGCGAAGTCGGCGATTTCCTTGACCACGAACATGTAGTCCGTGAAGCCGGTCTGCTTGAGCACGTCCAACTCGTAGGTCAGGCGCTGCTGGAGTTCGGGCGTGATGTCCTCGAAGCGTTCGTGCAGGCCACGGAAGCAGATCTCGGCCAGGTATTCCTCGCTGGTCTTGCCGGCAGGCACGGGCGGTTCCGGGAGCAGCGTGCGTTCGAAGTGCAGATCCAGTTCGCATTCGTTGGCAACGAGCATGGTGTTGCCCAGGAACTCCGGATTGTCGGGGAAGAGCGCGGCCATCTCGTCTTCGCCCTTCACCCAGTAGCCCTTGCCATCGAACTTGTAGCGGCCGGACTGCTCGACGGTTGCGTTGGTACCGATGCAGAGGAGCACGTCGTGCGCTTCCGCCTCGTCGGGCATGGTGAAATGGCTGTCGTTCGTGGCGACGACCTTGATCCCCAGTTCGCGGCCGATGTCGGCGATGGTGGGATTCAGGCGCGTGAACTTCTCGTCGGCGTGGTCCTGGACCTCCAGGTAGTAGTGCCCGTCGAAGACTTCGCGGTAGTACTTCGCGACGTCGATGGCGCCTTCGCGGTCACCCTCCTGGATACGGCGGAGGAACTCGCCAGAGGGGCAGGCGGAGAGCACGGTGATGCCCTCGTTGTGCTTTTCGAGCAGATCCCGGTCGATGCGAGGCTTGTAGTAGTAGCCCTCGAGGTTGGCCTTGGTGGTGAGGGCGATGAGGTTCTTGTAGCCGGTCATGTTCCGGGCGAGCATCACCAGGTGATACGGGGAGCTGTCGCCGCGCTCGCGGGAGAAGCGGCTGCCGGGCGCCACGTAGGCTTCCAGTCCGATGATGGGTTTGATGCCGCGGGCGGTGGCTTCGCGGTAAAAGTCGATTGCCCCATAAAGCGCGCCGTGGTCGGTCATGGCCACGGCTTCCTGGCCGAGCGCCTTCACGCGGTCCATCAACGGGGCCATGCGAGACATGCCGTCGAGGAGCGAATACTCGGTATGAGTGTGTAGATGGGTGAACATATCCGGGGGGCCAAGTCTACACCCGGGATCTCCAGCGGGCACCCAGAATGTACAGCCGGGTGCGGCCCGCGGGGCGTGGTACCATAACCGCCATGGCGTCCATATCCGTGCCCATTGACGACGAGACGCTCGAACGCTTGGAAGCGTACGCGCGTGAGCGCTCTCTTCGCCCTGCAGACCTCCTCCGCGCCCACGCCGAATACCTCGCTGAGGCCGATGAGTCCGGTACCGAAGACGACATCCCCGTGAAGGGCATCATGCGGCTGCTCGAGATCGGCGGCTCTTTCGATTGGCTCAAAGACGAGCCGGATTTGTACGGCGACGTGCCTCTTGAACCCTTCGGTTAGCCTGGCGCGCCCCGGTGATATTGGTGTAGCACCATTTCCGTTTGCTGACCTGAGCGGCTCGAAACGGCGCCCGGTGTTGATCCTTGCGACGAGTGGCCGGGGGGACTTTGTGGTCGCGTTCAT
>CAYTBM010000032.1:0-17916 GCA_964436025.1 uncultured Anaerolineaceae bacterium
GCATCGACCACGATTCGAGCGGTCATCCTTCTCTCCTGCGCGCAATCGCGATCATGCGCTCGCTGTCGTTCGTCAGCGGGCCGAGGTCATAGTCCCCGTACACGTCCGAGAGCACCAGCCCGGCCGCGTCCAGGAGGTACTCCAGCTCGAAGCGGTAGATGTAGCGAAGCTCGTGCTCGCTGAGACGGCGGCGGACGAGGCCGTCCGCCTCGTGCGATTCGTAGCTGACGCGCAGGTAGCGGGTCTGAGTCGCCAGGTCGTCTTCGTGCAGGTGGAAGCAGTCGAAGTGCTGGCCCTCGGCGGTTTCGCCGGAAAAGACCAGGCGCTGGAGGCCGTTGGACTCAGGGTCCAGCGTTGAGGCGGGCCCGGGAAGATCGATTGCAATCAGGCCGTTAAAGACGAGTGCCTCGCAAAGGCGAATCAGTGTTGAGCGTTGCTCCTCCCCGTCTTCGCAGTAGAGGAAAACGTCGAGCGGCAGGAGGATGAGGCCGTAGTGCTCCCGCTCCAGCGTGAGGTCGAGGGCGCGGCCCTCGATGAACGAGACGTCGATGGCGTCGTCCTCGGCCTTCTTCCGCGCGACGGTTAGCATCGCGTTCGAGGGGTCTATCCCCGTGACGGCGTACCCCTGGCGGGCGAGCTCGATGGCGATGCGGCCTGTGCCGCAGCCGACTTCGAGCACGGGACGGTCGGTGCGGCCGGCGAACGACGCCCAGAGGCCGGTGTCTTCGCGGAAGTCGCCGTGGATTGCGTCGTAGAAGGCGGCGTCGACTGCGTAGGGGTCGGTGGACATTGGGCAGGATGCTAGGGCACCGGCTGCGGAACGCGCCACAGGCGCCGATTACTCGGATGTGAGGCAAGTGCTTTTTGGTATGGCGCTCATCGTGGCGTATTTCGTGTTGCCGGGCTGTGCGGGGATGGGCTAAGCCCCGCTTAGTTAAGGTCTCGCTAATAATTTCTGTCGCAGACCAGATCTCTGCTACGCTCGATCGCACACCATTTCCGGCCCGGAGTCTGAATGACCCAGCGAGTCATCGAATCACGCCCGATCGGCGAGTTCCTCACGCAACGGCAGAAGCTCGTCGTCATGGGCTCCCTGATGATCGCCATGTTCATCAGCGCGCTCGACCAGTCCATTGTCGCCACCGCGACGCCGCACATCCTGGCTGACCTGGGTGGTTTCAAGCTGATTTCGTGGGTATTCACGATCTATCTGCTGGCCTCGACCGTGACGGTGCCACTGGTGGGGAAACTGTCGGACATGTTCGGGCGGAAGCCGTTCCTGATCTCCGGGATCATCGTGTTCGTGGCGGCTTCGGCCGCCTGCGGCGCGGCCCCGAACATGCTTGCGCTGATCATTGCCCGCGCAGTCCAAGGCATTGGCGGCGGCATCCTCTTCGGTTCGGTATTCGCGACTCTCGGGGACCTGTTCACGCCGCTTGAGCGCGCGCGCTACATGGGCTATTTCATCGGCGCGTTCACGCTCGCGTCGCTGGTGGGACCGACGGCCGGCGGGTTCCTCACAGACGGACCGGGCTGGCGCTGGTGCTTCTACATCAACCTCCCGGTGGGCGCGATCGCGACGGTCGCCGTGTGGAAGAACCTGCCGTTCACCATGAAGGGCGGGAGCATCCGGGACATCGATTTCCTTGGCTCGGCATTGCTTTCGGCGGCAACGATCTGCATCCTGCTGGGCCTTGTGTGGTCTCAGGACGAGTTCGGATGGGGCTCGCCGGAGACTATCGGACTGTTCGCTGCCGGCCTGGTGCTCACGGTCGCGTTCATCTTCCAGGAGTCGCGGCACGCGCAGGCTATCTTTCCGCTGCACATCTTCAAGAACCGCACGTTCGTAATGGCGAACCTGCTGGTGGTGATCCAGGGCGGCGGCATGTTCGGCGCCATCACCTACCTGCCGACTTTCGTGCAGATAGCGCTGGGGCGATCCGCGACGGATTCCGGCCTGGTCTCGACACCGCAGTCCATCGGGCTGCTGTTCACAAGCTTCGTCGGCGGGCAACTGGTTTCGCGGACCGGGAAGTTCAAGTTGCAGGTGATCGTGGGCTCGGCCGTGAGCCTCGCTGCGACTGCGCTCATGCAAACGCTGCATGTTGGTACGCCGGCCTGGCACATCAGTGTGTTCATGTTCATTTTCGGCCTGGGCGGCGGGCTCGTTGGGCCGACGATCTCGGTGATTGTCCAGAGCTCGGTGCCGCAGTCGCTGATGGGCGTGGCGACGAGCAGCCGTCAGTTCTTCATGCAGATCGGTCAGGTGATGGGCGTGGCGATCTTCGGCCTCGTGTTCACCACGACGTACGGTTCTGCGTTCACGTCCGAAATCGCGCCCGGCACCGCCGCGACGCTCCAGGCGGCGAATGCCACAGAGCAGTTCCACGACCCGACGCTCGCCCTTGATGCGCGTGGCCTCGCGAAGGTGAAAGAGGAACTCGCCAGCCAACCGGACGGCGCGGCGGCCCTTGCCGACGCCACGGAAGCGCAGAAGGACGCGGTCTCGACTGCGACGAACCGGCTCTTCCTGGGGTCGATGTTCGCCGGCATCGTGGTGCTGGCGGTGGCGATTGCGATGCACGAGATCCCACTGCGGCGGTCGTTCTCGCAGGAGCCTGGGCAGGAGCATGCTGTGCCGGTGATGGAACCGGAGATGGTTTGAGCTACGGGACGACCACCCAATAGCGGCCACCGTCCGGCGTGCGCTCAAGCAGATGATCTTCAATGAGCGACCGGCGGAGAAGCGGCGCATCGCGGAACGGCGCCCACTCGTCGAGCACGTTATTGACCTCCGACTCGCTGTAGTCGCGAGCGTGTTCGAACTTAGCGACGAGGTAGTGGACAGCGGCTCGTTGTGACGTGCGTTTGGCCGGCCACGCGCGGAGCCTTCCCTGCCCGTCGAGCCAATTGCCGAGCTCTCGCGCCGCCTGAGCCGGAGTAACCGCGGGGGCGCTCAGAGCGGCGCCTCACGCGGCTGGTCAGTCAGCGGGACCAGGTAGGACTCCACGCGAACGATGAGAGCGCCGTCGAAAGTGAAGACGTCACAGAAGGCGAACCTGTGTGTGGCGCCCTCGATGGTCGTCGCGGAGCCTTCACCGATCGCGATGACGACATTTTCCTCCTCGACCAGGCGATCCAGCACAAGCGTTGGCCTTCCCGTGAAAGAGGGGTTCTCAATCTCGCCATCGAAGTCTTCCTTGCCGCGAAGGTGGCGGAAACCGGGCAGGTCCCAGGCAACATTCTCAGCCAGGCAGGCGAGGATGGCGGCGTGGTCTCCCTGCCGGAAGCCCTCGAAATACTGCTCGACGACGTGCTTTTGAGCGCTCATCCCCGCTGGCGCTCCTGGGCGAGCAGACGCGATAGCATCAGGTATTCACGGTCGCCGTGGGTGACGTGCGCAGGGACCATCGATTCGGCGAGGGCGTTACAGGTGGTCTTCGTGAGGGCAAGGGACACGGGTTCTTTGGCGAGGAGTTTGGCGGCCAACGCACGAGCGGACGAGAGGAGTTCCGCATCCGGCACGAGGTGATTGAGGAAGCCCCAGCGCAGCGCGTCTTCGCTGCTGAAACGGTCACAGGTCATGACCAGTTCTTTAGTGCGGGCGGGGCCAAGCTCCCGCATCAGGCGTGGCAGCGCGTTCCAAGTGAGGGGAATGTCGAGATCGACTTCGGGGATGGAGAACCACGCGGATTCGGCTGCAATTCGGATGTCCAGGCAGGAGAGGAAGACCACAGCGCCACCGACGGCGAGGCCGTTGACCGCGCCGATGGTGACCTGGTCGAGGCCCTCCAGCGCGGCGGCCGTGCGGTTTCCGCTGCTGGAGCGGAGACGCTCGACCAGCGGTGACGTGGTGGCGTTCGCGGTAGCGAGTGGCGTCACCGGCTCGTTCGCGGGCCCGCGCCGGCCAAGGTCGGCGCCGGCGGAGAAGGCACGGCCGGCGCCGGTAAGGATGACGACGCGCGCTTCCGGGTCGTCGGCGAGCTGGCGGCAGGCCTCCTGGAGCTCGGCGTGCATGCGGAAGTTGATGGCGTTGAGCTTGTCCGGGCGGTTCAGCGTGATCGTGACCAGGCCGGGGAGTTCGGCATCGCGGTCGACTCGCAGGGTTTCCATGAGCGCCTCCGCGGCGCATCGTGCGAGAGGCGGGGCCGGGTAGCAAGGGGGCGGCGGGCGGGCAACTGCTCAAGCCGTGGCTGCGCCCGGCGCGTAAGGCATCTTCGGCCTCCTACTTTCGTCGGAGATCAGTGAGTTTACTCGCGTTTTCGCCATTCTTTTGTCGCGCGTTGGCTTCCCGCCGGTATGGTTCGCGTATGACCATGTCGAGTGGCGGCAGTCTCGAATTCTTGAGCGCCACCCGCCAGGCGCTCCTCGTCGCGATCAAGAACCAGGGCGAAGCAACGACGGACCAGCTGGCGAAAGAGACATTCCTTTCGCCAGGCGCTGTGCGGCAGCATCTGCTCGCGCTGGAAGCGCAGGGGCTCGTCACGTACGTGCGCCTGCGGGAGGGCCCGGGCCGCCCGCGCCATGTGTTCCGCCTGACCAATCATGGCGAAGACCTCTTCCCGCAGCAGTATGCGCTGATGGCCAACGAGATCTTGCGGGCGCTTTCGGCCGAAGACAGCACGATGCTGGAACGTGTGTTCAACCGCATCGCCGAAGCGCAGGTGAAGCTCGCAAGTGAGCAGGTACATGGCAAGAGCCGCTCTGAGCGGATCCTCGAGCTGGCGCAATTTGTCGAGCGGTTCGGGTATTTCCCTCGCCTGGAGATGGTGGACAACGGTAGTGCGACGCTGACCCTTCGCCATTGCCCACTGCTCAATATCGCGTCCGAGAACCCGGGGATCTGCGAAATCGAGTGCCAGGCGATGCGCAAGGTGCTGGATACGGAGGCGATAACGCGGATTTCGCACCGGCTCGCGGGCGACTCGGTGTGCACCTACACGATCGACTGATCCGGCTCCGGATCCCAGTCCCGCCCAGTTGGTCCAGCTTTCGTGTCCCAACGGACCTCGGAACCGTCCGCGCCCCGATTTAGCTTCCAGATAGCTGCCATCGGGGTGCCTGCGTGAAGTTCCACTGGTTCAACCTCATGCCTTACCCATACCTGCCGGACGATTTCCGGCAGACACACCGAAGCGTCTGGGTGGATGTCGATTCCCGCCTGTACGACCCGGTGAAGGGCCACACCATCTACAACGATTACCTGGATTTGCTGGAGTTCGCCGCCGAACAGGGGTTCGACGGCATCGGCGTCAATGAGCACCACGCCAACGCGTACGGCCTGATGCCTTCGCCGGCGCTGATGGCGGCGACGCTGGCGAGACGGACGCGCGACGTGAGTATCATCCTGCTGGGCCAGTCCATCGCGCTCTACAACCCGCCCACGCGAGTGGCCGAAGAGATGGCCATGCTCGATGTGATTTCCGGCGGGCGGCTGATAGCAGGGTTCCCGGTGGGCACGTCGATGGACACGAACTACGCGTTCGGGGCAAACCCGGCGACCCTGCGAGAGCGGTACCAGGAGAACCACGACCTCATCATCCGCGCCTGGACTGACCCGGATGTCTTCCCCTGGAATGGGAAGTTCAACCGGCTGCGCTACGTGAACATCTGGCCGCGGCCGATCCAGAAGCCGCATCCGCCGATCTGGATCCCCGGCGGCGGGTCGGTGGAGACGTGGGATTTCTGCGCGGAGAACAACTACAACTACAGCTACCTGAGCTTCAGCGGGTTCAAGCGCGGCGCCCAGCTCATGAACGGTTTCCACGACCGCGTGGTTGAGATGGGCAAGGAGTTCAACCCCTACCAGGCATCGTTCGCGCAACAGATCATCGTCGCCGACACGGAGCAGGAAGCCGAAGAGAGCTACTTCGAGCACGCGCGGTATTTCTTCGAACGCTGCCTGCATGTGTACCCAGGGTTCGCGGATGCACCCGGCTACCGCACGGAGGCGACGATTCGCGCCGGGTTGAAGGCGCAGGTGGCGGGTGTCAGCTCAGGCGGCGCGGTCGGCAAGTCGTTCCGGCAGTGCGTGGACGAGGGCTTCCTCATTGCAGGGAACCCGGACCAGGTGACCGAGCAGATGGAGCACATGATCAAATCGCTGAATGTCGGGCATGTGTTCTGCCTGATGCACATCGGCGACATGCCGAAGGCGAAGTGCGAGAAGAGCACGACGCTGTTCGCGCAGCAGGTGATGCCGCGACTGCGGCATCTTTGGACGGAGTACGAAGACCACTGGTCGCCGAAGCCGCTTTCAGAACTGGCGGAGCCGCGGGCGATTCGACAGCCGGCGTTGGCCTGAGAGGAGCACAACGATGCAACAGCTCACGGCAGTCATCCGGCCTGGCACAGCGCCCGTCCACTATTTCCGCGGAGGGGCGGGCGAGCCACTCCTCTACCTGCACCACATCGCTGGCATGCAGGGATGGGAGCCCGCCCTCTCCGAACTTTCGACGAAGTTCGATGTCATCGCGCCGTACCACCCCGGCTTCGGGCCGTCGGAGGGGCTCGACGAGGTGGACAACGGGCTCGACCTCGTCCTGCACTACATCGACTTTCTCGACCACCTTGGTTTGGAGTCGGTGCGTGTGCTCGGGCACAGTTTCGGAGCGTGGATCGCAGCCGAGCTGGCGGCGCTCTACCCGGACCGGGTGGCGCGTCTCGTGCTGGCGAACCCGGTAGGCATCTGGCAGGAAGACATCGGCGGTGAGGACGTGTTCGCGCAGAACCCAACGAAGCCGACCGAAGTGCTCTTCGCGGAACCGCAGATGCGCGAGAACCTGATCCTGCGTGACGGCACGGTCGACGCGTTGGAGACCTACGTCCAGGAGATGAAGGACCTGAAGGCGGCGGCGAAGTTCCTCTGGCCAATCCCGGACACGGGTGTCGCCAGGCGGCTCGGCCGAATCACCGCCCCGACGCTTGTGGTTGGAGCCACCGCCGACAAGTTCATCCCCTCGGCGTACGCCGGGGTATGGAAGCGCCACATCGCGAATTCAGACATCAAGACCATCGTGAACGCGGGTCACCTGGTCAATCTCGAACAGCCCAGCCGCTTTGCCACGGTGGCTGGAAGCTGGCTGATACAGCCCTAGCGGCGGGCATGGCGGCCGCGTGGGATATGGGGCGCAGGCAACTGCGCCCCATCGCATTTGTTGGCCGTTTCGGCGCCGTGTCAACTACGCTTGGCCCATGCCACCTTCTGAGCCGATGCAGCGGGCGATCGAAGCCGCTCGTGCCGCCCGCGGGCGAACGAGCCCGAACCCGTGGGTGGGCGCCGCGGTGGTCCGTGATGGCCAGATCATCTCGGTAGGGGCCACCGCGCCGCCGGGGGGGCCACACGCTGAAGCGGCGGCACTGGCGAACGCCGATGCGCGCGGGGCAACGCTCTACACCACGCTCGAGCCCTGCATGCCCTTTGCCGGCAAACGCACCCGTCCCTGCACCGAAGCGATCCTTGAAGCGGGGATTACGAAGGTGGTGGTGGGGCTTGAAGACCCACATTCCCCGGTCGCCGGGCAGGGGGTCGCGCTTCTCCGCGCGAAGGGGGTGGAGGTGGAGGTTGGCGACGGCGCCGAGGAAGTGGCGCGGCTGTTGCGGCCATATCTTCATTACCGGCAGCGCGGCCGGCCGTACATCATCGCGAAGTTTGCCGTCAGCCTGGACGGCAAAGTAGGGGCGCCGTCGGCCGGGGTGCGATGGCTGACTGGCGCCACAGCGCTTGAACGCGCTCACCAGGACCGAGCGTGGGTCGACGCGATCGCGGTGGGCAGCGGAACCGTCCTGGCGGATGACCCGGCTCTGACGGCCCGAATCCAGGGGCAGCCGGCGGAGCGCCAGCCGCTCCGGATCGTGCTCGACGGGCGCGGGCGCACGCCCGCGGACGCGAAGGTGCTTGGCAGTGGGGCCATCGTGGCGACGCAGGGGGGAGACGCGGCGTGGCAGCGTGCCGTGGCGGCCACCGGCGCAACGGTCCTCCACATCGAGCCGGACGGTGTCACGCTGAACCTCGACCAGCTCCTCGTTGCACTGGGGCAGCGGTCGGTCATGTCGTTGATCGTCGAAGGGGGGCCGACACTGCTGGGATCGCTGTTCGAGCAGGAACTCGTAAACGAAGTCCACGCCTACATCGCGCCGATCGTGCTGGGCCCCGAGGGGTTGCCGTTGTTCGCGGACGCGGGCGCGTTTGCGCCTGAACGGCTGCGCGAGGTCGAAATCGAGGTGCTTTCCCCGGATGTCCTTGTTCGCGGCTACACTGGCGGCTGGACATCCTGACGCACAGGGGGCGACGAACGATGGCTCAGAACTGGATCGTGGTGGGCGGGCCGGAGATCTTCGGCAAGACGCGCGAGATGGGTTTCACGCGGCACGGCTTCAAGAGCACTCGCCGGGTGATGGCGAGCAAGATCCAGCCGGGAGACCTGCTGGCGTTCTACGTCACCGGGCGCAAGCAGTTCGCCGCGATTGCGAAAGTCACATCGCCCGTCGCGGAAGAGCAGACACGCATCTGGCACAACGAGAAGAAACCGAACGAGATGTACCCTTACCGCGCGAGCATTGAGAAGGTGATCGCGCTGGACGAGGACCACTGGCTTGACGCGGAGCCGTACCACGAGCGGTTCAGCTGGACGCAGAAGTGGCCGCGGGCGAACTGGACGCTGGCCTACCAGGGCAACCTGCACCTGATTCCGCAGGAGGACATGGACCTGCTGATGAAGGACATGAAGGCGGCGGCAAGAGTCAAAGCCTAGTCAATTGGGGATTTGTCGATCTCCGACTGTGGATTGGCACGGGCTCGACCTCGGGACTGGCGGCGAGGACCCAGACTGCTCCCCGGCGGCCGGCGCGCTCGGCCGGCAATCGACCATCCACAATTCACCGTGGTTTGTAACCGCTCGTATGTGAGTAGATTGTCCCTTTGTAAATTCTTGTCGTAACATCCGCGCCCAGACTGGGGGAGGGCGTTGGGATGATTCAGTTTCCTAAGTGCCGGAAATGCGATTTTGGGGATCTCGTGCCGTTCAGCGATTTCGGGAGCCAGGGCGCGCCGATCCACTACAAGGCGTGGGTGTGCACGAACCCGGATTGCGGTTACAACATCAAGATTCGGAATGGCGAGCTCTACATTGACGAGCCGATCAATGACGGGCAGGTGCATTACAGTCGAAGCCGGTAAGCTAGCGCGCTGAGGGCGCCCGGCATGGCCTTTCGCCCACCTCGATTGTGATAGACTGCACGAGCAATGCCGCAGGCAAACAAGATCTACGAACCGCTCCCACTCCTCGACCTGAACGTCGAGGAGGAGGTCCAGCAGAACATCCTCGTCACGAGCGTCGACCAGGTCCTGAACTGGGCCCGGCGGTCGTCGCTCTGGCCGTGCATGTTTGGCCTCGCCTGTTGCGCGATGGAAATGATCGCGACTGCGACGCCGCGATATGACATCGCTCGCTTCGGCGCCGAGATCTTCCGCGCCTCTCCGCGGCAGGCTGACCTTCTGCTTGTGCCGGGCACGGTCACGTGGAAGATGGCCCCGGCGGTCCGCCGGATCTGGCTGCAGATGCCGGAACCGAAGTGGGCGCTTGCGATGGGCGGCTGCGCGATCATGGGCGGGCCGTTCGCCTACGCCTATAGCGTGACTCCCGGCGTGAATACGCTCGTGCCGGTTGATGTGTACGTGCCCGGTTGCCCGCCGCGCCCAGAATCGCTGCTCACGGGACTGATGCTGCTGCAGGACAAGATCAAGCACGACACGATCGGCAAGGGCTGGGTGCGGCGAGACGTTGAGCCGCAGTTCCAGCGCTACCTGCCCGAGGGCGACCCAATCCGCAAGGAACTGGAGACGCTCTGGCCGCCGTACATCGATTACGGCAAGCCGCTCCAGGGCGACATCTTCGCGAAGTAAGATCCCGACCAATCTGACGGCGCCGCCGCGGCGCGTCCGCACGGAGGTACCGCATGGCTGCGAAATGGACTGATGTGGAAGAGCTGGTGAAGCACCTCTTCGAGCAGGGCCTCCAGCCCGACCGGCAGGAACTGGTCGACCTTGCCTTCGCCGAAAACGCGAACGACGACGTGATCGACGCGCTCGATTCGCTCAACGGCAAGCCGGTACCGTCGCTGGAAAGCCTGAAGCAGCAGCTCGAGGCGAACGGCCAAATCTAGACCGCGGCCGGTTTGACGTCGGCTCCTCCGCCCGGACAAGCTTCCGCGGCGAGAGGAGGGCTTCGCCATGAAAGTCGGCATTTGTGTTGGCGCGCAGATTTCGGACGTGGACTACGTCGTCCTTGCTGAGGAACTGGGCTACGACAGCGCGTGGGTCGCCGATTCGCAGATGATCTGGTCGGACGTGTACGCGACGCTGGCGCTCGCGGCCGCGCGCACGAAGCGAATCAAGCTCGGGACGGGCGTGGCGGTGGCGGGTACGCGCATCGCGCCGGTAACCGCGTCGGCAATCGCGACGATCAACGAGATTGCGCCTGGCCGGGTCTTCCTCGGCCTGGGCACCGGCCACACCGCGATGCGCACCATGGGCCATGACCAGATGCCTCTGGGCGAGTTCAAAGACTATGCGCGCGTAGTTCGGGATTTGCTCGACGGCAAGACGACGGCGTGGACGTACAACGGCCAGACCACCGACGTAACCCTCATGCACCAGAGCCGCGGGTACTACGGCCTGGAACCGCGCATCCCCATCGTCATCTCGGGGTTCGGGCCGCAGACGCAACGATGGGCGGGCGCATGGGCTGACTCGTTGGTCACCGCGGGCTGCCGGCCGGCCGCGATTGCCGCGGCTGCTGCAAACGTCCGCGCCGGCGCGGAGCGCGCCGGGCGAACGCTCACGGGCGATTTCGAAATCTCGAGCCTTATGAACTCAATCGTCCTCGATCCCGGGGAGACCCTGGAGACCGAACGCGCGATAGATGAGACGGGCAGCATGGTCACGAGCGGCCTCCACTACGCGTGGGAGGTCGCGCGCGAGCCGAAGCGCGACCTGTCGAACGCGCCTGCGGCGTTCGCCGAGCAGTGGCAGGAGTACTGCGACTACGTCGATGCCATGCCGTTGGCGAAGCAGAGCCAGTACCTGGGCGTGCACATGGGCCATTGCAGCTTCACGCTGGATGAAGAGCGCAGGTTCGTGACGCCGCGCGCGATCCAATCGTCGAACCTGTGGGGTACGCCCCAACAGATCGTAGCGCAGCTCCGGGAGCTGGAAGCTGCAGGCCTCACGCGACCGTTGCTGCTGCCGCCCGTGCCGTTCCAGCGCAAGGTGCTGACGGACTTCGCGGAGAAGGTGATGCCGCTGTTGTAGCCGCCGCGGCTACGCCGGCGCGGCGGCTCCCTGCAACTCTGCCATGCGCTGAGAGAACAACTTGCCCGTGGTGAGCCCGCCATCGACGGGGAGGCAGATGCCCGTGACAAAGCTGGAGGCGTCGCTGGCGAGCCAGAGCGCGGCTTCGGCAATGTCGCGGACGCTGCCGGAACGGGGGATGGGCTGGGCTTTGGCGAAGCCAATCTGGAGCATTGGGATCAGTGACTCGGCGGCTTCCTGCCCCATGCCGCCGGCGCGGCCGAAGATGGCCGTTGGGATGGCCCCCGGGGCGATGGCATTGATGCGGACGTTGTCTTCGCCGACCTCGTTGGCGAGGACCTTCGTGACATGGATGACGGCGGCTTTCGCGGCCGAGTAGAGCGTGCCTCCATAGCCGACTCCGAGTCCGGCAACGCTGGCGGTGTTGATGATGCTCCCGGACTTCTGCTCTTTCATCACAGCAGCCGCATGCTTCGTGCCGAAAAGGACCCCGCCAAGGAGCAGGTCAATGACTTCGTGGTAGAGCCCGGGCGTGAGGTCGGTGATGAGGCCCTCCGCCTGGCCGCGACCGGCGTTGTTGAACATGCAGTCCAGGCGTCCGAACTTCTCCACCGCGTGACGGACGGCTGCGCCGACCTGTGCGTCGTCGGTCACGTCAGTGTGGATGAAGCTCGTGGTGGGGCCGAGTTCTTCGACCATCTTTTCGCACCGCGCATCCTGCACGTCAGCGAGGACGACGTTTGCGCCTTCGCTTGCGAAGAGCCGCGCGGACTCCGCGCCAATGCCGCTGGCAGCGCCGGTGATGACCGCCACCTTGCCTTCAAGTCGTCCCGCCATTGGTTCGTGCCTCCATTGCGTGATTCAAAGCCGCGTCCCGGCGGCTGAGATCCTTCATTCGCGCGTCGCCCGCAGGAACAGCTCGGTGAGTTCGCGGGTGTAGGCAGCGACATCCAGCCGGGGGTTCAGGGCGAGTTGGCCGGAGAAAGTGTCGATGGCACTGCGAAGCGTCACAGCCATGACGCGGGAGTCGAACTTGCGGAATTCGCCTGTCTCCTGGCCCCATTCGAACATCGCAGCGGTCCCCGCGACCATCGGTTCGGTGTCTTCGACCTTGTAGTGCGGTTCGCCGTTGGGTTTCCGGAAGTTCGCGATGATGTCGCCAATGGCGCGGGTGGCGACGCGGTTCTGGTCGATGTAGGCGATGTTGGTCGCGATGTACTGCGTCAGGAGGTCTGTGGCCGTCTTTGCGCCCTTGAGCGTGGCCATCATCTGCTCGTGGCCGGTGAGGTAGAAGGAATCGACAACCGCGCGGACAAGGTCGTCTTTGCCAGGGAAGTAGTAGCCGATGACGCCCTTGGAGATGCGCGCACGCTCGGCGATGCGCGCAAGGGAAGCGTTGGTGAAGCCGAGGTCCGCGATAGTTTCGAGAGCAGCGGCTATGAGCTGCGCCTTGCGAGCTGCTTCGATGAATGTCGGCTCGTCTCGGACGCCTGGGTTAATTTTCGTACGCACGTCCGAAATTTAGTGTGCCCGGACGAGAAATTCAACCGTTTTTGGCCAAGGAAGTTACGCGGACGGCCAGCCGAGGACTTCCGCAAGGATTGGCTTGTACCGCTCGCCGAGGGCGCGCCAGGCTTCTCGCTCTGAAAAGGCCGGCAACGGCTGTCCGTCCAGGTAGAGGTCCAGGTCATCCCACCACGCATGCCAGCCCGCGACGAGGCCCTCCTCGCCGGGGCCGCGGTCCGCGAGTCCGCTCTGAAGGAAGGTGTGGTTACACCCCCTGGCGGTGGGTTGCATGGTCCACTCGACGACCGACGTGCCCCACGCGTAACGCAGCAGGCGGTTCGGTTCGACGGCCACAATGATGCCGTCGAGCATCCCGCTGTTCGTTTTCGCGAAGTCAACGAAGTACTCGCCGCCCACGCGGAGGTCGATCCGGGCGGGGTACTGCATCCAGGCAGTCACTTCGGCCGGGTCGGTGATGGCCCGCCAGAGGCGCTCCGCCGAGTGATTCGAAGTCCGGTCGTAGCGGACGGTGTAGCAACGGGTAATGGTCCCAAGGTCGCTCATGGGTTCTCCTCCATGTGTTGTTCGAGGTCGTCGAGTTTTGCTGCCCAGAACTTGCGGTAGCGCTGGAGCCAGGTGTCCAACTCCTGGAGCGGGCCTGGATTCAGCCGGTAAATGCGAGACTGCCCCTCGACGGTGGCGGTCACCAGGCCGGTCTCGCGGAGCACCTTGAGGTGATGCGAAATTGCCGGCTGGGTGAGATTGAAGAGGCTGACCACTTCATTCACGCTCCGCGGCCGCTCGGCCAGCGATTCGACGATGGTCACGCGCACAGGGTCGGCGAGGGCTTGCAATGCATTCACGATAGTTTATATAAACACTAATTGATGAAAGAGTCAACGGTCACGCTCCGGCGGTTTGTGGTTGAATCTGCGGAACTGACGCCTGGAGCCTGTAGATGACCCCCTATGAACGCATCGATCGCGCCGTCGATGAGGCCAGTGCCGCCTTGCGCACGCTCAGTCTCGATATTCACTCCCACCCCGAACTGAATTTCGAGGAACACCACGCGCACCAGGTTTTGACGGAGTACCTCGATGGCGAGGGTTTCGAAGTCGTGCGTGGCGCCTACACGATGCCGACGGCGTTTAAGGCGGTTGCGGGCAACGGCGGGCCGACCGTGGCTGTGATCTCGGAATATGACGCGCTGCCGGGGATTGGCCATGCCTGCGGGCACAACCTCATCGCGATCGCTGGGGTGGGTGCGGGTGTTGGGCTGCGGGCAGGACTGGAAGGCATCCCGGGGACGGTTGTGATCCTCGGGAGCCCCGCGGAGGAAGGCGGGGCGGGCAAGCAGGTCCTGATCGAGCAGGGCGCGTTTAACGGCGTCGACGCCGCACTGATGGCGCACCCGGCTCCGGCGGATAGCGCGACGCCGAAGGTGCAGGCGCTGCAGGAACTGAAGGTGGAGTACTTCGGCAAGAACGCGCACGCCGCGGCCATGCCGTGGAATGGCGTGAACGCTCTGGATGCGGCTGTCGCCGGGTACAACGCCGTTTCGATGCTGCGGCAACAGATCAAGCCGACCGACCGGGTGCATGGCATCTTCACCGACGCCGGCCTGAAGCCGAACATCATCCCGGACTACACCGCCGGCCAGTACTACGTGCGTTCGGCGACGATGGCTGAGCTCGCGGAACTGAAGACGAAGGTGCAGGCAGCCCTCGAATCAGGCGGGATGGCGACAGGCTGCCGTGTCGAAGTGACGTGGGTTGGCCGAGCCTACACGGACCTGGTTTCCAACGATCCGCTGGCCAGCCGGTATTGCGCGCACATGGAGGACCTGGGCCTGCCGGTGGGCAAGATCCCCTGGTTCGGGGCCAGCACTGACATGGGCAACGTGAGCTATGTGGTGCCGACGATTCACCCAATGTTCGGCATCCCATGCGACCCGCTGAACGCGAACCACACGGCGCCATTCACCGCGGCCGCCGCGACGGAGGAGGCGCACGAGCGCACGATCCGCGTGGCGAAGGCGATGGCCCGCGCGGCCTATGACGCCATCACGCAGCCGGAGCTGATGGGGGCGGTGAAGCAGGACTTTCTCGCGACCGTCCCGGAGCCGGGGGACCCGCTGCGGTAGAGCGGATCACCCTGAGAGGCAGAGGTCAATGAGGTTCTCGATGTCACGGGTGGATGCGGTGGCAGGGGGCCGAAATGATGCGACCGGCGCCGCACGAGCCCCAGGCCGGGCGGGTACCGATGAGAGTGACGGGCGGTTCGACCGTCACCCGTTAAAGGCCCAGCCGCCGGTCGTTTTCGGCCCAGGCGACATCGTTCAGAGCCATGAGGCCGCCCGAGACAAGCGAGTGGCCGCCGAGGAGTACCGGGATTGGCGCCTCGGCGGCGGCCTTCGTGAAGCGGCGAAGGAACGGCTCGTCGATGGCTTCCCAGGCCAGGAGGTCGCTCTGGAAGCGGTCCTCGCGGGAAGGCTCCACGCCGAGGTGCGCTTCGATGACCCGCGTGTCGATGACGGCGCCGTCACCGAGTTCGGCCAGGCGCTGAAAGAATCGTTCGACGCCGACCTCCTCGATAAGGAAGCCGAGCACGCTGCGGGCTCGGTAGCCTGGTGGCGACGTGGCGAGGCCACGTTCTTCGGCGAGGAGGCGGACGCGGCAGGCGGTTTCGCGTTCAAGGTATTGCCATGCCTGGCTGCCCCCGACGCGCCCGGCGACGACGACCTGGCGCGTGCGGTCGCAGAGGAGCGGCATAAAGGCCCGGTAGCGAGAGGCGGCGACCGCCGCGGGCTGTGCCGCTTCCATCAGCTCTGGGGCCAGGCCCTCACCGAGCGAAAGGACCGCCAGGTCACTGGGCGTGTCCAGGTCGAACTGGGTTGCTGTAGTGCGCGGGAGGATGACCGACGCGAGGCCCGCGTCATCGCGCAGGCGGCGGGGAAGGAGGTTGTCGCGGGGGAACGGGCCGCAGCGCTCGATGGCATCGCCGGGGGTCCAGGCCGTGAGATCGGCGGAGAAGAAGTTGTTGGTGACGAAGCGGGGATCGCGCGATTCGAGTTGTTCCACGACGAGGCGGAACTCATCGACGCCGAGGAGCGGTACCGAACCGGAGCCCATGGTGGCCGGCTTCTGGAGTCCGTAGCGGGCGACGATGGTCCTGAGACGGTTGGCGAAGTCGAAGGTCTCGCCGGCACGGTCGGCGTCGAGCAAGAGGCCGGGGAACTCCGGCGCAAACGCGCCGGGTGTGTCCGTCGCAATGATGACGGCTTCGAAGCCGGCGGCGAGGGCGGAACGCGCGGTATTGCGGGCGGCGGCGATGCGGGCGTTGGCAAGCATGCGTTCGGCCGGGCCATCTCCGGTGTTTCCGTGGAAGATGACGAGGACGGGGCGTTCGAACACGGGTCTAGCGTAGCCCCGGCCCGGGTTCGGTGCATGAAGAGTGGGGCAGCGGACAACGCCGGCCGGCCCGCGGCCTGCCTATACTACGGACGTGGTGGAGGCCGAGTATCCAGTGTCGATCCCGGGCGACGGGCTTGAGTTGCGCCCGTGGAGCGAAGTGCTTGCGGCGCAAATGGCGGACTGGAGCATCCGCGGTTTTCCCTTCCACGCGTTTGACCTGGGGCACTTGAAAGACCCGTTGAAGCGGGCGAACGCAGTCGCCGGGTGCCGCGAGGACGGGCCGCATCGGCACTTTGTCGCGGTTGAGGACGGTGTGGCCGTCGGGCGTGTTTCGGTGAACCTGCGGGACCCCGCTGGTTGCTACCTCTGGTCAGTGCATGTGCCGCCGGAACACGAGGGGCGCGGTGTTTGCCGCCGGATGCTGGCGGTGCTGATGACGTACCTTGAGCGGACGAACCCGCGGCCGAGCTTTATCCTGACGACGAACAGCTTCGCAGAGCACGCGCACCGGGCGTACCGGGCGCTCGGATTCGAGGTAGTGGAGACGCGCTGGCACTTCGACCGCGAGATTGCCGAGGCTCTCTGGCGTGTCACGCCACGGGAGCGGGAACCGCTGGCGCGCCACATCCGGTTCCAGAGCGGGCGCTGGCAGGTGCGCAGCTTTGTGATGCGGCGGGATGCCGGCGCGCCGATGTCCACGGGAATCCGGGAAGAGAGGGCCGTCGGGGCGTAGCGAGCGACCTCAGGTTCGAGCGCACGTGTGGGTTTCGGGCGCCGCAGCCGCTCCCTTGAAGTTGCGGCTAGGATCCGCCGGCCCGCGCCAAGGCCACCGTGATGTTGTCTGGACCGCCGGCGTCGTTCGCGAGCTCGATAAGTCGCCGCGTGGCTTCTTCCGGGGTGTACCCGTCGAGGACTTCGGCGATCGCGGCATCGCTTACCGGGCCGAAGAGGCCGTCGCTGCAGGCGAGGAGGGTTTCGCCTTCGGCGAGGGTGAATGGCCCGCGGATGTCCGGCTCGACGGCGAGCTCGAAGCCGATGGTGCGGGTGACCACGTTTCGATACGGGTGGAGGCGTGCTTCCGAGGCGTCGAGCAGGCCCTGTTCGACCTGGTCCTGCACCCAGGAATGATCGCGGCTCAGTTGCCGCAACCCGTCTGCGTGTTGGAGGTAGAGGCGGCTGTCGCCGACGTTGAGCCACCAGTACTCGAGGCCGCGGCAGAGGGCGAGGACAAGTGTGGTGGCCGCGCCGACGGCGTTGAGCGTCCGGGCTTCGGCGCGGACCTGCCAGTTGATGCGGTAGACAGCTTCACGGAGGGTTGCCTCCGGGTTTGCGGCCGGGAGGCGGCGACCGAGTTCGAGGGAGAGCAGTTCAAGCGTCCGCGAACTGGCCCAGTCGCCACGTGCGTGGCCACCGAGGCCATCGGCGACGGCGAGCAGCGTCCAGCCATCGGCGCCGGAGATGCCGCCCGCAAAGAAGGCGTCTTCGTTGCGGCGGCGGCCGCGGCCGATGTCGGAGCGGCCTGAGAAGTGAAGTCGCGGGATGCTCATACGGTATTCAAACATGTATAGGTAAAGGCTATCGCTGGCAGTGACCGTTATGGATCGAATGATCTAGCAGCGTGATCGCGACCGGCGTAGCGTATTGGGTTGACCGGTAGGAGAGCACAAAGATAGCTGCTCAGGGTGC
>CAYTBM010000033.1:0-17884 GCA_964436025.1 uncultured Anaerolineaceae bacterium
CGGGCGTGGGCCTCCAGGAAGGCCCGCCAGGCCCGCATTCGCGGATCGCTTTCCATGGGCCGATCATCTCCGCGGTTCGTTGCGAGAGCAACGGTCGAATGGACCGAATCGGAGGGCCACCCGCGCCGGGTCGCCGCGGGACGCTTAGAATCGCGCCAACTTCATCCGCCGGAGTTTCTCCATGCCCGCACTCGATGGTTTGAAGGTCCTCGATCTCACGCAATACGAAGCCGGCACCAGTTGCACCCAGTACCTCGCCTGGTTCGGCGCCGATGTCTACAAAGTCGAGCGCCCCGGTGTCGGCGACCCCGGCCGCCACGTGGCCGGACAACAGAGCGACTCGCTCTACTTCCTCAGCTTCAACCACAACAAGAAGAGCGTCGCGATTGCCCTGGACACGCCCGAAGGGCGCGAACTCTTCCTCCAGCTTGTCCCGAAAGTCGATGTCGTGGTGGAGAACTTCACGCTCGGCACCATGGAAAAGCTCGGTCTCGGGTACGACGTCCTCAAGGCGAAGAACCCCGCCATCATCTATGCGACGATCAAGGGCTTCGGCACCACCGGGCCGCATAGCACCTTCAAGTGCTTCGATCGCATCGCCCAGTCGGCCGGCGGGGCGGCCAGCGTCACGGGTGAAGCGAGCGGCCCGCCGATACTTCCGGGCGCGACCTTCGGCGACACCGGTTCTGGCGTGCACTGCGCGCTCGGAATCACCGCCGCCTACGTGGAACGACTGCGCACGGGCAAGGGGCAGATGGTGGAAATCGCCATGCAAGAAGTCATCGCGACGTTCATGCGCGAACCGCTCTCCCATCGCCAGTGGAACCCGACCCCGGAGGCGCGCCGTGGCAATCGCACCATCGTCCCGACGGACATGTACCCCTGCAAGGGCGGCGGCCCGAACGACTACCTCTACATCTTCGTCGCCACGTCTCGCATGCTGGACGCCGTGTTCGCAGGCATCGGCAAGCCCGAGCTCCTGGAGGACCCGCGCTTCGCGACGACACCCTTGCGCCGGGAGAACGGCGACGCCCTGTACGAAGAGATCAAGGAATGGACGCTCCAGCACACCAAACAGGAAGCGATGGACATCCTCGGCGCCATCGGTGTGCCATGCAGCGCCATCTATGACACGGACGACCTGTTCAACGACGAACACCTCAACTCGCGCAACATGATCCGCCAGATCGAACACCCGGCTCACGGCAGCGTGACCATGCTGGCCCCGCCAATCCACCTGAGTAATTCCGAAGTCGAAATGGTCCGTGCGCCGCTGCTCGGCGAGCACACCGCGGAAGTGCTGGGGAAGGAACTCGGCCTCGGCGCAACCGACCTGGAGGCACTTGCGGCGAAAGGCGTCGTCGCCAGCGCCAGGTAGATCAACACCCGCTGGAAACTCGGTGCCTGAGTTCGCTCAAGCACTCCGTGGGCGCCGGCCCGTGCGGATCGAGAATCACGAATCGCCAATCGCCACGGTGGCCGTGTGGTGAATTTCACAGAGAGTTCGCCACAGGGGCTTGACTCCCTGGATAAAGTGAACGACTATTCATTCAGTGAATGAACATTCACTCACAAGGAGCACCAACCCCATGTACAACGAACTCATGAACGCCCGCCTCACCGAACTCCGCGTCTCCGAGACGACGATTGCCAACCGCATGGCCTGGGAGCAGGTATCGCGCATCGACCGGCTGGAGCGCGCGCTCAAGATGGCGCGCGGTAAACTGCAGCTTCTGCCGACGCTCTCTGTAAAGGCGCACTGAAACCCATGGCTCGAGTCTCTGATGCACACCTTGAAGCACGCCGCCAGAGCATCCTGGACGCGGCGACCCGGGTGTTCGCCCAGAAGGGCATCGCATCAGCGACGATGGCCGAAATCGCCTCTGAGGCCGGGATCTCGCCCGGCGCAATCTACCGTTACTTCGAAAATAAGGAAGACCTCGCCCGCGGGTGTATGAACGAATCCGCGGAAGCAATCAAGAGCGCCTGGGCCAACCCGGAATCGCTCGAGATGTCGTTCCACGAGCTCGCGGCACTCACCTTCGCCGGCATTTCCTTGCCGGAAGAGAAGGTCGATACGCAGATGTTCCTCGAGCAAATGCTCATCGCCGTGCGGATGGGCGACCACACCGGCGCCAGCGAGTTCCAGGACGAAGCGCGCCGCGTGCGCGACGGCATCGCCTTCCTGATGCGGCGCGAATACGGCGACGCGATCGAGGGCGTGGACCTGGAACGGCTCGGTGAGGCACTGTTCGCGTTCTATTGGGGCGCCCGCCTCGTCAAGCTCATGAACCCGGAGTCGGACCCGCTTAAGCAGTACGAGCAGATCCACAACGTACTCGCGCGCGCCTTCAAGTCCTGAGCTATTCGCGGCTGTTCAGCACATCGCCGCCGCCTTCGACGACAGCCTTGAGCCGGCCGAGCGAGCCCTCCAGCATCGCGTCGAACTCCGCGAGCCAGTCCCGCGCGGGCAGCAGCGAACCAGGCACCACCTTGTAGCGCGCTTCTCGCCCGCTGGTCCTCGCCTGGACCATCCCCGCGCCGCGTAGAACCGCTACATGCCGCGAAATTGCCGGGCGGGAAACCGCTGGGAACCGCGCCGCTATCTCCCCCGCCGGCAGTCCGGGCTCATCGCGAAGGAGGGCCAGGATGGCGCGCCGCGTCGGGTTGGCGAGCGCTTCGAACGGGTCGCTACGCTTCGACGATGGCACGCAGCGCCTCCAAATGGCGCGTATCCCAGCCGCCCTCGAATCCGTTCAGGTTCTCCGAGGGACTTTCGCCGGTGCCTTCGAAGCGGTGATGGAACAACTCCACGATTGTCCCGTCCATGAACGGCGCCAGGCGGAACGTCATCAAGGACGGCTGCTTCCAGCCATGGCCGAACCAGTCGTTTTCCCATGTCACCTCCCGCGGCGGATCGAAGACGACAATCCGGCCGCCAAAGCGCAGGGAGCCGTCGCCGCTGCCGTCGCCGGCCGCGGCATCGGTCTCCACATAGCCGCCGAGGCGCGGTTCGTACGCCGTCAGGGAGTGTCCCCTGCCGAACCAGGCCCGCATGCGCTCGAACGACTCAAACTCCTGCCAGACACGCTCGGGACTGGCCCGGATCCAGGTCGACCGCCGGACGGCAAGGGGAGAAATGGTGGTTGGCATGGCGAGTCTCCTGTAACCAGTACGTTACATGACAGAGAAGCTTACACGCGGCGTCAAGCCCCGGTCCCCTACCTAAGAGAAGTCCACATGCCGGTCAGCGCCGATGCGATGCTCTTTCGGCCAGGGTATCGGCCAGTACCCGCTCGCTAATGGGCGCGCGGGCCACTTGTTCGCCGCGCACCACCACAACCGGCACCTCAAGGAAGTAGCGCCGCTGCAGCGCTTCATCGGAGTCGATATCAACCGTGCGCACGTGCAGCGGCACCCGCTTCGAGATCTTCGCCAGGGTGAGTTCTGCCTGGTCACACAGTCCGCAGCCCTGCTTGCGATACAGGGTCACAGGGAGTGGCTCGGCGGCGGGCGGCTTAGGCCGGCGCAGCCACATCGTCAGCCGCCTTGTCATCGCCGGGCAGCGGCAAATCGCCCCAAACGCGCTCGGCGTACTCCGGCGTGATGGGGCCTGGTTTCCGGTAGAGGATGCCGGCGAGGATGACGGCGATCCCGAGCAAGATGCCGCTCGTGAACTGCGGTACCGGCACGTTCGCGATGGTCTGCTCATCGAACCGGAAGTACGAAAGGCCAAACCGCATGATCCCGTACATCGCCACGTAGCTGCAGAACACCCAGCCGGGCACGCGGACGATGCGCCGCATCACGAGCAGGAGCACCGCGAGGATGATGAAGTCGCCCAGCAACTCGTACCCGCCGGCCACGGGGTGCACCGCGTAGGTGTCGAGCGGCTTGAGCGGCTTGCTCGGGTCCGGGTGGTTCAGCCAGTACTGGTACTGTGGGCTATCCGGATGGAGGTATTTCACACCCCAGGGCAACCCGGTCTTGTCGGCCAGGTGCTCGCCGTTGATGAGGTCGCCGATGCGGCCGATGCCCTGTCCCAGGATCATGCCCGGCGCCGCCGCATCGAAGAGGATGCCAATCGGCCACCTGTGCCAGAGCGAGTAGATCAACCCGCCGAGCACACCGCCCAGCAGCCCGCCGTAGAGCGTGATGCCTCCCTCGGTGATGCCGGTGACGATCTTGAGCGGCTCATCGCCGAAGCGGTCCCAGTGCTCGAAGACGAAGAACAGCCGTGCCCCCACGATGGCGCAGGGTACGCCGACGAGGGCGACCTCCTGGGCGATCTCAGGCGGGATGCCGTCCTTCTTCGCGAGCCACACGGACAGCGACACACCGGCGATGATGCCAATCGCGGTGAACAATCCGTGCCAGGTGAGCGTGAACGGCCCGAAGTCCGCCATCACCGGGTTGATGTTGATGTCGATGCTCAGGAATGGCAGGAAGGCGAGGACGCTCATCGCCCGCAATCGTACGGGGAAGCGCCCCTTCGCCATAGCAGCGGCTGAAAGGGGCATTTCCGCTCGCCCGCGGGACACTGCGAGCGCCATACTTAGCCGGTGGGACGCAATCCGCTCCGTCAGCGCTTCGAAGTCGAACGGCGGAGGTCCGCGTTTCTCTCGTTCCTGCCCGCCGCCGGCGTAGGCATCATCGCGAGCGACACCTGGGTGGCGCCCTGGGCCGGGATTCCAGGCGGACTCGTCATGGGCGGGCTCGCCTATGCGTTGGTGTGGGGATACGAATCACTGATGTGGCGGCGGCACCATGGCAACTGACACCGGGCCCGGCGGCCTCTCCCATCTGGACGCCTCCGGCGCGGCGCGCATGGTGGACGTCTCGGAAAAAGCCGACACCACGCGCGTCGCGGTGGCCGAGGCCGTCGTCCGAATGCGGCCGGAGACGCTCGCACTTATCCAGCAGGGCGGCATGCCCAAGGGCGACGTCGTGGCAACCGCCCGCATCGCCGGGATCATGGCCGCGAAGCGCACGCCGGACCTCATCCCGCTCTGCCATCCTTTGCCCATCACGGGAGTCACCGTTGACCTCGCGCCGGAGGGTGAGTCCGCGCTCCTAATCCGGGCAACGGTGAAGACCACCGGGAAGACCGGTGTGGAGATGGAAGCCCTGACCGCCGCATCGGTCGCCGCCCTCACGGTCTATGACATGTGCAAGGCGGTCGAGAAAGGCATGCGCATCGAGTCAGTGCGGCTCCTGGAGAAGCACGGGGGCAAGTCCGGGGACTGGGTGGCAAATTAGCGACGCGCTTCGTTTAGACTGCCACCATGACCAGAAGCGCCACCCGCCGGAGGACTGTCAGGCTCGACGAGGTGGATGCGCAACGCCTGGCAGCACTATTGGCGCAGCGCGACATGACCTTCGCCGCGTGGGTCCGTGAACGGATCCAGGCAGGCGCAAAGGGGACCGGCATCCCTAGCGAGGCCCCCGGCGGGCAACAGTCCGACGAACTCATCGAACGTCCGCTCGGCAACGTGTAAGACTGGAGGGGTCGGGCCCGTGAGTCGCGCACCGACCACCTGACGCCGGACGCTTGACGTACACTGGCTCCATGAGGAATCGCGCACGGCAGACGATTGAGGTCGACCTGGACCAGGTCCGGGCGGAGAAGCTCGCGCAGCTGCTCGCTGCCCGGGGCAAGTCGGCGGAAGAGTTCTTCCGCGATGCCATCGACGAGGCTGTGCGACTGGAGCAGGTTGCTCGCCTGGCGGCCGAGTTTCGCGCAGCGCCGCTCACTGTCCCCGACCTGCAAACGCTGCGGCGCGAGGTGCTGGAGGCCGCCTGCCCTGGCGACCTTTGCCTCGAGACGGAAACCGGAACGTAGGTTGGCGATCGCCTTCCTCGACGCAAACGTGTTCATTTACGCGACTGCACCCGCCGGGTCGCCGGCGCCGAACTGCCTCGAGATCGTCACAACCGCCGCGGGACTGCCCGGCACGTGTGTGACCAGCGCGGAAGTTCTGCAGGAGGTGCTCCACGTGCTTGGGCGGCGCAACGAGCATGCAAGAGTTGAGCGTGCCCTGACCCTTGCCGCACTCTCCGTTGATGTCGTTGCACTTGAATTGAGCGATGTGCTTGCCGCCGCGCGTTTGCCCGCTACAGTCGGGTTGTCGCGCGAGACCGAGTGCACCTGGCCACAATGCAACGACTGCAGGTCTCGCGGATCATCTCGGCTGACGTTGCCTTCGATGCGGTCCCGGGCATCCAGCGCCTTGCGCCGGAAAACCTCGGCGCGTGGAGCGATGCGGTCTTCGGGAGCTAAAGCCAGACCAGATCATAGTCGTAACTCTTCTCGCCCTTCGCGCTCCGCCACCGCCCTGCCGGCGGCGCGTGACCGGCAGCGTCCACGGCCAGGGGCCAGCCCGTGATCGCGCCCTCCGCATCTACCACCACCCAGCGCCCTTCGCGCCGCTCGCAGACAACCTCGAAGTCCGTCCGTCGCCAGCGCCCGGGCTCTGCGGCGACAGGTTCGAACCGGTAGACCAGCCCATCGCTGACCCGCCGAAACTCAAAGGCGCGCAAGTCAGTCACCGCTCAACTCTTGCGCTTCGTCTTCGGCCTTTCAAGTCTTGGCGATTCTCCTCTGCGGCGAATACACTCCAGCGTCCCACCGGACGGAGGTTCGCCGCATGCCATGTGCGCTCGAGGGCATCCGCGTTATCGATTTCGGGCAGTACATTGCCGGCCCCATGGCCGCCATGCTGCTCGCCGACCAGGGCGCGGACGTCATCCGCGTCGAGCCACCCGGCGGCCCGCGCTTCGACACCCCCGCGAACGCGACCTACAACCGCGGCAAGCGCTCCATCGTCATCGACCTGAAGTCACCCGACGTCCAGATTGCGCGCAACCTCGTACTCGGCGCCGACATCGTCATCGAGAACTTCCGTCCCGGTGTCATGGACCGTCTCGGCCTTGGCCCGGCGGAGATGACCGCCGCAAACCCTCGCCTGATTTACTGCTCGCTCCCCGGTTTCGCCGCCGACGACGATCGGGCCGGTCTGCGCGCCTGGGAAGGCGTCATCGGTGCGGCTACCGCGACGTACCCACCGAACCCGCGGACCGGCAAGCCTGTCTACACGCCGTTGCCCTTCTCCAGCTCCTACGCGGCATTCCTCGCCGCGGTCTCAGTCGGGATGGCCCTCAACGCCCGTGAACGCGACGGCCTCGGGCAGGTGATCGAAGTGCCCCTCTTTGATGCGACGTATGCGGCCATCGGCTATCGCGGCCAACGCGTGCACAACTCGGATACATCCGGCGACGCGGCGCGCCTCGCCCGGATGCTCGGCGTCACCCGGCAGTTCGAATGCAAGGACGGCCGCTGGTTTATGTACCACGCCGGCAATAAGAACGCCCAGGACTTCGTCGTCGCCGCCGGCGGCGATTGGCTGCGCCCGGAGTCCGGCGCCTCTCTCGACGAGATCCGCGAGAAGACTGAAGCGCTCTTCAAGACCAGGTCGGCGGCTGAATGGGAAGCCTTCTGCGAGCGGGTGGGTACCGAAGGCTCGGTCTGCCGCACCAGTGCCGAGTGGCTCGAGAACGAACACGCCCGAGGCTCGAAAATCGTCATCGACTCAGAAGACCCTCAACTCGGCTCGATCCGCGGGCCCGGGATCAACGTCCGCATGTCGCTCACGCCGGGCGCCGTCCGCGGCCCCCGCCCCGCGCCCGACCAGCACCGTCTGGAAGTCCTGCGCGAAGCCGCCACCGCCCGGCCCGCTGCCTCCGGACCCGTCGTCGAAACCATGCGCTCGGCCCTCGATGGCATAAGGGTGCTTGACCTCTGCATCGTGCTGGCCGGCCCAACCTGCGGACGCACCCTGGCCGAATTCGGCGCCGACGTGGTGCGTATCGACAGCCCTCACCGTGACGGCGTCATCTTCCACACCGACATCAACCGCGGGAAGCGCAGCCTCCTCATGGACCTCAAGACGCCCGAAGGCCTCGACATCTTCTGGAAGCTTGTCGACCAGGCCGACGTGGTGGTCCAGAACTTCCGCCGCGGTGTCGCGGACAAGCTCGGCATCGGCTACGAGGCCGTGAAGGCGCGCAAGCCGGACATCGTCTATGCCTCCCTGAACACCTACGGCCAGGTCGGCCCGTGGGCGAACCGGCCCGGCCACGAGCAGATCGCCCAGGCCGCATCCGGCATGCAGGAGCGTTACGGCGGCGACGGCCGGCCCACCCTCGCGCCGTTCGCAGTTAATGACTACGGCACTGGCTTCATGGGTGCATACGGCGTTGCTCTCGCCCTTCTGCATCGCAAGAAGACCGGCCAGGGCCAGCATGTCGACACCGCCCTCGCCTACACCGCCACGATGTTGCAGTCGCTCTACCTGCAAGACTACGCAGGCAAGATGTGGGAAGAGCCTCGCGGCCAGGACGCGATCGGCGACGGGAGACTCAACCGCGCCTATCAGGCCGCGGATGGCTGGTTCTTCCTTGCCGCCGACCCGGACATCCTGGAAGGCGACCACGGCCGCTGGCTCGCCGAAGCCCCCGAATCGGAACTCGAATCCACCTTCGCCCACGAATCCGTCGCGGACTGCGTGGAGCGGCTGAACGCCGTCGGCGCCGGCGCTCACGCCATCCTGCAGGACGTGCGCGCCCTGATGGACGACCCGTGGGCGCAGAGCCACGGCCTGAGCATCACCCGCGAGCACGACGGCCAGGGACCGGTGACCACTATCGGCCCCTCGCCTCGGCTTTCCCGCACGCCCGCCGTACCCGGCCGCCCCGCCCCCATCCCAGGCGCAGACGCTGCCAGCATCCTCGCCGACATTGGCATGCGCTCCGAACTGGACCGCCTCGTCAAAGCCGGCGTCATCGTCACCGAAGGAGACGCTCGATGAACCTCGGTTACATCGCCGCCGACCGCACTTTCCGCTTTACCAGCGGCGTAGACGGCTTCTCGCTCCAGGGCTTCGTCTGGGAACGCCCCGGCCCGAAGGCCATCGCCGTCATCGCCCACGGCGCCGCCGAACACTCGCTGCGCTACGGGCGCTTCGCCCGCGCCCTCAACGCCGCCGGCTTCGAGGTCTGGTCGCTGGACCATCGCGGCCACGGCGAATCACCCGGCCCCGAGGGCCTCGGTGACTTCGGCGAAGGCGGCTGGGACGCACTCGTGGCAGATATCGGCCAGTTCATCGGCCTGGCAAAGCAGGCGCACCGGTCTTTGCCCGTGGTCCTCTTCGGGCACAGCATGGGCTCCGCGGCAGCCCAGCAGCTCGCGCCGGACGCGTCAGCGGAGATCGCCGGTGTCATCCTCTCCGGCTCCAGCGCCCGCATGGGCCGCCGCGAAGGCGATCCGCCCGCTCCATTCGCACCCAACGCCGCCTTCGAGCCGGCGCGCACGCCCTACGAGTGGCTCAGCCGCGACCCCGACGAGGTCGACAAGTACATCGCCGACCCGATGTGCGGCTTCGAAACACGCACTTCCCAGCGTAGCGGCCGAGCGGACGCGTCACGCCTCGTCGACCATGCGCGCCTGGCGAAGATTCGCTACGACCTGCCCTGCCTCTTTGTCGCCGGCACGAAGGACCCCATCAACCGGGACATGGAGGGACTCTACGAGCTCCAGCGGCTCTGGAACGAAGCCGGCATCAAGCAGATCGACACGCTGTATTACAAGGACGGCCGCCACGAGATGCTGAACGAGACGAACCGCGAGGAAGTCACGGCCGACATTATTCGCTGGCTCAACGGCACACTGGCGTAGCAGCGGGGGCGGAATCGTGCGCACGTTCTTCCCTTCCGCCGGCGCGTCCGCTACCGTCTCAGGTACTTCTCTGGAGGGCCGCTTTCAATGACTATCTCCGCCCGCCCTCGCGCCGCCGCGCCAGCCTGGCTTCACTAGCCAGCGAGCCCACTTCCGGCAGCGCCCTGCTCCAGTGCCCTTCGGGCCCATTCGTCATGCCAAGCGCATGCTGGAGTGATTCCCTTCGTGTCTTCTTCATCACCTTCGAACGTGCCGGCGCCGCTCGTGCCGGTCACGGACCTCATGGCCACCTATTCCGGCGAATGGCTGATCTGTGGCGGCTGGGCGGTCGATGCCTGGCTCGGCCGCGTGACCCGCGGCCACGTCGACATCGACCTGATGGTCTTCGACGACCAGCAAGAGTTGGCCTACCAGCAGTTCGCCGGCTGGGACATGGTCGCGCACGACGCCGTAGACCCCGGCCCCACCAGCGGACTCTGGACCGGCCGACGGCTTCACCTTCCCGCCCACGTGCACGCCCGGGCCCGCGATGCCGAGAGCCCGGCGAACCTCTTGAAATGGGTCACGCCCCCGTACGAACAACTGCCCGACGACAAGAATGTCGAGCTCATCATCAACGAACGCAGTGAGGGACGTTGGTTGCTTCATCCCGAGACCGGGGTCACCCGGCCATGGGTCGAATGCGTCGCCGAGTCGCCGTGGGGCATTCCCATGGCTGTGCCCGAGATCCTGCTCTTTTACAAGGCCACGGCCTACTGGGGCCGGACGGACCTGAAGCCTCGCCCACACGACGAACGGGATTTCAACGCGCTCCTTCCGCGTCTCTCAGCCAATCAGCGGGACTGGCTGCGCGAAACCATCCCGACCGTCGTCCCTGACCACCCCTGGCTGCCGCGCCTGGAGTAAGGGGGGAGGTCATTACAGCGTTGGAGGGCACGAGCCATCCGCCCTCCAACCTCATGGCTCACACCTCAAAACTGAGATCCAACGTTAATGATCCACTACTCGCGGGCCTTCCCCCATGCGCTACACTGAAACCACTACTTCAGGGTGCTCGCTCACTGTTGCAGTTGGGTCGATTCTGTCTGGCTCACCCTCTCCAGTTCTCGGGAACTCCACGCGCCCTGCCTTCCAGGGCTTCAGGACTATGACAATGTCTTCCAACGGGCGCCGGCCGATGACGGTCGGAGTGCTCGCTCTCCAGGGTGATTTCCGCGAACACCGCGAGATGCTCGAGCGGATGGGGCACCATGTCGCCGAAATCCGGAAGCCCGCTCAACTCCACGAGATCGACGCGCTCATCATCCCGGGCGGCGAAAGCACCACCATCGCCCGCCTCATCCTCAGCAACGGCTTCCAGCAGCCACTGCGAGACTTCTGCGCCTCCGGCAGGCCTGTCTGGGGGACCTGCGCGGGTGCAATCCTCCTCGCCAAACGCGTGGACAACCTGGACCGCCCGGGCATCGAAACTATGGACATCGCCGTGCACAGGAACGCGTTCGGCCGCCAGGTCGACAGCTTCGAGGCGGCGCTCACGGTTGAAGGCATCCAGGGGCCGCCGTTCCACGCCGTGTTCATCCGCGCGCCGCTCATCGAGTCGGTCGCCGGCAACGCCCGCGCCATCTGCCGCCTTGAAGACGGCACCATCGTAGCCGCGCGCGAAGGCAACCTGCTCGCCACGTCATTCCATCCTGAGCTCACCGGCGATACCCGCCTGCACGAGCTTTTCCTCACCATCGGCGTCCCGGCCGGAGTGTCGCCATGAGTGAGTTGCGCGCCGACCCGCTGAGCCCGATCGATGCTGCCACCCTCTGGCCGCAACTTGGCCGCCTCAACACAGAGGTCATCGCGACCCGCGGCGGCGAAAACCTCCTCGTCTCGAGTGGCCTGGCCGCCACCGGCCTGACACACCTTCCACGCGTCCCGCGGACCTCCGTCCTCGGCGTCCGTCGCGGGCTCACCTACCGCGGCGTGGCGGTCGCGCGCGAACTCGCCGGCGGCGCCGGCTGGGAAGTGGTCTCCCTCCGCATCGCCCGCCCGAAGGACGACGACACCATCGTTGCGCTCTGCGGCGGGCTCTCGAACGATGTCGCGTCCCGCGGCGGCCGCACCGTGTATATGCGTTACGCCGAAGGCAGCCTCCATGCCGAGGCGCTGCGCAAAGGCGGCTTCTTCGCCTACCGCCTCGAACATCTGTACGCCGTCCGCGGCGGCAGGCAACTCGCTGAGACGCCGTTCCGGCCCGCCACCCGCGGCGACCGCCACGGTATTTTTCGCCTGTACTGCCGGGCCGTCCCGGAAATGGTCCGGCGCCACGAGGCCCCCACCCAGCAGGACTGGCGCGCCGTCCTCGACTCCTACGAATGCGACCGCGAGTTCGTCCTCGAAAGCCCCGGCGGCATCGCTGCCTGGGTCGGCATCGGCGACCGTGAAAGCCACGTGCTCGTGGACGATCCCGAGGGCGGCGCCGTCGAGTCGACCCTGGAGCTGGTTGAGTCCCAGGCTGGCCGCCACGGGACGCTCGTCATCGCTGAACACCAGTTCCCGATCGAAGCTGCCGCGAACGAACGAGGCTACACCGCCCTCGGCACACGACTCATGTGCGCGAGAAGGCTCGCGCTGCTCAATCCCCTGAAGGAGGTCGCGCCGGTCACCGTCGCTGAATCAGTGGCGCTGCCGCAATAAAGCCGTGTCTCAACTCGCTTCATCCCCCTTCCCGAACGAACAGATCGTCACTGACGACCTTGACCTCCTGCTCGAAGCCCTGCCCCCGCGGATCGTCGAGTCCCTCCAGGCGCCGGACCGCCGCGCCGACCTGCTCGAAGTCGTGATGGACCTCGGGCGGCTGCCGGAAGCGCGCTACCCCGGCCGCGAAGTCGTGCTCTCGCACGAAGAAGTTACCGAAGACGACCTCCAGTTCGTCATCGACCACATCGGCGACTTCGGCGACGACAACCGCGCCGGCATCGAGCGCACGCTCCACCGCATCAGCTGCATCCGCAACCGGCGCGGCAAGATCGTCGGCCTTACCTGCCGCGTCGGCCGCGCCGTCTACGGCACCATCCGCGTGATCGAAGACCTGGTCCTCAGCGGCCAGAGCATCCTCTTCCTCGGCAAGCCGGGAGTGGGCAAGACCACCATGCTCCGAGAGGTCGCGCGCGTCCTCGCCGACGACGCAAACAAGCGCGTCATCATCGTCGACACGTCGAACGAAATTGGTGGCGACGGCGATGTGCCGCACCCGGCGATCGGCGGCTCACGGCGCATGCAGGTCGCCACGCCGCTGGCACAGCACGCAGTCATGATCGAAGCCGTCGAGAACCACATGCCGGAAGTCATCGTGATCGACGAGATCGGCACGGAACTCGAAGCCCAGGCCGCGCGCACCATCGCCGAGCGCGGCGTCCAGCTCGTCGGCACCGCGCACGGCACCTCGCTCGAAAACCTGATGCTCAATCCCACCCTCGCCGACCTGATCGGTGGCATCCAGTCCGTCACGCTCGGGGATGAAGAGGCGCGCCGCCGCGGCACGCAGAAGTCCATCCTCGAACGGAAAGCGCCGCCCACCTTCGACATCGTCATCGAGATCGAGAGCTGGAAGCGCGTCGCGGTCCACAAGAACGTCGCCGACACCGTCGATGCGATGCTGCGCGGATACCTCGCGAACCCCGAGACGCGCCAGCTCGGGGCCAGCGGCCGTCTCGAAATCGTCGACGACTCCGAACGCGAGGGCTCCCGCGCGAACGCCGGCCTGCTTTCCGGCGGCGCGCGCCCCATGGCGCCGTCGTTCGGAGAAACCCGGCAGCGTGGCGGCGGCCACGTCCGGGACCACCGCGACGCGGAGATGTTCGAACCCGCTCCGGAGCTGCCCACGGCCCCTGCTCGCACGGCGACGGGCCGGGTCCTCCACATCTACCCGTACGGAATCCCGCGCTCCCGCCTCGAAGGCGCCATCCGCAGCACGGGCGTCCCGGCCGAACTCGTGGAAGACGTGAGCGCCGCGGACATCGTGCTCACCATGCGCAGCTACTACCGCTCCAAGCCCGCCGCGTTGCGTGACGCGGAGGAACGGAACCTGCCGATGTACGTCGTGAAGAGCAACAGCCAGTTCCAGCTCGAACAGGTGCTCACCCAGTTCCGGCCGAACAGCTCCGGTGGCGACGGTGCGCGCGGCCCCCGCCGCGACCCCATGGTCGATGTCTTCCGGGAGACTGAGGACGCCATCGCCAGGGTGATCGACGAAGGCCGGCCGGTGGAGCTGCCCCCGGCGAACAGCTATGTCCGCCGCGTCCAGCACCAGCTCGCGACGCGCTACAACCTGGACAGCACGAGTTCGGGCAAAGAACCGCTGCGCCGCGTCAAGATTCTCCCCGGCCGCTGACGCGGCTCTCAACCGAAGCCAGGCTTCAGTACGTCTGAACCGCGAACGGTAAGGACCGGTGGGGACGGATCGGCCGGCGGTTCGGCCATCGATCTCTGCGCCTGCCTGTTTCCAGGCTTACTCTCTCCCCGATGGCAAGCAGATTCATCGTCTTCGAAGGTGGCGAAGGCTCCGGAAAGTCCACCGCGTCCGCGGCGGTCGCCGAACGTCTTCGCGCCGCCGGCGTCTCCGTCGTCCACACCCGGGAACCCGGCGGCACCCGAGCAGGCGAGCTCGTCCGTGGCCTGCTCCACGAACCACTCACGCCCTGGGCCGAACTGTTCGCCTTCCTCGTCGCCCGCGCTCAGCTTGTCGAAGAGGTCATTCGCCCGGCGTTGGCCCGCGGCGAAACCGTCATCTGCGACCGCTTCTCCCCCAGCACCTTCGCCTACCAGGTGCATGCTCGCGGCCTCGACGAGCACCAGGTGCGCACGGCCAACGCCATCGCTACCGGCGGCCTTGAACCGAACCTCGTCGTGTACCTCGACATCGGCCCGGAAATCGGCCTCCGCCGCAAACACGGCGAAACGGAAGCGATCCGCACCGGGCTGGAGGGTCTGGCCTTTCACCGCAAGGTCCGCGAAGGCTACCTTGTCCAGGCCACCGCCGACCCCGCCCGCTGGCTGGTCATCGACGCGACGCGGCCGCCGGACGAAGTGGCGGAGCAGGCCTGGGCGGCCATTCAGTGAGCACTCGGCTGCATTCTCATGCGCATGGGCGGGTTAGACGTACGCTACAAAGACTGTTGAGGCATACGCCGTCGATGAGAATGGATGGTTAGTGATCACGGTTATCGCGAAGTTCGGAGGCCGGCTGTAATGAAGCTCTCTACGATCCCCGGCACAACATCGCCTACATCAGCCTGCGAGAAGACATCGCGGAGGTCGAGAGCGTCCGGGTCGGCGAGGACCTCATGGTGGACATCGCTCCAGACGGCACCGTGGTGGGAATCGAACTCCTGAACGCCAACGCTCAGTTGCGCGGCCGGGAGTCCGGCCAGCTCCTCGTGATCATCGAAGCCAGCGGTAACACGTCCGCGCTGGCCCTACCCGCCTGACAGGCTCACGCCGCCGCTTGCCGTCTCAATAGCTCGTCCAGGTGCGCGAACGTCACCACGCCCACCAGCTCGCCCTCGTCGATGACGAACAGGCCATCGCTCTCGCCCTGGTGCAGCAGCACCAGCGCCGTGGTGGTCGACGTGTCGGGTGCGACCACCGGCACCTTCGACACCGGCAGCATGACCTGCGCGACCGTAAGGGCTCCCCAGTCCCAGCGCTCACCCGAAATCTCGGAGAGCATCCGGTCGGTCAGAAGCCCGAATACCTTGCCCTGTTCGTCCATCACCACGTACGGGCGCGGCACCAGCTCGAGCGGGCTGGCGCCATGCCGTTTGCGCACGTGTGCTTCGACCAGCGCCCGCGCCTGGTGGCCCGGCCGCACGATCACCCCCGGCCCCATCGCGTCGCGCACGGTGAACATCGAGAGTGTGCCGAGCTCCTCCCCACCGCGCCCACTCTGCCACGCCGCGGCGCCCCTCCATGCGCCCAACCCCAGCAACACGAAGCCGAACCAATCATGGGCGAGGAACAGCACCAGCACTCCGGCCGTGCCAAGAACGCCCGCGACCAGGACGGCTGCGACAAAACGCGCGTTCGTCGCGGCCGAGCGCCGGTCAGCCGAAAAGGGGACAACGAGCGCACGCAGCGCCTGGCCGCCGTCCATGGTGAAGAACGGCAGCAGGTTGAACCCGCCAAGCACCAGACTCGGCCAGAAGAGAACGCTGGCAAGCCACACCTGCCAGCCGGAGTCGACCCCGTGCTGGTACAGGTACCAGCCCAACGCCGCGGTTGCCAGGTTCGAAACGGGCCCGCTCACCGAAACGCAAACGTCCTGCCACCAGCGGACATTCGGACGAAGCAGGGCGGTGTGGCCGCCCTGCACGCCGATGTAGATGTGCCGCAACCCCAGCCCGAACAGCACGATGACCAGCGCGTGGGCGCATTCGTGGATGACCACCGCCACCACGGTGCCGGCTGTCCACCACGCCGCCCACACGGCCCAGCCATGCACGTCGGAGTTGCCTCCGCTCGCAGCTGGGACCAGGGCCAGCGCGAAGACAACCGCGGCGATCAGGATGTCGAGCCCCAGGTAGACCGGGCAGCCCAGCACGCGAAACCCGAACATCGCCCCCTGTGGCTGGCTCGCCTGCGGGGCATGCAACTGCAGGCCCGAGGGGTTCAGCGCGCTCCCCGCTCCGTCATCTTCCATGCCTCAACCTTCGGCATCCTGCCCGCGACCCATCAGGCCTTACCCCCTTACTCCCCCCAACCCCGCCCTCTGTTACCCTCAACCCGGTAACGCCCTCCCATGTCCGACGCCCTCCCCGACGAACGGCCGCAACGGCGGCGCGAATACTCCGGGCCCGGCTCCACGCTCGGCCTTGCCGCGCTCATCGTCCTCGTGGTTGCGGCGGGCATCTGGTACTTCGAGTTCCGCGATACGGGCGGTTCAGCTTCGTCCTCCAGCCCCTACGGCATCGAATCCCTGCCGGACAACCTCAACCCGACGGGCAAGTCTCCCGCCGCGCGCGAAGGCCGCGCCGCCCCCAACTTCCGCCTGGCGTCCACCGGCCAGGGCACCGCGGCCCTCACCGATTACCGCGGGAAGTGGGTGCTCCTCAACTTCTGGGCCAGCTGGTGCCCGCCCTGCCGCGACGAAACGCCGGACCTGCAGTCTTTCTATGAACACAACGGCAACCGCGGCCTCGTCATCCTCGGCGTCAACCAGCAAGAGCGCGCGGAAGCGGCGAGCTCCTTCCTCCAGGAGTTCGGGGTGACCTACCCGGCCGTGCTCGACGCCGACGGCGAAGTCTCCGAAACCTATGGCGTCGGCCGCGGGCTACCCATCACCCTCCTGGTATCGCCCTCAGGGGTAATCGAAAAGGTGTACTTCGGCCGCCTCAGCGAAGACAACTTCAGCGAAATCGCGGGCAGGCTCCAGTGATTGTGGATTGGCGACTTCGGATTGGGGATTCCCCATTGTGGATTGACGATTTCGGATTGTGGATTCCCCACGGCTCCGCCCGGCTGGAGATGCGGCACCTTCAATTCGCAATCCGAAATCTACAATCCACAATTGGCGGGTTTGGCCTGCCATGAGCGTCGCCTCCCAGTCCCAGGTCCAAAATCCCGATTCCAAAATCGAGCCGTCAGGCCTCGATCCCCTGCGCACAGTCTGGGACCTCCTGACGAACGTGAAGTTCGCGCTGTTCCTCGTTGGGCTGGCTCTGGGCGCAGGGCTCATCGGCGTGGTTATCCCCCAGGTGCCGGGGCCAATGCGCGGCAACCCGGCCGCCCGCTCAGCCTGGATGGGCCTGCGGGAGGAAACCTACGGCCCGCTGACCGGCACCATGGACGCCCTCGGCCTCTTCGACGTCTTCCATTCCGCCTGGTTCAACGGTCTCTGGGTCCTCATCATCGTCGCCGTCACCGTCTGCACGGTCAGCCGTTTCCGCCCCACCTGGCGCGCCGTCCAGCGTCCTCAGCTTACCGTCGCCGACGGGTATTTCGAACGCGCGCACCATCGCACCAGCTTCACCCACGAAGGTGGCGCGCCGGCCGTCGAAGCTTTGCTCCGCAAGCGCCGCTACGCCGTGAAACACGCCGCCGAACGCGATGGCGCCACCTACCTCTTCGCCGACCGCTTCGGCTGGAGCCAGTACGGCACCTTCC
>CAYTBM010000034.1:0-12401 GCA_964436025.1 uncultured Anaerolineaceae bacterium
GAATGCCGCCGCAACCTCGAAGACAGCGTCGATTACCTCGCCACCTACTGGAAAGAGGAAATCGAGGTCGACTACGACGACATGGTCAAAGGTCTCGATGAAGTCGACCCCGAACTCTTCAAGGAAGAGGACTCCTGGCGCCTGCGCCTCGAAGAGGAGTATCTCCAACTCCATCGCTGGTTCCGCGAACACGGCGTCTCCATTCCGGACCCGGGCTGGCGCTCAAACTATGTCGAGGAAGTCATCGCTCTCGGGTACACCACGCTCCTCGGCGACTGACCGCAGCAACTTTCTCGAAACCCGCCCGATGCTATACTGACCGGTACGCGGAAGTAGCTCAGTGGCAGAGCGCCTCCTTGCCAAGGAGGAGGTCGCGAGTTCGACCCTCGTCTTCCGCTCCAACAACCACGAAGCCCGCCGACTTGGCGGGCTTTTTCTTGCCGGTTCGGCCCTTCTGGCGGACGCCTGGCGCCCAACACGCCTGGTTGGCGAACATGGCTACGGTCTCGCCCCAAACCTGCTCCGTCCGTTGCGTCAATCACACTTCGAACTGTCAGCCGCCGTGGCTTTGGGATATCCTGCGGCCCGATTGCGCACCCGCCACCGGCGAGGCCCCCGCGATCAGAGGAAGATGCCGCAATGAATGAAGTCCTGGGAATTTCGGCTGTAGACCGCGACGAGCTCCGGGCGCGAATCTCGGCCAAGTACCGCGACGTGGCGATGAACCCCGAGTTGGGTTTCCATTTCCACACCGGCGCAAAGCTCGCACGCATGCTCGGATATCCGGAGGAGACCATCACCGCCTTGCCTTCCGGCACCGTCGATTCATTCGCTGGGACCGGCAACCCGTTCTTGTTCGGAGATCTGGCCGAGGGCGAACACGTCGTGGACATCGGCTGCGGGGCGGGCTTTGATTCCATCACCGCCGCACGCCAGGTCGGCCCCGCCGGCCAGGTCATGGCCGTCGACATGACTCGTGAAATGCGCCTGAAGACCATGGCCGCAGCGAACCAGCTGAACTTGCAAAACGTCCGGGTTCTCGAAGGCTACGCGGAAAACCTGCCGGTGGGTGACAACGTCGCCGACGTTGTGATCAGCAACGGAGTGATTAACCTCTGCCCAGACAAGCAAGCGGTCTTCCGTGAGATGTTTCGCGTGCTCAAACCAGGCGGCCGCATTCAGGTCGGCGACATCCTGGTCCATCGCGAAGTCCCGCAGGAGGCTAAGGACGACATAGAGTTGTGGAGTGGCTGAATTGCCGGCGCTCTGCTGTATGCAGAGTGGCAGCAAATCCTCCGCCTGGTCGGCTTTATCGACGTAGTCATGTCCAACGAGGTTGACGTGTTCTCAGGCAGCCTGCACGAATCCGATGCGGCCGAGTTCGATACTCGCGGTGTGACCGTGTTCGCACGCAAGCCCGCCTGATCCCATCACCGTTCATCGCCGCCGGCCAGTTTGCCAGCCAGCCGCGAAGCCAGGGCCATGATCGTTTGCGACGGCTGCGCCCCGCCCGTCGAAGCGAACACGCTCGCGTCGCAGATGTACAGGTTCGGGTGGTCCCATGACTTGAGGTTCCGGTCGACCACCGAGTCCCCACGCTCAGCGCCCATGACGCACCCGCCCATCAGGTGGTCGTTTCCCGTGCCGACGAAAACCTCTTCCGCGCCCGCCGCCTCCAGGATTGAGCGCGCCCGTTCGTTCATCGTCTTGCGCATCGCCAGCTCGTTCTCACCGAAATTAAACGTGACGCGTGCCCTCGGCACGCCGAACTCATCGGCCTCCCCCGCGAGTTCGACCCGGTTATCGGCGCTCCAGAGGCACTCTCCCTCCGTGCCCAGGACGGCAAATCGAGGATATGCCTCCAACTCCTTCATCAGCCGCTCTCCCCACATCCCTTCCCCGCTCTTCACGAGCTGCGTCGCGAATTCCGCCGGGAACAGCGACGCCGTCATCCATGACCAGCCCCCCACGAACCCATTCCCCGCCTGCGTCCCGTAGTGCTCCTGCGAAAGCAGTGTTCCCGGCGCCGTCGTCCATTGCTGGACGTCCTCGCCGAACCGCCCGAAATACGGGTTCGCCACGTGCGCCATCAGGCCCCGCCCGACCAGCCCGGACGAGTTCGCCAGGCCTTGGGGAAATCGCCCGTTCGCCGAATGCAGGAGGAGCCGCGCGTTCTCCACGCAGAACGCCGAGAGGATGTACGCCTCCGCCCGCACCACCTGTTCGCGTCCGTCCCGCTGGTACACCACCCCGCCGACGGCGCCCGTGTCGTCCGTCTCGATCAACGTGACGCGGGCGCGGTCCCGAATTTCGGCCCCTGCGCGGACCGCTTCAGGCACGTAGCTCACATGCATCGCCGTCTTTGCCCGGCTCTTGCAACCCCACTGGCAGTAGCCGTAGTTCATGCAGGCGGAGCGCCCCTCGTGCTGGCCGGTGAGGATCGCCAGCGCGTTGGCCGTCCAGCGCATGCCAAGCGCCTCCATGCCCTCCGCTACCCTCAGGTCCCGCAGATTCAGGCGGTGCGGCCCCTGCGGGTACTTGCCGGGGTGCGGCCCCCACGGCATTGAAAGGGGTCCCGAAAGCTGCATCTCGTGCTCGACTTCGTCGTAATAGGGCGCGAGCTCGTCATAGCCAATTGGCCAATCCCGCCCCACACCGTGACGCCTCCGGCGTTCAAAGTCCTCCGGCCACAACCGCAGCGACACGCCGCCGAAGTGCAACGTGCCACCTCCTACCCCGCGACCATCGCGGACGTGGCCCATCTGCAGCTCTTCTTTGCCCGAAACCCACCGCCGGTCGTCCCAGTCGAACCTGCCCAGCATGGTCAGCTCGTCCTGGCGAAAGTCGTCTTCCGTGCTGAGCCAGTCGCCCGCCTCCAGCACCACCACGCTCCAACCAGCCCGAGCGAGCTTGCACGCCAGCACCGAGCCCGCTGCCCCGCAGCCGATGATGCACGCGTCGACCCTGCCCTCATGGCGCCGCATCGCGCCGCGACCGTACCGTTCCTCGAGCGACGGCATGTCAGTACCGCTCGTGGCCCGGCCGGCGCCGGTTGCGGCCATCCGGTCCGCCGTACCCCAGCCACAGGTATCCGGTCTCGTACGACGGGCCCGGGAAACCCATCTGCACCATTCCCCGCGGGTCGCTCCCGAATCCCAGCAGCACCAGGTCACGCGCCCGTTTGAACCATAGCGCCGAGTCGAACCCCGGTGGCCCGGCGAGTTCCCCCTTTTCGGCCTTGCGCATGAGAGCCCGCTGCTCTTCTTGCGGCAGTTCTCCGAACGGCCCTCCGGCAGCAGAGTCGAGCACGCGAAATCCCATTGGAAGCAGTTCTGACCGCGGGAGCGCGCCCTCCCGTTCGTCTCCACGCCCCATCTGCCGGTCGAACGAGCCATCCAGGAACGCCGCGAGCACGGATGACGGGATCCGCGCAGCCGGCAACAGCAACTCCACAAAGGCGACGACCGTTCCAGCTTCGCCTAACCGGGATACCTCCCCCACCGATGTCTCCGACCGCTGCCGGAGCGCGGACCGGAGGTCCGGTTCCGTGCCGCGTGCCTCCATGCGCTCATGGAACTCGAACAGCGAAGGGTACCGGTCAGTCATTGAGCAACAACCCCAGCAGGCCGAACACTCCAGCGAGCGCGTAGGCCACAGGCAGCAGTGGAGGGGGCCCCGCGATCAGGTTGCGAAGGTTCAGGCCGCCAACCTGGCGCACCAAACCCTGAGCGTGAAAGAACGCCCCGGCGAGCCCCTCCAGGACCCCAATCCCGAAGCCAACCACGGCCATCCACCCCAGCACACCGTCCCCAGAGATGACCCCAAGCCCGCCGGCAATCGCGATGACCGGCGTCACGACCACCGGTGGGATCATTTCCCAGCGCCGGAAAGCCGCTCCCCAGTGGTAAAGCGAGAGCTGTGCCCACACCCCCAGGTACAGCACCACGGCCAGCGCCACCACCCAGCGACCAGTTTCCCAGCCGGACCAGCTTTCCATCCTTGCGAACGTACCGCCCGGGGCAATCGCCGAGTCTTTCCCGCATGCCTGTGCCCATTGCATTTTGCTCGCAAGTTGAAAAGCCTTAGACGCCTTGCTCACGACTTCGCCGTCAGATCGAAGCGGGTTCGTGAAGATTTCAGACCTGGCTTGACACCCACGGCCGTTAGCTATACTTTTCCAGCAGTTAGTTAACCAAGGAGTTAAATACGGCTCAACCCACGACTGCGGATGACCCTCTCAGCGTCACCTTCGCCGCCCTTGCCGATCCAACCCGGCGGGCGATCCTGGCGAAGCTGACGGAAGGCGAAGCCACGGTCACCGAACTTGCCGAACCGTTCGCCATGAGCCTCCCGGCAGTCTCCAAGCACCTCAAAGTGCTTGAACGCGCCGGCCTCATCACCCGCGGACGCGAAGGCCAGTGGCGGCCTTGCCGCCTCGAAGCAGGTCCGCTCAAAGCAGTCTCCGACTGGATGGGTAACTACCGCCGCTTCTGGGAAGAAAGCTTCGAGCGACTCGACGAATTCCTGCAGGAACTGCAGCAGAAGGAGCAAGCACGAAATGTCCGAACAGATTCAGATCATTAAGTCCGAAGGCACGACGCTCGAGTTCACACGACGGTTCAACGCCCCGCGTGACCTCGTTTGGCTCGCCTACTCCGACGAAGAACATCTCAAGCGCTGGTGGGGCCCGAAGGGCTGGACCACCGACCCCTGCACGGTCGATTTTCGGCCGGGCGGCGTCTGGCACTACTGCATGAAAGGCGACGGCCCAAACGGCGAAGCGATGGAGTCCTGGGGCAAGGCCGTCTACCAGGAAATCGTCGCCCCGGAACGCCTCGTCTACCTCGACGCCTTCTCCGATGCGGCTGCCAATTCTTTCCCGCCTGAGATGCTGATCCGCCTCGACTTCGAAGCCGATGGCGCCGCCACGCTCCTGCGCAGCACAGGCACCTTCGCCACCGAAGCCGACCTTCAGACAGTGATGGCCATGGGCGTCATTGAGGGGGTCGGCCAGACTATGGACCGGCTCGACGACTACCTGCCGCACCTCATGGCGGCCGCCCGGTGAACGCCTCGCCCGCATCGTCACCCGGCCCCGCAATTCAGCGCCAGCCTGAGTCCGCTAACGGTCCGTTCGGCCATCCTCCGCTCGCGCCATTGGCCGCCGGCGTGATTGTCCACACCCTCTGGTCGGCGCCTGAACCCAACAAAGGTCCGTTCAAAGACTGGAAGGCCCCGCGTGGTTGACAGGACGATTGCCGAAAAGCTGCTTGTGAAGCCGGGGACAACCGTCTGGGTCTCCGATGCGTCCCGCGCGAACCTTCTCGGCACCATGCCCGAGGGCGCGAAGGTCACCCGCGACCTGGTCGCCGCCGGCACTGGCGTCCTCTTCGCCGATGACTCCGCCAGCCTCCGCACGCAGCTCAAAGCCAGCGAAGCCGCGCTGGGCATACCAGCCGCCTTCTGGATCGCCTATCCCAAGGCCAACAGGACCGACATCAACCGCGACACTCTCTGGCCCATCCTCAGTGAGTACGGGATGCGGCCCATTAGCCAGATCGCCATTGACGAGACCTGGTCAGCCCTCCGCTTCCGCAAGCTGAAGCCCGGCGAGGCGCCATTCACCGGCAGCTCGAAAGACTGAGCCATCCCACCCACTGAAAGGATTTCCAGCCATGTCTGCAACCACGAAGAACGAAACCGTCTTCACCATCGAACCCGGGCGCCAGGAACTGTTCATGACCCGCGAGTTCGAAGCACCGGTCGAACTGCTCTTCCGTGCCTATACCGACCCAAGCCTCGTCTTCCAGTGGATGGGCCCCGCGCATCTCAAGTCCGAAGTCGAGATCTACGACGTCCGGCCGGGCGGGCGCTGGCGGTACGTCTCGATCGACCCCGACGGCGGACGCTACGGTTTCCACGGGGTCTTCCACGACGTGACCCCGAATCAACGCATCATCCAAACCTTCGAATTCGAAGGTCTGCCCGAGTCCGGCCACGTCACCCTCGACACCGCTCGCTTCGAGTCGCTCCCGGGCAATCGCAGCCGCCTCGTTGCGCAATCCGTGTTTCAGTCGGTCGAAGACCGCGACGGCATGGTCGCGGCGGGCATGTCCGGCGGCGTCCTCGAAGGATTCGCCCGCCTCGACGCCCTTCTCAGTTCGCTTTCCTGACACTTGCGAGGCGCCCGGGGCCGCTCCCTCCAGGAAGCGGCCTTTCGTGTGAGTCTCGGACGCAAGCTACTTGCCCGCCTCGCGTGCGCGGCCCTCGAGGAACTCCCGTTCACGGTCATTTCGAGCAAGACCGGCGGCGCGCAGAAACTCCGTGCGCGCCTCGTCGCGTCGCCCGAGTTTCATTAAGAAGTCACCTCGGACGCTTGGCAGCAGGTGGTAGTGCTTGAGTGCCGGCTCTTCCAGCAGGCTGTCAACGACCTCCAGCCCTGCCTCTGGCCCGAACGCCATCGAAACCGCCACTGCCCGGTTCAACTCCACCACTGGAGACGGCTGGAGCCCCGCCAGCGCATCGTACAGCGCCGCAATCCGCTCCCAGTCCGTTTCCTCCGCCACCCTCGCCCGCGCATGGCACGCCGCGATTGCAGCCTGGAGCGTGTACGGCCCGAATGCGCGCCCCAGCCGCTCCGCCCGCCCAAGCGCACCCAGCCCATGGCGGATCAGCGTGTGGTCCCAGCGCGCCCGGTTCTGGTCCAGCAGCAAGATCGGCTCGCCCGTTGGACCCGTGCGCGCACCGATCCGTGAAGCCTGGATCGCCATGAGCGCAACCAGCCCATGCACCTCCGGCTCGTCCGGCAGCAGCTCGGCCAGGATCCGGCCCAGTCTCAATGCCTCCCGGCAGAGTTCTGGCCGCATCCAGTCGCCTCCCGCCGTCGCTGCGTACCCTTCGTTGAAGATCAGGTAGAGCACCTCCAGCACTGACGCCAACCGGCCCCCCAGCGTCTCCCGTCCGGGGATCTCGAAGGGCACCTTCGCCTCGGCGAGCGTCCGCTTCGCCCGCACAATCCGCTGCGCCACCGTCGGCTCCGAGACCAGGAATGCCCGCGCAATCTCGTCGGTCGTTAGCCCGCCCAGAAGGCGCAACGTCAACGCGACCCGCGCATCCGCCGACAGAATCGGATGGCACGAAACGAACATCAGGCGCAGCAAATCGTCCCCGAAGTCTTCTTCCAGGAGTTCGTCCATTTCGTCACCCGAAGCGGATTGGCGGGCCTCGAATTCCCGTCCCAGTTCTTCCTGCTTCTTTAGGAACCGCTGGTCGCGCCTGATTCGGTCGATAGCCCGGTTCTTGCCGATCGCCATCAACCACGCTCCCGGGTTCCGCGGGATGCCCTGCGAGGGCCACTGCTCCAGTGCCGCCACCAGTGCGTCCTGCGCCAGGTCCTCCGCCAGCCCAACGTCGTTGACCAGCCGCGCAAGCCCGGCGATGACCCGCGCAGACTCGATACGCCAGACGGCGTCGATGGTCTTGAGCGTTTCGGTCCGCGGCGTCTCCAAGTCGCTTCCTCCGGTCCCGGCGGCGGCGCCGCCGGGACCTGTCGTCCGGCTAATCGTGCGGCCAGAACTCCTTCAGGCCCGGCGCAGCCTCCGAGAATTCGGCAGGGAAGTCCTCGAACTCCTGGACCTGGCGAACCTCGATCGTCTCGTTCTCACTGCCCGGACAGCGCTTCGCCCACTCGATCGCTTCCTCCCGAGACTTCACGTCGATCATCCAGTACCCGCCCAGCACTTCCTTCGCCTCGCTAAATGGCCCGTCAACCACCGTCGGCTTGCCGCCTGGCCAGCTAACCCGCGCGCCCATTGATGGCGGATGCAGCCCGTCCATCGCCAGCACGACACCCGCCTTTTGCAGGCTCTCGTTGTACTTCATCATCTTCGCCACGGCCCCCGGGTCAGGTAGTGTGCCGGGCTCGGCCTCTTCGTACCCCTTCGGGATCATCAGCATCATGAACCGCATCGTCGGGCCTCCTTCGCGCCGCGCCTGCTTCAGGCGCGCTCCTCGATTTGCTTGCGAAGTCGATCTTCCTGCTCTCGCAGCTCGGGTGTCATTGCCTCACCGAAATCTTCCGCCTCGAAGATCGGCCGGATCTCCAGGTTCGTCGGCTGCCCGGCCGCAGCGGGACATCGCTTCGCCCACTCAACGGCCTCTTCCATCGACTTCACCTCCCAGATCCAGAACCCCGCAACCAGTTCCTTCGTCTCTGTGAAAGGCCCATCGATCACCGTCGCCTTGTCGCCGTCGAGGCGCACCCGCTTCCCCTTCGCTGACTCTTTGATGCCCTCGCCGCCGAGCATCACGCCGGCCTTCACGAGCTCTTCGTTGTAGTTGCCCATCCGCGTGAGGATGTCGTCGGTCGGCATTTCGCCTGCCTCGGACTGCGCGTTCGCCTTGATCATCACCATGACTCGCATTGCTTTACTCCGTGCTTTGTTCCACCGATTCAGTCGGCTTCTACAACTGCGTCGAACAACCATCGCCACGATCGACATCCCTGCGAAACTTTTTCGGAAGTTCGACCGTCCATGTCCACTGTGCCGCCCGCACGGCGAGTTGTCAGGCTGGAGCTCAAGGAAATTGAACGAAAAAAACTGCGCCGGCTCAGCCCGGCACCGGATGGCCGTCGGGCTTGTGGTGCGCGAGCACAACCATGCCCGGTCCCACGGCTGGCCTCACCTCGCATGCCGGGCGGGGTCTTGGAAGTACAGCCAGTGCTCGCTACGTGTGCGCACTGCACTGTGAGCCCTGGTCGTCACAGGCTCCCAGCCGTAACACGAGGCCTTAATTAACTGACCAGCTCACCCCGGCCGGATTCGTAATCGCAATCCAGTACCCCGAGCCCGCCTTCAGCGAGCCAAGATCATTCGCCCCCGGTACCGTCGCCCCCGCGGGGAAATAGCCCAGCCACCGCTGCGCCGCCGCGTCCCAGCCGTAAATCGCTGACGTCTGTCCCGTGATATCTGTTCCGCCAGCCGGCCCCTTCAACGCCGTCCCGGGCGAAACGCCGTCCGTGCCGCTCCAGGTAATCAGGCTCCATCGGAAGTTCAACGACAGTGACGTCGCCCCCGGCCGTGAAAGGTCCGCCACGAACCCTATGGGCTTGCCGTCGTCTCCCGCCGTCGTTACCAGTACGCGAAGCGGTCCCGGGATGCTCTGCGATACCTTGATCCAGGCCTGGCACTCATCGCTGAGACCATCCACTAGCGGTTTGAACGCCCGGATCGGCGAGGCCGAACTCGCGTTCACCGCAGTCGAAAACGTCAGCACGTCATCGGCCGACCGTCCGAACGCACCCGTGCCGTTGCTCGTCTCGATGATTACCCCGTCACCCGCCTCGATGACGAAGTCCACCGGCTGATGGATCACCGGATGCAGGCTCACAGCACCCTCCGGCGGCTGGCAGAAACCGTCCCGATCGAGCGCATGAAACACCACGTAGATGAACTGGCTTCCGTCCAGGTTCTCCAGCACGAAGTCGACCGGGTCCCCACCGGCCGCAAGCGCCGTACCATGCTGGGGCGCCAGCGTCGGGCTGGAGAACGAGACAACGGCCACGGGCAGGACAACGGAGAGGCGGGCGAGCCACCGGGCGAAGCGCATCATGCGGCGAGTATAGCCCGGCCCCTTGCTTAGGTCGGTACGCAAGCCGTTAGATGCCGCCGCTAAACGTGTCGCAACGGTCCATGTCGCCTGACTGGTAACCCGTGGTGAACCACTTCTGCCGCTGCGCCGAACTCCCGTGCGTCCAGGTCTCCGGCGTCACTTTGCCCTGGAACTCCTTCTGAATCCGGTCGTCCCCCACCGCCGCGGCCGCATCGAGCCCGTCCGCGATGTCCGCATCCGTCAGATTCGTGATGATCCCCGTTTGCGTCGCGTGCGCGGCCCACACCCCGGCCAGGCAGTCCGCCTGAAGCTCACTCCGCACCGACTTGCTGGTCGGTCCTTCCCGGTCGTTGCCAATTCGCGCCAAAACGCCTTCCAGGTCCTGCACGTGGTGCCCGTACTCGTGCGCCAGCACGTACGCCTGTGCGAACGGACCGCCCTGCGCACCCAGTTTCGTCTTCAAGTCCTCGTAGAACCCAAGGTCGATGTACACCTTCTTATCGCCCGGGCAATAGAACGGCCCCACTTCCTTTGAGGCCTGCCCGCAAGCCGTGCTCACCGAGCCCGAGAAGAACGTCGTCTTCGATGGCGAGTACGTCTCCCCGCGGCGCGCATACTCCTCCGACCAGAACTGCTGGATGCTGTTCACGTACGCCACGATCCGGCAGTCGTCCCGCTGCAGCGCATCGGCCCCTGTCTGGCAGTCCGTCGAAAGCGTGCTGTTCGACGGGATCTCGCCGCCCGTCGTCTGGTCCTGGAGCCCTTGCAGGATCTGCGTGAGCGTCGAAGAGTCGCCACCCTGCGAACCGAGGAACGCCACCACCAGCGTGATGATCACGCCGACAATGCCCGCGCCACCGCCGATTGCCAGTTTTCCGCCCCCGCGCATGCCTCGGCGGTCGTCGATCTGTGATGTGTCGAGCTTTGCTTCCTCGTTGATGTCAACCACGGGCGCCACCACCTTCGAAGGCTCTGGGCTTTACGTCGTGCGCCTTCGTGATTCATCTGTATCACCCCCACGGGTCGCGCGGCAATCTACAAACCACTCCCGCACGCTACAAAGCCAGGAACGTGCGCTTCCCCTTCAAGCGGACAATGTGCCCCCACCCGGGATGACGCCAGTGGCCCGCCAGCACCAGCCGGCGCTCGTTGGCTGCCAGCTCAAACAGTCGGTCGCGGCTGGCGCATGCCATCCCCGGGTCCCAGTCCAGCGGCGTTACCCAATCCGGGTGCGTCACGTGCACCGGGTGGTGGCTCGCATCCCCGACGATAATCGCCCGTTCGTCTCCGTCGGCGATGCCCACGGCCACGTGTCCGGGCGTGTGCCCCGGCGCCGAAATGAACACCAGGTGCTCGCCGAACGTCTCTTCACCTTGCGTCAGGCGAAGCCGCCCGCTGTCACGGAGCGGCTCCACGCACTCCCGTAGCGCCGCGTTCCGAGGCTCCGAAAGCATCTCCGGCGTCATCCAGAAATCCCACTCCGCCTGCTGGATAACGAAAGTGGCGTTCGGGAAGAAGACCTCAGTCCGCCCGTCCGCGGTCTCAAACGTATTCCATCCGACGTGGTCGATGTGCAGGTGCGTGTGAACCACCGCGCCGATGTCCTCCGGCCGCACGCCCACCTCGCGCAGTGCTTCATCCAGGTGCCCCGAAGGGAAACCCGGGCGCTTCCGCGGCCCGATGCCCGTGTCCACGAGAATGAGCTGGCCACCCGACCGAATCAGGTAGCAGGTTACCGCGCCCATCGCGAGCCCTCGCTCGTCCAGGCTCTCCCCGAACTCCGCGGCCATCTCCTCCGAGTGCTCCGGCGCCACCACCTTTGGGTTCTGGAGGAACGGTGCGTCCAGCAACGCCGTGATTTCAACCGAACCAACACTGACTTTGTGCAACCGCAGCCTCCCACGCCGGCCCGCGGTGCCGCAGGCCGGCGCCTCAGAAGTCTACTGTTCCACCGCCGTGTCCGGCTGGTTGGACCACTGCTGGAACGACCCGGCGTACGCCACCGCGTTCGCGTACCCCAGTAACTGCAGCACAAATGCTCCCAGGGCCCCCCGCGCGCCACCATTGCAGTAGCTCACCACCCGCTTGTCGGGCGAAATGCCGCGCGATTCCAGCAATGGGAGCAACTCGGCGGCCGGTCTTAGTGTCCGCGTCTGCGCTTCGAGCAGTTCGTTCCAGTCCAGGTGTGCAGCTCCCGGAATGTGGCCGAGCCGTGGCACCGCGCCGAAACCTGCCGCCTTGCCCGTGTACTCGTCTTCAGATCTGGTGTCCCAGAAGACCGTGCCCTCAGCCGCCGGCGCGGCCTTCGCTTGTTCAAGCGAACAGTACACGCCCGGCCTCAGCCGAGCTTTGTACGCCGCCCGTGCCGTCGACACCCGTTCGAGGCTCAGTGGGCGGCCCTCCGCCTTCCACTTGCTGACACCGCCATCCAGGATCCGGACATCCGCGTGGCCGTAGTACATGAAGGTCCATGCCACCATCCCCATCCGCTGGCTTGGCGTGTCGTACACCACCACCGTGTGCCGATTCTCGATGCCGAGGCTGCCCGCCACTTCAGCGAATTCTCCCGCGGAGCCCGCATCGCCATTCTCGGCGCGTGGCAGCTTGCCGAACCCATCCATGTTTACCGCTCCCGGCAGATGACCGGCAACGTATTCGTTCGCGCTCCGGGCATCCACCAGCCGTATGCCGGGGTCGCCGAGCCGCTCCGCCAGCCAGCCGCTCTCTGCGAGTAATTCGGGACGCGCGTACGCACGCGCAGATACAGGAGTGACCACAGTCCCACCTCG
>CAYTBM010000034.1:12501-17053 GCA_964436025.1 uncultured Anaerolineaceae bacterium
TACGACGTGTACATCCGGGCGAAATCTTGCCGGTGCGGTGCTTTGCTTTCCTTCATCCCGGCCTTCACCAGGACCTCGTGCGTGCTATCGACATCATCGGCCCGAAATCCCAGGTGCCGAAACTCAATCTCGGCTCCCGCCGCCTGTCCCAACTCGAACTTCACGCCCGTCGCCGGGTCCGAGACGATTGCGAATCGCTCCGTGCGCATCTCCACGACCATGCCAAGGTCGTCCACGAGTCGTTCGACCTGCGCATCCAGGTCAGGCACATTGAAGGCCAGGTGGTCGAATGCAGGGGTGCTGCTCATCGGATTACCGCTGAGCCGCCTGGAAGAGTTCGATGATGTTGCCCGAAGGGTCGAGCAACAGGATCTGAGACCCGCCCGGGCCGCTGATCATCTCGTTGCGGAACTGGCATCCCTCGCTTTTCAAGCGCGCGACCTCCGCCTCGATATCCGGGACCACGAAATGCAACCGGTTCCATCCGCCGGGCCCCGGCACCGTGCCATCAGACATCGGACGCCCGGCCGAGCTTTGCGGCCCGGCCAGCAACAGCCGCAAATTGCCGCGCTGCACCGACCCGAATGCGGGCGCCGCGTCCATTTCCACGCTGAAACCAAGATGTGTCGTATAGAACTCGAGCGACTTCTTCACGTCACTCACCATGTACCGGACGCTGACTACCTCATCCATCAGACAACCTCCTGATAGGTTGCCCCAAACACTAATCCTTGCAGTCACTGCAAGGTCAACACCCTTTCGAGAAAATGTCCAGTGGATACTTTCCGCCAGCCGCCCGTCCTCGACGATCCCTCATCTGAGGTGCTGAGCTCCCGCTCTCCCGCGACGACAAGGAGTCGGGAGGGCGAGCCCGGGGTGAGGGCAGGCGCCTAGTTCTGAGGGATGTCCGAAAGCCGCAGTGAAAGCACCTTCGAAACGCCGTCGCGGCCCATCGACACCCCGTAGATCTCGTTCGCAACCTCGATGGTCCGCCGGTTGTGCGTGACCACCAGGAACTGCGTCTTCTCGGCCAGTTGCCGCAGCGCTGCCGTGAACCGTCCCACATTCGCCTCATCCAGAGCCGCGTCCACTTCGTCCAGCACGCAGAACGGCGCCGGATTAGCCGAGAGCAGCGCGAACAGCAACGCCACCGCCGTCAGCGATCGCTCGCCGCCAGAGAGCAGGCTCAGGCTCTTTATCCGCTTCCCCGGCGGCTGCGCTTCGATCTCGATGCCTGCCTCCGCCAGGTTGTTCGGGTCGGTAAGTGCGAGGCTCGCCGTCCCGCCACCGAAGAACGCCTGGAAATACTCCGAAAACGCGGTGTTCACCTTGTCGAAGGTCACAGTGAACCGCGTGCGGATCTCCTCGTTCAGGTCCGAAATCGCCGTTTTGAGCTGGTCCGCGGCGTCTGTCAGGTCCGCCAGCTGGGTCGTCAGGAACTCATGGCGTTCCTTGAACTCCCGGAAGTCTTCCGGCGCTTCCGCGTTGATCGTCCCGAGCCGCCGGATCTGCCGGCGCAGCTCCTCTATGCGGCTCCGCATCGCGTCGACATCCACGTCAGCGCCGCCCTGGATGCGCGTCGTTTCGCGCTCTGGCTCCGGGAACATCGGCTCGGTCGCCATCGCTTCGTCAAAGCTCACGATGCGCCCGCCGCGGTCCGGCGCCAGGCCTTCCCGTTCCATCTCCAGCCGCAGGTGCTCCAGGTGTTCCGTCGTCCGCGAGAGCTCCGCTTCCAGGTCCAGCCGCGTCGTCTGGATCCGAAGTAACGAGCTCTGCGCCTCGTTGAACTCCTCCTGGATCGTCCGCTCGTGATTCTCGAGCCGGTGCAACTCGTCCCGGTCGGGCGCTGCGTCTTCTGCGAACCGCACCTGGTCGGCACGGATGGTCTCCAGCTCCCGCGCCAGCTTGCCGAGCCGCTCATCGATGACGCTCGCCTCCAGTTCCAGGTTGCGCCCTTGCAGCCGCTTCGCCTGGATTTGCGAGTCCAGCCGCTCGATCGACTTCTCGTGCTGTTCTCGCAGCGCAGCGAGCGTCCGCCGTTCGCCTTCTACTGAAGCCAGGCGTGCGCTCGCCTCGGAAACCGCCCGAAGAGCGGCTTCTCGCCGCTGCGTCGCGAGGTTCAGGTCCTCGTCCATTGCTTCCATCGCCGCCCGGCGTTCGTCCCGCCGCTGCTGGAGCTGTTCCGCGGCCTGTTGAGCCTGCAAAATCTGTGCCTCTCGGCTCGTCCGTTCGCGTTCGATGTCGGCTCGCTTCGAAAGGACGGCGTCCATGTCTCGTCGCAGCCGGTGCAGCCGTTCCCGCTCGCGCTCCACGTCGAACCGCGCGGCCTCCAGCGACCGCCGCGTCATTTCGTAACTCGCTTCGGCCTCGTGCGACCGCCGCGCGACCTGCTCGATCGCGGCGCGCGCATCCGCCACTCGCTCCTGGCTCACGGCCGTGCGCTTCCGCAGTTCCTCGATTCGCTCGGGCAACTCCTCCAGTTCGCGTTGGCGAATGAACTCGCCCTCGTCGGCGCCCGTTGTCCCACCCGCAATCACGCCCGTCTGCTCGATGAAGATGCCGTCCAGCGTCACCACCGAACCGAGTGCACGCTTCACCATGCGCAGCCCGGTGGGCACATCCTCCACGATGATCACCCGGCCCAACAGCGTGTCGATCAGGTTCTTCACCCGGTTGTCGCAGCGGATCAGCTTCGCCGCCACTCCTACAACCCCCCGCTCCTTCTGCAGGTTCAACGGATAGACATGCCGCACCGAATCCAGCGGAAGAAACTGCGCCCGGCCCTGCTTCCGGCGCTGCAGGGTGTTGATCGCTTCCAGCGCCACATTCTCGTTTTCCACGACCACCGCGTGCAGCCGCTGTTCGAGCGCCGCGTTGATCGCGACTTCCAGCCCCGCCGGCACCCGGATCTGCCGCGAGAGCAGGCCGATAACACCGTTGATTTCCGGTGGCTCGCCCATGCTCCCTGGCTCGAATTCGTCCATCAGAGCCTGGCCCATGATCAGCACATTGCGCGTTCCTGCGGCCACCCCATCGTGCTCCGCTTGTACCCGCCGCAACGCGTCGAGCCGGCCCTCCAGGTGATCCAATTCGCGCAGGTCGGCGTTCCCCGCCGTCTCGAAGTCCCGCACTTCGTCCTGCACGCGCGCGAGTTGCTCCCGCGCCGCGTCCGCCTCAGCACGCGCCGAACCGACGTTCAATTCGCCCTCGGCCACCGCCGTCCGCGCCTCCGCGAACCGCCGCCCGAAGCCAATCAGCTCGACGATGACCGCTTTCCGCCGTGCAACCAGCTGCTCCAGCTCGCGCTCGAGGTCCACGATCCGCCGCTGCGAAGTCTCGATGTCGACCGACATGCCGTTTGCGCGGCGGTCGTCGCCCTCCGCGCCATCTCGCAATTCCTGCATCCGCGAACGAAGCGTCGAGTACTCCCGCTCCGCCGCATCCAGCTCCGCTCGCGTTCGCGTCGCTTCTTCTTTCGCCGTCTCCGCTTCGCCCACCACTTCGATGCCTCGCCGTCCCTCGTCGACATCCGTCGATGCGAGCGACATCCGCTCGCCCTCGAGCGCTTCCAGCTCGAGGCGCACTTCCTCGCGCCGCGCCGACACCATGTTGTGCCGCTCCCGGTCCAGCGCTATCGCCTGCTCGGTCGCAACCAACCGCTGGTCAATCTCGGCGTTGCGCGTGTCTCGCTTGCCAATCGTCTCCCGCCGCCGCCGGATCTCTTCGGAGAGAGTGCGCAGCTGTTCCCGCAGGTGATTCACGCGCTGGTTCGCTGCTGCGTTCTCTGCATGGCCCTGGTCGAGTGCCGCGCGCGCCCGCACCAGCGTATTCTGCCCCTCACTCCAGAGGTGCCCGTAGTACGTCCGCAGCAAATCAACGAGTTCAGCCGAAAGCGCCTTGTGTTCCGCCGCCCGTTCCGCCTGCCGGCTCAGTTGAGCCAGCCGTGGCTCGATCTCCTCGATGATCAACGTGACACGGTCGATGTTCTCCCGCGTCGCCGCAAGCCGGTCCATCGCTTCGCGGATCTTGAGCCTGAACCGCTTGACATCCGCTGCTTCATCCAGGAATGAACGCCGCTCATCCGGCGACATACTGAGCACTTCGTCGACGAGGCCCTGGCCCATGATCGAGTAGCTGTTCTGCCCGACGTCGCCCTTCATCAGCAGGTCGACAACATCGCGCAGCCGCACCCGGGACCCGTTCAACAGGTACTCCGAGTCTCCGTTGCGGTACACGCGCCGCGCGATCTCAACCTCCGCGAAGTCGACCGGCAGCCACCGCTCTTCGTTGTCCAGCGTGAGCGCCACTTCCGCCATGCCCACCGCCGCGCGGTCCTTCGTACCCGCGAATATCACGTCTTCCTGCTTCTTCGCCCGGAGCAGCTTCGTGCTCTGCTCTCCCAGCACCCAGCGGATTGCGTCAGAAACGTTGCTCTTGCCTGAACCGTTAGGCCCTACCACCGCCGTGATGCCGCGCCCGTAATCGAAGTTCGTGCGGTTCGCGAAACTCTTGAAGCCCTGGACGGAAAGCCGCTTCAGGTACACGGGGCTAC
>CAYTBM010000035.1:0-16953 GCA_964436025.1 uncultured Anaerolineaceae bacterium
TGCTTCGATGCGGCTGGGCGTGCCGTGCCTTCTGCGTGTGGGTTATTGATGAGACCGGTGTGTGAGCCGGTTGTTAGATGCGCCGAAGATCAAGTAGTTACGCATGGCGGACCAGTTTCGCAAGGCGGCGGCGTACCATGCGCCCGTGCCCAACGACCTCCTTCTTCCGGGTCACCATGCGGTTTACCGCGGCGTCCACACCGATGACAGCGGCCTGAGCGGCGGGCCCGTCGTCGCTGACCTCAAGCCGGTCGTTATCGCCGAACACTCCGCGTCAACGCTCCGGCTGTTCACGCCGGTGGGGTGCCAGACGCTGCTCTCGCGGCCGGTACCGGCGGGGCGCCCGAAGCCGTGGGGCCCGGGTGAGTGGGAACTCGTCGACGCCTCATGGGACCGCTGGAATGCCGTGTTCCACCATGTCGCCGGCGAATGGCGCGCGACATGGTTGCTCTGGTCGCCGCGATGGGAGTTCCTGGGCTGGTATGTGAATCTCCAGGAACCGCTGTGGCGGACCCGCTGGGGGTTCGACTTCCGCGACCTCCAGCTCGACATCATCGTTGGGCCCGACCGGCGCTGGCGTTGGAAGGACGAGGATGACCTGCGGCGCTCGCTTGCGACCGGGCTGATCAGCCCGGGCACCGAAGTCAGGCTCAGGGAGTCGGCGGCCGCTGCCGTGCGGGCAATCGCAACGGCGTCTCCGCCGTTCGATGATGCAGCTTCCGTGTGGCGACCGGACTCAGCGTGGGCGCAGCCTGCGTTGCCGGACGGGGAAGCCCGAGAGGCCCTTCTCCATTGGACAGCATCGGACGCGCTCGGCCGCTACGAATGAATGCGCCTCAGTCCGGGCCATGGGCGCGGCCGGACATCTCGGTGGGCGTGATCCGCCAGGCGTAGATGCCCAACCGCGCAAACCGTTCCTGGAGCAGCTTCGCCGCCCACTCCGGCGAGTCGCTGAGGCTCTCACGCAGTTGGGCGGCGAACGGGGCGAACTCCGCCGGGTCCGAGACGTGCGCGAACGTTCCCTGGCCGGAAACGCTGGCCCACTCCCACGGCCCCGTCACAAACGTGCTGTCGATCTGAAACGCCACGTTTGGGTTGGCCTCGCCGAGCCTTGTCTTCCTGCCTGGCGTGGTCAGGCCGCAAATCGCGCCCTCGAACCAGGTGTAGAACACCGGCACGATGAACTGTTCGTTTCCCGCGCTAAACGCGATGCGGATGACGCGCTCCTTTTCGAGCACAAGGGTGATTTCGTCCGGCGTTAAGTCCTGGAATCCCATGGGGCGCAACCGTACGGCTCTGTACTGTGTATGCAACGTGCGCCGGCACACGCAGGAGGCAGCCCATGCCCGACTTTGACCTCGCGGTGATTGGCGCCGGCGCGGTGGGCGCATCGGCCGCGTATGCCGCCGCCCGCTCCGGGAAGCGCGTTGTCGTGTTCGAACAATTCGACGTGGGGCATGACCGCGGGAGCAGCCACGGCGAGAGCCGGATCATCCGCCACTCCTACACGAGCGCTGCCTACGCCTCGCTGGCGCCCGACGCTTTTGCGGCATGGCGGGAGTTGGAGCGCGGTTCCGGCGAGCGCCTTCTCACCATGACCGGCGGCATCGACATCGGACACAGCGAAGACCGTGCGATGCGCGCCTGCAAAGAGGCCCTGGACAAGTCCGGAATCGGCTCCGTATTTCTGGAAAGCGTGGCCGCGAGAGAGGCCTTCCCGCAGTTCGTGCTCGGGGAGAGCGACGCAGTGCTCTGGCAAAGCGGCGCCGGCATCCTCCACGCCGGCCGGTGCGTCCGCGCGCTGGTGAGCCAGGCGGTAGCGAATGGCGCCGACCTGCGCGAACGCACGAGCGTGGCCTCGTTGGAGCCCGGCCCCGCGGTCCGCGTCACCTTTCAGCGCGACGGCGAGGAAGGCTACCTGACCGCTTCGGCGGCGGTAGTGGCCGCGGGCCCCTGGGCCGGGCGGTTCTTCGCGGACCTGGGCCTCGCCAACGAGCTTCGGGTCACTCACCAGCAGGTGGCGTACTACCCGCTGCTCGATCCCGAACCATGGCGCGCCGGGCGGTGTCCCATCTACATCGCCCACGGGCCGGACGGCTTTTACGGCTTCCCTGAGTGTGAGCGCCCCGGCTTCATCAAAGTCGCGGTCGAAACAGAGCTCGCGATCGAGGACCCGGACCAACCGCCGCGAGCGCCCGATCCCGAGACGACCGAACGGCTGAACGAACTCGTCGCGACGCGGCTGCGTGGAGTGCGCTCGACGCCCGAGAGCGTTGTGACCTGCCGCTACACCGAGACAGTTGACCGCGACTTCATCGTGGACCGGCATCCTGCCCACCCGAACGTCGTGGTGGCCGCGCCCTGTTCGGGCCACGGCTTCAAATTCTCAATCCTCATGGGTGGCCTGGCGCAGGGCCTCGCAACGTCGCCCGGAGAGCGAGATTTGTTCGCTCACTGGCGAGAACGGTTCTCACTGGAGAAGGAGAGCGAGACACTGCAACCACTGGCGCGGGAGTGGCGAAAGTGACGTTCGGCCGGACAGGGTGAAGGCCCGATTGCTAGCATCGGGCCTTCAGGCCGAGTGGAGCGGACACTCGGCTAAGAGACTGGCGGGAGCCACGAGCGGAATGGCGTCCCGCGCCGTAGCGACAATAGAAAAGCCGCTCATATGACGTCAAGCGGTATGTCGAAATCTTTGCATTCATATTACGTTCCTTTAGCCTTCGCCCCATGAGTGAACGTGAAACCATCGAGGCGGTGGCTGGCTGGCTGCGCGATGCGCAGTCCATCGTCGTGTTGACCGGCGCCGGGATCAGCACCGAATCCGGCATCCCAGACTTCCGCGGCCCGCAAGGCGTCTGGACGAAGGACCCCGAAGCGGAACGGCGCGCCAACATCCAGTACTACCTGGCCAACCGCGAGGCCCGCGTCGCCTCCTGGAAAGCTCGTGGTACCAGTGCGCTCGCCGGCGCTCAGCCCAACGCCGGCCACCTCGCGCTCGCCGAGCTGGAACGGAAGGGTAAGCTCGACCTCCTGGTCACCCAGAACATCGATAGCCTGCACATCAAGGCGGGCAATTCGATCGAGCGGCTCATCGAGATCCACGGGACGGTACGGGACTTCATGTGCATGGGCTGCGGCGAGCGCGGGCCGATCGAACGCGTGCTTGCGCGGGTGGAAGCGGGCGAAGACGACCCGCCTTGCCGCACCTGCGGCGGGATCCTCAAGTCGGCCACCATCTCGTTCGGACAGAACCTGGTCCCAGAGGACCTGGAGCGCGCCGGCGAAGCGGCTTCGCACTGCGACCTTTTCTTCGCGATCGGCACGTCGCTCGGTGTTTACCCGGCGGCGTACCTGCCGCAGTACGCGCTCCAGAACGGAGCGCGGCTCGTGATCATGAACGCCCAGGAAACGCCGTACGACCGGTACGCCTCGGCCATCCTGCGCGATGGGATCGGCGAGGTCCTGCCGCAGGTGGTCGCCCTGGTCTGAGCTCTTTCGCAATACCTTCGCAAGCGTCGGCCGCCGTCCGCCCGCGCGTTCGACACCGGCGCCCGGTCACGCTGGCTGCATGGCTACAGTGAGTTTGCACCGGCTGAAGCGGCTGCTCGGCACGATTCCCCAGGAGCCCGTGCCTCCAGTCACGCTGCCGCCACAACCTCCGCGCCTGCCGGACCCTGCCCCGCCGGTGTTGCCTCCGCTCGATCCCCCGCTCCAGCCCCATCCCGAGCCGCCGGTGGTGGTGCCGCCGCAGCCTCCCATCGTGAGCCCGAATCCCCCGGCGATTTAGCCTGGCGTCAATCCTTTCGTACCCTGTCTGCCCGGCTTGCGACTCGCCGGCGCCGCCGGGCGATGTGGGTCCTCCGGGCCTGAACTCCGGCCCGAACGACCTCGCAAGCCACGCCAAATCCGGCAGAAAATATGAACGCGGGATGGCGCCACGAGGCGGCGGCCCGCCCGCAGAAACGACCCATTCAGAGCGTGAAAGGAGTTCACCATGGAATGGGATCTTGGCGTTGGGGGTTTCGCCCTTCTTCTCGGCATGGCGGCCGCGTTTGGGGTCATCGTCCAACTGCTCTTCTGGCGGGCGACTCCGCATTGGACCGGGGCGGCGGCCGCCGCCACCTTCTTCGTCTGTGGCCTGCTGATCAGTGAAGTATGGTTCGGATGGGCCACCGAGGAGGACCTTCAGCCGAACGTCGATGGCCTCTCCTTCGACGAAACGCTGTTGAGCCTCTTCCCCGGGCTGCTGGCGGTCTTGCTCATCTGGATGGCCACTCGCCGCCACGCCCGCCGGTAACAACGCCGGCGGCGTCGCCCTTTGCAGCCGGGTGTGACTCAATAGACGGGTGACGCAACGAGTCCGCCGGCGCATCGAACAGCCCAGCGAGGAGACCGGCAAGCGCAACACGGTGCTCCTCTGGGGCGCGGTCTTGGGCGTGATCGTCGGGCTGATGGTCGGTGTGTACGCGCTCCCGCCAATCCTTCGCCACTACTACGGAGAGACGAAGGTAGCTGCGGACGAGTTCTACAGCGGCGACGGCAAGCTGATCCGGCTCGTGAACCTCGGCCGGGCTTCCGAACCACTCGGAGAAGCCGCCGCGGGCATGCGCCGCGAGGACTTCTTCGCGGAAATCACGGTTGTCTCCCGCGATCAATGGGCGCCGGCGGTCACGGACTTCAGCCTCGAATTCACCGACGTCGACGATTGGGTGCAGGCCACGGAAGCGACCGTCGATGGTGAACGGCTCCAGGCCTTCTCGCCAGGCGTTGAGACGAAGGTATCGCTGCACTTCGTGGTCGAACTACCGCGTGAGGGCTTCCCGGACCTGGCGGCGACGGCCCTTCACCTTTCCGAACCGCGGGTCCGTTTCGCGATCGCGAAATGACGTACGAAGGCCCCACCCTGCCGCACCTGTTGCAGCCCGGCTTGCGCCTGGTCTTCATCGGCTACAACCCGGCCATCTACTCCGCCGAAGCCGGCCACTACTACGCCCGCTCAGGCAACCAGTTCTGGCGCCACCTCAGTGAATCCGGGCTGGCGGGACGCATCGTGGCGCCCGAAGACGACCGGCTGCTGCCCGACGAAGCCGGCATTGGCTTCACCGACCTCTGCTGCCGGCCAACGGTGCGCGCAGAGCATCTGACGCGCGAAGAAATCATCGACGGTGCGCGCCGCCTTCACTCCGAACTGCTGGAGTTCCAGCCGGAGGTGGCTTGCTTCAGCGGCAGGGGCATCTACCAGCACTTCGGGCGCTACGCCCTTGGCCTCGCCGCCTCTGACCTTGCGCGCCGAACCTACGGCGAACAGCCAGAGCGCATCGGCACCACCGTGGCATGGGTCATCCCCAGCTCGAGCGGCCTCGCCTCGAAGTGGCACCGCGAGCGCCTGGAGTGGTTGCGGAAGCTCCGGGAACAAATCAAGGAGTAGAAAGCCTGGCCCAATGTGCCCGAGATGCCTGAGAGCGCAGGACGTTACGAGCTGTCAGCGGGCGGGGCGAGAGAGGTATGCCCGGATGAGGTGGAGGTCTTCGTAACTCACCGCGTCGCCGAGCTGCTCCTTCAGCGGCCCGAGTCCCTCGATCCGCGTGCCGCCGGTCGTCTTGCGCACCAGCTCCACCGTCGCGGGCGCCACCAAGCCATCCAGGTCCGCGATCGCGTCGTTCAGGATCAGTTGTGCGAGGTGGTTCGCGATCGTGGACGGAGAGAGCGCGCGGGCGCGTGCCATCGTCCGCAGGTCCCGGATGCCATCCTGGTACAGCGAAAGCGTCTCGCGGAGGGACGGCGTCAGCTTCGAGCCGTTCGGAGAGCGCGTCTCCCGCGCATAGAGTGTCTTTCGCTCCGGCACGGGCTGTGACGCAGCCTTGATGATCGCCAGGAATGGCTCGCCGTAACGTTCGAACTTCACCTGGCCGACGCCGCTCACCCCCAGCATCTCCATCCGGTTGCGCGGGCGCTTGCGAGCCATGTCGCGCAAGGTCGCATCGCTGAACACTACGAACGGTGGCACGCCGTCGCGATCCGCGAGGGCCTTGCGGGTCTCCCGAAGCGTGCGGAACAGCCCGTCCTCCGCCTCGGCGTGCTCCTCCGCGAACTGCGATTGTCCGCCAAGGCAAGGGCCGCAATTCCCGCAGGCGGGCTCATGCTCCGTGTCCCCGAAGTACTCCAGGATGCGCGCGCGCAGGCACGTCCTGGAACGCGCGTAGTTCTCCATCGCGTCGAGCTTGTGGAACGAGTGTTCGCGGTGAGCTTCGAGCCCGGCGGTGTCGATGTCCGCCTCGCCGTCGAGCCGCGTGGCGGCCACGGAATAACCCCGTCGCGTCGCCAGCCCCGAATCCACCAACGACTGCAGCGCCGCGTTGATGCCCGGCTCATCGTCTTCCTGCATGAGCTCACGGATGTGGACGCGGTTCCCTTCGTGCTTCACAAGGTCGCGGTACACGTCCACCACGCGCGAGGCTTCCGGATGAGCCATCTCGATGAAGAACTCGCGCAACGAGCGGTCTCGGGTGGAGTAGTACAGTGTGCAGTTTGCTGGACCGCCGTCCCGGCCCGCTCGCCCAGCCTCCTGGTAGTAGGACTCCAGGGAATCGGGCATGTCATGGTGGATGACGGCCCGCACGTCCGGCTTGTCGATCCCCATTCCGAACGCATTGGTGGCGACGATGACGCGCAGGGAATCGCGCGCGAACGCGTTCTGGATGCGCTTGCGGTCTTCGTCCGGCATCCCGGCGTGGTAGCGCGCGCACTTTACACCGGCCCGCTGGAGGGAGTCGGTGATCTCCTCGACGCGCTTCCGGGTCCCGCAATACACGATCGCCGACTCATCCTTGAGCGCCCGCAACTGCTCCGCGATGCCCTCGAACTTCTCCTTCAGGCTGGACGTCCGGACGACCTCGAATTTCAGGTTCGGGCGGTCGAATCCCGCCACATGGACAGTCGGGTTCCGCAGCCCCAGGCGCGCCACAATGTCGTCGCGGACGCGCGGGTCGGCTGTCGCCGTGAGGGCAACAATCGGCGGGTTGCCGATGCGCGCCCGGATGTCGCCGAGTTCGCGATAACTCGGCCGGAAGTCATGCCCCCACTGCGAGATGCAGTGCGCTTCATCGATCGCCAGCAGGCAGACGGAAAGCCCACGCAGCGCGGCCATGAACCCGCCCGCTCCGAACCGTTCCGGGGCAACATACAGCAGCCGAACCTGGCCCTCGGCCGCGTCGGCGAGCACCTGGCGCTGCTCGTCGATCGAGACCGTCGAATTAATTGCCGCGGCCGGTACGCCCATCGCCCGCAGCGCATCGACCTGGTCCTTCATCAGGGCCAGCAGCGGCGACACCACGAGCGTCAGCCCCTTCTGGTCGAGCAACGCCGGCACCTGGTAGCAGACGCTCTTGCCGCCGCCCGTGGGCATCACCGCCAATGTATCGCGCTTCGCCAGCACCGCCTCGATGACGTCACTCTGGCCTGGCCGGAACTCGCCGTAGCCGAAAACATCGCGAAGCACGCGCGCGGCCTGCTTCAGCGGCATGGAGACGAGCTCGGTGACAGGAAGCGACGCAGACACGGACGACAGCCTAGAACATCTGTGCGAAACATGGAAGCCGCATTCGCGCGCGAGGATCCCGTCCTTCACAATCGGCGGCATGGGACGGCCGTTCCTGAAGTGGGCAGGCGGGAAGGCGAAGCTCGCGCCGCGCATCATCGATGCCGCGCCGCCGGGATTTGCGCGCTACATCGAGCCGTTTTGTGGCGCCGCCGCGGTCTTTTTCGCACTTGCCGAGCGCCCCGTCCCCGCAGTGCTCGCTGACGCCAACCCGGATCTGATCGAAACCTTCATCGTCCTCCGCGATGAGCCGGACGCGCTCATCGACCGGCTGCGCGGAATGTCCCATGCCTACCTGGCGAGCGAACCCGAGGCCCGGCGTGAGACGTTCTACACCGTGCGAGCGTCGAGCCCTCGCACGCCCGCTGAGCGCGCCGCACGGTTCATCTTCTTGAACAAGACCTGTTACAACGGGCTCTTTCGCGTGAACGCCAGAGGGGGGTTCAACGTCCCTCACGGCCGGTACAGGAACCCGAGAATCCTCGATGAAGAGCTGCTCGCCCGGTGCTCCCTCGCTCTGCAACACGCTGAACTGCTCACGGAGGACTTCGCCGCGCTCTGCTCCACTGCGCGGCCGGGAGACTTCGTCTATCTAGACCCTCCATACCATCCGCTCAGTGCGACCGCGAACTTCACCGGCTACACGCGCTCGGACTTCGGGGCAGCCGACCAACTGAGGCTGCGTGACATCTTCGAAGCGCTGACGCGCCGCGGAGTGGCTGCCGTCCTCTCCAACTCCGCGCACGACTTCACGAAACAGCTCTACGGCGGCCTGGGCTACGGTATCGAAGTCGTCTCGATGTCGCGCGCTATCAACTCACGCGGATCGTCCCGAGCGCCGATCCCCGAACTACTCATCGACAACTACGAACGCATCGGCCTGCGGCGCGACGAGCGGCCCACCTAGCAGCCGCAGCCGGCCGACGGTCGTTGGCGGCGCCGGGACTCCATCGCTACGCTGCTACCACCGCGACACTGGAGGCTGTTCATGACCGGAATCACCGCGCTGCTCGGCAGCGTCACGCCGCCCGGACGGCTCTCATCCGCCGTCGCCGGCGCGCTGGATCGGGCAAAGGCTGTGGGCCATACGGCGAACTTCCTCGACCTCGGCGTCCTCTCCCTCGGATTCGCGGACGGGCGGCCCGTTGAGCAACTCTCCGACGACACGCCGAAACTCGTCCGGGCGGTTGCGTCGGCTGACGCCGTGCTCCTGGCGACTCCGGTGTACCGCGGCACGCTGACCGGCGCCCTCAAGAACGCCCTGGACCTCCTCCCGATCGAAGCACTGCAGGGCAAGCCGGTGGGGATCGTGGCCATGGGCGCCACCCTCCACCACTATCTCGGCGCCGAAAGCCACCTGCGCGACATCCTCGCCTGGTTCGGGGCAATCACTCTGCCCACGGGCGTGTACCTGAGCTCAGCGGACTTCGCGGACGGCGTCCTCACCGATTCCGCGGCAACACTCATGGATGAACTGGTAGCAGGGTTGGCCGGCTTGGCGGCCGCAGCGAGAGCCGGGCTCCCGCTTGGCCCCGCGCCTTTGGCGGCCGCGCGAAGGCCTTAACCGCCCGGGGCGCCCGCCACTTCGCCTTCAGGCGAGACCGGCGAGGCTTCTTCTTCGTGCGTGACCCGGCCCTTCGCCGTCGCCCGATACCCTGCGGCTGGCACGAGCGTCCCCACCTTGCCCAGGCCGTATGGCGGCATGTTGTTGTAGATCGCCTCGTACTCGCCGGCGCGGATCTTGTACGTCTCGTGCCAGATTCCAATGTCCCCATTGGACCCGATCTTCTTGTTGAACTTCACCCAGTTCGGAAAGTGCACGTTGTCCTTGCTGCGGGCGTAGGCCTCCAGCTGATCGAATGACCGCCAGTACTGGATCAGCGTCGCGCCACTGAGCCCGAAGTGCTGGCGATAACCCATCAGGCCCATTTCCGGGTGTTTCTCCAGCTCCTTGAGCATCGCCGGCATGGACTTCAGGAACCAGAAATTGCGGACCATCTTCCAGGGGTTCCCAAACCGCGCCCCGATGATGAAGACCACGAAGTCCCCTTCGACATCCGCCGCCATCCGTTGCTTGATTACTTTCGTCACTGACAGGCTCCCCCGTTGTGGTTGCGGCGGATCCTACGATCGCCAGTCAACGGGTGATCAGCCGGTCTGGCCGCGGTTCCAGCGGAAGAACACGCGCGCGAGCACAAAGCTCACCGCGAACCACAGGGCCAGCACGGCGAAGACCCGTTCCACCTGCCAGCCCCCGCCGTAGTCATCCTGGGCAACCCACTCCGGGAGGAAGACGTAGCGGTACCCCTGGACCATCCATTTCAGCGGGAACAGCGACGCGACTGCCTTGAGGAAACCCGGCACCTGGTTGTACTGCAGGAACACCCCGGAAATGAACTGAAGCGTCAGGTACGGCGGTTGCACGACCGCCGGCGCTGAGCTCCCTGTCTTGATCAACCGCGTGTAGGCGATCCCGAGCAGCGAGCATGAAGCGACTCCGAGAAAGAACACGGCGGCGAACACCAACCATTTCGCCGGCTCGGCAGGCAGCTTCACGCCGTACGCGACGACGCCAATGCCGAGGATCAAGATGACCTCCAGCAACGACGTGACGAGCGCGAGACCGATCTTCCCGGCGAAATACGCGCTTCGCGGCAACGGCGTCCCGGACAACCGGCGGAGGAGCCCTTCGTGCTGTTCCAGAGAGACGGTCATAGCCAGGCTGGCGAAGGTGGCGCTCACAATTCCGGTGGCAATCATCCCGGGCACGAAGTACTGCGCGAACTCCACTTTCTCGGCGCCCGGCGGGCCATCAATCTCGCCGCTGAAGATCGTCGAGAAGATAACGACGAAGAGGACTGGCAGCAGGAACGTGAAGAACACCTGCTCGGGCGTGCGGAAGAACTGGCGAAGCTCGATTCGCGTCCGTTCGATGGAGAGCCGCATCAGGCGGCCCGGCGCGTTTGGCCGGAACGGTGTGGCCGGCGCGGAGACGCTCATGCCTCCGCCTCCGATTCCGCCACCATACGCAGATAAATGTCCTCCAGGCTCGGCCGGCTCACGCTTAGTTCTGGGATCTCCGCTTCGCCGAACGCCCCCGCCCAGGCGCTCAGCACGCCGAGCACGCGCGTCGGCTCGAACGTCTCGATGGTAACCAGCTGACCGGACACCGAAGCGTCGAGCCCCTCCGGGAGATGCTTCCCTTCGAGCGCACCCGAGGCGACGAAGCTCACGCGGGCCGTCGAGCGCTGCCGACCGCCAATCTCACGCGGCGAACCGACCTCCACCAGTTCGCCCTTGATGATCACCCCGACGCGGTCGGCCAGTCGCTCGGCTTCATCCAGGTAGTGCGTTGTCAACAGCACGGTCTTGCCGAGCGCCGTGAAGTTGCGGACGACGTGCCATATCTGGCGCCGCCCTTGCGGGTCGAGGCCGGTGGTTGGTTCGTCCAGGAAGATGATGTCGGGGTTGCCAATGATGCCAAGGGCGAGATCGACCCTTCGCTTCTGGCCGCCGGACAGTGCCTTGCAGCGATCGTCCCGCTTTTCGGTCAGGCCCACCATGTCCACCACCTGTGCCGGGTCGAGGGGGTCGGGGTAGAAACTGGCGAAGTGCCGCACGACTTCCAGCGGTGTGAGCGCCTCGAAGAATCCGGCCGACTGCAGCACGATGCCGACTCGCGCCCGCCACGAAGCATCAGCCTTCATCGGGTCGATCCCGAGAACTTCTGCCTCGCCGCTCGTGCGCTCGCGGAAGCCCTCGAGGATTTCCACGAAGGTCGACTTGCCGGCGCCGTTCGGGCCGAGCAGCGAGAACACCTCGCCGTAGGGGATTTCCAGGTCAACGCCTTTGAGCGCCTCGAAGTCCCCGTAGCGTTTCCGGACTGCCTGGGCTCGAATGGCCGCAGTGGTCACGGCAAGCCGCCGCGGCACCCGGACCGGGCCTCAGTCAACGAGGGCGTCGATGACCATGTCCACGATGGCGTCCGCCTTTTCGCGCATTTCATCGTCGGTCGCATCCTGGATTGGGTGCGGCACGAAGATCCGCCGCACATCGGGGAACCCCAGGGCTTCGGCCTGCACTTCGGCGGCATCGATGAATTCGGACGACGCGACAAAAACGGCGGGCTTCCCATTGATTTCGAACCAGGTTGTGTCGTGCACACTGCACGTCGTGCAGGATCCTCAGTCCGCGAGGGCTTCGATGATGAAGCCACACTCCTCGGCGATCTTCTGGCGCAGGTCCAGCGGTGCGGGCTTGGTGAACGTGGGCTTCGCGTAGTTACGGAACTCCACGTTGGGCAGCCGTTCTCTCAGCCGCTCCTCGAGCCGGGCGATCAGCACGTCGCCGCGCGGCTTGGAGATGTTCAGCAGCCCCACCACGCCCGCAATGCTCTCGGGCCGCGCCGTCAGGCTGCGGCGGACGGGGACGCGCTCGTCGGTCGGGTCGAGGATGGTTGTCATGCGTGGGATTGTAGGCATGCCCGCCCGCGTTGGGTAGGGGCGTTTCGCCTTTCCTCTATTCAGCCGGTCGAAGGGGCTCCACCGGCTCGTCCAGGGCGGCGCGGGCGAGCATCTCCAGCGCCCGGTCCTCCAGCGGCGGGTTGTGCAGCGGCGCCCGGACATCTCGCCAGAAACGCTCGATCGGCCGCCGCTTTTGGAGGCTCACGCCACCCACAACGCGCATCGCCAGGTCTACGGACTCGATGCAGGCGTTGAGGGTTTCAACCTTCGCGGCCGCCACCCGGTGGAGTGGCGCCATGCCGTCACGGCTTCCTGTTTCCCACGTCCGGCAGGCGTCGCTCATCATCGCCCGGCTGCGTTGGATCAGCATGTCCATGCGGGCGATCCGGGTCCGAACGCCGGGGTAGTCCTTGATCGTCCGGTTGGAGTTCGGAGTACGTTCGCGGGCGTAGGCCACGGCGTAATCGCGGGCAGCACTTGCAACGCCGATGGTGACGGCGCAAAGCCCCAATGCGAACCACGCCATCCCTGCGCCGCCACGCGCGTCTCCGGCGCCCGGGTCCCGAGCGTTGAGCAGCCGATCGGGCCCGAGTCGCGTGTCCTCGAACACCACGTCATGCGAGCCCGTGCCGCGCATGCCAAGGCTGTCCCACGTCTCCTCGATCCGGACTCCCGGGTCTCCCCGCAGGACCATGAAGTTCGCCAGGCGCGGCTGGGCGCCGCCGTCGATTCGCGCTAGCACGATAAAGTAGTGCAAGACGGGCGCGAGGGTGGTAAACGTCTTGCGGCCGTTCAGGACCCACCCATCTTCCACCTTGACCGCTGAGGTGTCGGCCACGCCCCCGCCTGCGGGCGAACCCAGGCCCTCCTCGGTCGCGACGGTGTTCACCAGTTCGCCGCGCTCAACAGCCCCCCGCGCCATGCGCTCGAACCACGCCGGGGGGTAGGACGGCGCCTCGCGCTCCTGGCCGAACGTCTTCAGGTGCATCATGAACGCAAGCGCCGTGGAACCGTCGCCGTAGGCGATTGCCTCGAGGACCCCGAGGTATTCCGCGAGGGACGCCTCGCTCCCGCCGAAGCGCTTGGGCACCGTCAGTCCGAAGAAACCCGCCGCACGAAGCTCGTCGAAGTTTTCGAACGGGAACGAACCATCCCGGTCATGGAGCGGGGCGCGCACTGCAAAGGCGGTCGCCAGTTCTCGGGCGCGCTGCGTCCAGTCCATTGCCAGATTGTGGACGCCTACGGGCGCCGAACGCGAATGGCTGGGCGTCAGGCCGGGCGCCGGATGGTCCGCAGAAGCACGAGATGCACCGAGACTCCGAGCGCCACACCGACGAGCAAGAGCCGTACCCAGAGGTTCTCGATGAAGTACTCGCTCGCGCCGATGCCGGCCCAAAGCGTGAGCAACGAGACCACCTTCGTGGCGACCGTGGCGCCCTTGTCTTCCCGGTACTCACGGAGGTGCTTGCCGAACAACCGGTTGGTCGTCATCCACCGGTATGCCGACGGCGAGCTCTTGCCGTAGCAGCCCAGCGCCATCAGGAAGAAGACCGTGGAGGGAAGCAGTGGGAGGAAAATCCCGACAATGCCAACGGCCACGAGAAGCGATCCCAGGCCGATCAAAGCCCAGCGCACCAGGCGGCTGCGGCTCGGCGCATCGAGCAACACGGGCGAAGTTGCCAAATCTGCTATTTCGCTTGAAGTCGCCTGACTCACGGTAGGTTTTAGTATGCCACGTCGGCCGCCGGAAGCGTAGCCATGGGAAGTCCTGAAAAGTCCGGTTCTAGAACACGATGCGGCGCAGCAAGGATCCCGAGAAGATGAACGCCTGGCCGTCCCGCATTGCGAATGCGCTCGCCCCCGCGAAGTCCTTGCTCCGGTACTGCCGATCGAACGTCCCGTCTCGGGTCAGCACCACAATCCGGTCGTTCGCGGCATCCAGCAACGCCAGCTCGGTCTTCGACATTGGTTGCGCCGTCTCGGGCGCGACAAGGCGCTTGTCGATGCCGGCCTCGGAGAGCGTCAACGCCACCTGGCCGTTGATGAACCTGTGCAGCCTGCCATTGGCGTCCGCTGTGACGAACTCGGTATCGACCATCAGGCGGCGCGCGGCAGAGAGGTCGCTGCTGACCACTGCTTTCTGGGGAGGATTGGGGAACCCGTCGGTGTTCTGCTGGAATCGGTAGACCGTCGATTGCCCGGCGTCGAGCACGTACAGGTCGCGGCCGTAAACGGCGATGTCGCTGATCGCGAGGTTCGCTGGCGCTGCCAGGGCGAGGACGCGTACACCGCCTGCCTGCGAGTAAGCCCACAGCTTGTTGGACATGTCGGCGATGAGCAGGACGGGGCCACCAAGGTCACTCTGGTCCAGTTGGGCGATGGCAACCGGCTTCGCCTGCTTCAGTTCCTTGTTCTCGCTGAACACGCTGGAAGGCTCGCCCCCGGCCAGCGGCACGCGCACGACCTGCGCCGCGTTCACGTCCAGCAGGTAGGCCGCATCCGCGGACAGCGCCATTCGGCTCACCGCCACCGGCTTGGCGCCGAACTGTTCGAGGGAGGCAACCGTCTCGACCGACTGCGGCGCCTTCACGTTGTCAATGACGACGAGTGCCCCGGCGACCTGGCTGATAAGCTGGTCTGCCTGGGCCGAGCCGCCAAGGTCGCGGGCTTCGAGGAGCATGGCCTGCGCCTCGGACAGCATCTGCCGCTTCTCGCCTGTGTCCGCCCTGGTCGCAGCCCCGGCGATCCGCTGCTGCGCACCGTCCAGCAAGGATTGGACACGCTGATGATTGTCCTCGCTCAGCATCCGCGGGACGGTCACGATGCCCGCCAACAGCAGGAGCACGACAAGGGCGCCAAGGCTTACCATCCAGGTCGGCGGCAGCTGTCCGCTAAGCGTGGTCCGCCCGCCGAAGGCATTACCGCCCTTCCAGCGGCCACCCATGTTGTGCCGCGGCCGGACCAGCGGCGCCCCGCCCGCCATGGCCGCCCCGGACTCGTTCGCCAGCGTTTCGGCTACCGGTGTGCTCGTGGTATTCCGCGACCGCGTGGCGGTGGCCATGGTGTCGACGAGCGGCAGGTCCTCCGCAAGCAGGTCGGGCCGCGAGGTTGGCGCACTGCTGGGCACGAGCCCGCGTGAGAAGCTCTGCGCCTTTTTCTGGCGCGGCCCATTCGCGGCGTTCATTTCGATGGGCAAGGAAACCGGTGAGGCCGCCGCCATTGCGGGCGCTGTCGATTCGATTGCATGCCATGCCGGCCGACGGGCCTGAGATTCCGCGTGGATGGTCGCCACTGCCGCACGCGAGCGTGCTGCGCGGGCAGCACCCTCCGCAGCCATGCGCGTTAGCGAGACGCTCGATTCGCCCGCCACACGAAGCAGCGGCGCCGGCGCCTCGGTCACGAATGCCGGCACAACTGCCTCGATTTGGCGCCGCGGCGTCACTTCCAGCAAATGCGCGCGCGCGTCGTGGACCACCGTGTCCGAATCGTCATCGATGAAAAGGCTCGGCTGGTACGTCGCCTCGTTCACTGCCGGCCCGGTGCCGGTCGCGTCGATGACCACGTCATCGTCGCGGGCCTCCTCGCGCTCTGACCGCGGCTGCCGACGGGCGGGACCCGTGACGAGCACCACTGTGACCTGCCGCATTCCCTGCACGCGCCGGTAGAGGTCCGGCAGCACCTGTTCCGCCGGCAATTGCAGGATGCCCTCGATCAGCTCTTCGTCCACCTCGTGCAGCGCGGGGCTGGAAATGAGCAACAGACGGTCGTCGTCGTCGAAATCGAGCTTTGTGAGCTGTGGCTGGGCGGGAGCGCTGCCGAGAGCGGCCGCATGCTGGAACTCCGCGAAGTACGAGGTCACCGTCCCCCGGTGGACGTGGTACGCCGCCGAAGGTCCGGCCTGCGCGAGCACCGCTTGCCCTCCGCGCCGGCCAAAGGCGCTCATGCCGAGGGAAACCCGGTGCTGCGCGATGCTCTTCCGGTTCCAGTCTTCCAGTGCGTGCTCAGCTTCCACGAACAGCCGGCGCAGCGAACCGGTCAGGCTCATATCCAGGCTGGCGAACGACTGCCCAAGCGCTGAGATCACGTGACCGGCGAAGGCCTCGCCCGCGGGCGTGGTGCCTTCGGCAAGGATGAACAGCTCAGCGCGGTCGTCGGCGGGGCCCTTGCCGTGGAAAACCCCGGCGTTGGGCCCCCGGTCAACCGGCTCACCATCGACGATGGCGAACTGGCCAACCTGGAGGGGTTCGGTCAAAACGGACCGTCCTTTAGCTTCCAGGAATGGACACGGAGAGACAGAGGGCAATGCACCCTTACGGGAATCAAGATTCCGGTAAGGCCCCCGCCTGCACCGAAACCACAGCATACCACCGCGTTTTCGCAGTAAAGCAACCTCAGACGGCAGCCGTGACTAGGTGTTTCGCCGGGTTTTCATATGGGGGTCTCCCCTATGTCTCGGCGTTACCTTCGATCGACGCCTGGTTTACACGCAGGTTCGGAGCGCTTCACATCCTTCCCGCGAGGAACGCGTCGAGGTGCCGGTTTGTAACCTCAGGCGCCTCCTCGGGGAAGAAGTGGCCTGCCTCCACGGCCCGCGCCCGCAGGTCAGGAAAATAGCGACTGAACTGGTCCGAGAACGGGTTTCCTGAGGGGATGTAGCCCTCCGGTCGGCCTTCCGCGTCGGTCCCCCGCGACCGAGAGAGGTACGAACCGAACATCCACAACGTCGGATTCTCGAACCGCTTGTGGCGATCCTCCGGACCGTAGTCCATGTAATTCGCGTACAGCGGGTGCCTCTCCAAACCTTCCGGGTGGTTCCACATCTCCGAAACGGTGCGCTCGTCCAGGAACTCGAACCGTTCGCCGTAGCTGGCGGCCGGATCGGGATGCACG